>NZ_JBQCCN010000170.1:0-6787 GCF_051962185.1 Sphingomonas sp.
CGCTGCTTGTGCGGCGCGCTGCCCAGTTCGCCCGACATCGCCGCGAACATCGCCGGCTCCATCTCCGCGGCATACCAGGCGAGCCAGGTGAGATAGGTGCCGCGTTCGGCCGCGTCCGGCGCCGGCGCCAGGCGAGCCTGCAGAAAGGCGTCCGCCAGGCACAGCACGATCGCGACCGATTCCGCGACCATCATGCCGGTATATTCGATCGCCGGCACGCGCTGGTCGGGATGCGGATTGGCGGCGTCGGGCACCCCCTGCCCGGTCATCGGGCGGAAGATCGACACCGGGCGGATCGTATAGGGCGCGCCGATTTCCTCGAGCAGCCAGATGATCCGGGACGAACGCGATTGCGGGGCGTGGTAGAGAGTGATCATCTTCTGCTCCTTCGTTCGGGGACGGCGAACCGATCGCCGCTCGACAAAAAGGCTTGTAGAACCACCCTACTGACAGCATTCTGTCAGTAGGAGTGTTGAGGGTGCAGACCGCTACTAATGAGGATCGAGACAGTCATGTCCGGGATGCTGTGGGAGGAGGAGTGCGAAGAACGGGGATGTTCCTCCGTTCGAGTGCCCCGACGCGCCACAGCGCCCGGACATGGCTGCCGCCCTTTGTTGGTGGATTGGGCGGTGGAACGTCTCGACCTCATTAGTAGCGGGTCTGCACCCTAGCCATGCGTCGCGCCGATCGATTGTTCCAAATCATCCAGATCCTGCGCCGCTCGTCGCGCCCGGTGACCGCGCAGGACATCGCCGCCGAGCTCGAGGTCTCGCCGCGCACCGTCTATCGCGACGTCGCCGACCTGATCGGCCAGCGCGTCCCGATCACCGGCGAGGCGGGGTTCGGCTATATCCTCGACGACGCGTTCGACATGCCGCCCTTGATGCTGACCCCCGACGAGATCGAGGCGGCGGTGCTTGGCGCGCAATGGGTGGCCGGCCGCGGCGACCCGGTGCTGGCCGCGGCCGCGCGTGACCTGATCGCCAAGATCACCTCCGTCGTCCCGGAAAAGCTGCGCCCCTTCCTCGCCGATCCCTCGATCGGCACGCCGCCGCATAACAAGGCGGCGCCCGATACGATCGACCTCGGCCTCGTCCGCACGTGGATCCGCGAAGGCCGCAAGATCCGCATCGACTATCGCGACGAGCGGGGAGAGGTCAGCGATCGAATCGTCTGGCCGGTCATCATCGGCTTTTTCGAACAGGCCCGGGTGATCGCAGCCTGGTGCGAGCTGCGCCGCGATTTCCGCCATTTCCGCACCGACCGCGTCATCGCCGCCGACTTTCTCGACCAACGATATGACGCGCGCCCGGGCGAACTCCGTCAGCGCTGGAAGCATGCGCTGGCGGAGCGCCAGCGACCGGCACGCGCGCCGATCTGACGCCCCTGCCGAAGACTGGCGATACACCATCGTCTTGCGGTTCATCCGGCGTGAGAAGACCTGAGCGGTCCCGTCGCCGGCGTCCTGATCAAGGAAGTTGCGCGGGGCGGCGACTTTATCTTGCTCGACCAATAGAACGTGTCGCGACACTTCCGCCTTCCGGCGCGCGACATCCATGCGATCCACCGCTGGGCGCCGTGGAAGTATTTGGAGCCGTCTAGCAGCCCACCAGCGCTGCGATGCGGTCGAAGCCTTCCGGATTCCCCTCAATGCGCAGGTACAAGGCGTCTTCGACGACGATGAAGCTGACGGGCCTCGTGGGCTTGCCGCTCCCGGCCGTCGCCCGATAGGTGCCGCACACTGAACGCGGAACCTTCAACCCATGCATCTCGTCAGCGAAGCGCACCGACTTCGGGTTGGCCAGGCCTCGCACAACTCGCGCTTCGGCAGCGGCGAAGGGCGATGAGTTATTTGTCGCCGGCTCGCGCACGGTCGGGCGAGTCGGCGACACAAATGCGGCGGCGAAGCAAAGCGCCACGCCGATCACGATGCCGAGTGCGAAGCTCAACCATTCTCCGACCGGCGCCCGCATCGCCCCTCCGCTCCTTCAACGACTCGCGAGTCGCGACGCTACCCGGGTGCGCGGCTCCCCACACCGAAAGATATCTCCGACTGCCGCTCAACCGATAAGATACTTCGTGCCTTCTCTCACCGCCGCTTCAACGAACGGCGATAAGCTCAACGCGCCTGCAGACGAAATAGGAGACCGAGTGGGCGGGTTATCCATTTCAACAGAGCGCTTTCGCGTAAATACAACGCCTTAAACTAGGGGTGGTGGTCCCGGAGGGACTCGAACCCCCGACGCCCACTTTAGGAAAGTGGCGCTCTATCCGGCTGAGCTACGGAACCACGTGCCGGCTCGTACCGGGCGCGCGGGAACCGGTCAATTGCAGGCTTCGGGTGGAACGACCGGAAACGGCAAGGGCGCGACGGTCACGCCATCGTCGATCAGCGCCTTCGCGTCCTCGGGCGACGCCTGGCCGTGAATCGGCGCATGCGCCTCTTCGCCGTCGTGCATCGCGCGGGCGCGATTGGCGAAGCTGTTGCCGACCCAGGTCGATCCCTCGAGCGCCTTCTTCTGCATCGCCGCCAGTTCGGCCATTGCCGCCTTCATGACCTCGGGCGTCACGCCATCGGGGCCGGCCGGAGCCGCGGTCCGCGCCGTCTGAACATTGCCCCCGGTCGCGATGTTGGGCGCCATCAACGCTTTCTCGATCGCGCCGTCGCCGCACAATGGGCAACTGACCAATCCCCGCGCGAGCTGATCCCGATAGTCGCCCGACGACCCGAACCATGCTTCGAACACATGGCCGGCGCCGCATTTGAGGTCGAACACGATCATGCCCGCACCACTTCGGGGATCGGGCGGCGATGCTTGAGCGCGGGGACGCGCATTCTGACATCTTCGAGCGCGGCCGGGTCGAGCTCGGCGAAGCCCAGCCCGGGCTCCTCCCCCATGTCGAGCAGCACCTCGCCCCAGGGATCGATCACCAGCGAATGGCCGTATGTCGCGCGTCCATCCTCATGCACCCCGGTCTGCGCCGCCGCCACGACGAACGCCGCGCCTTCGATCGCCCGCGCACGCAACAGGACATGCCAATGCGCCGCGCCGGTCGGGCGGGTGAAGGCGGCCGGCATCGCCAGGATCGTCGCCCCGGCATCGGTCAGCGCGCGATAGAGGTCGGGAAAGCGCAAATCGTAGCAGATTGTCGTGCCCAGCGCGCCGGCCGGCGTGTCGACCACCACGGCGCCCTCCCCCGCCGTATAAGCGGCGGATTCGCGCCAACTCTCGCCGCTCGGCAGGTCGACGTCGAACAAATGGAGCTTGTCGTAGCGCGCGCGGATCGCGCCCCGGTCGTCGATCACGAAACCGCGGTTGGCGAGCTTGCCGTCGGCGCGGCGGATCATCAGCGAGCCGATATGCACCCACAGGCGATGCTCGGCCGCCGCCGCGCGCACCGCGGCGAGTACCGGATCCTCGTCCTCCATCCAGACATTCTTGGCCGCACGCCCGCGGTCGCGATCGACCAGCCCCGACATTTCCGGCGTGAACAGCATCGCCGCCCCGCCCGCCGCGGCCTCGGCCACCGCATGGCAGAGCGTCGCGGCGTTGGCGGCGGGGTCGATCCCGCTGGTCGTCTGGAGTATTGCGATCTTCATGTCGCGAGCAGCGGGTCGAGCCCTCCCCGCGCGTCGAGCGCGGCGAGGTCGTCGGAGCCGCCGATATGCTTTCCGTCGATGAACACCTGGGGCATGGTCATGCGGCCGCCCGATCGCTCGATCATCTCGGCCTTCTTGGGACCGCCCATCGTCACGTCATATTCGATCGGCTCGACGCCCTTGGCGGCGAGCAATTTCGTCGCGCGCACGCAATAGGGGCACCACGCCTTGGTATAGATTTCGACCTTTGCCATAATACAATCAGGTGGAGAGCGCCGCGCGGCTTGTCAATCGGACGTATCGCCGACCACCCGCGCCCAGCACAGCACGGTGACGCGCCCGGCCCCCGCCTTGAGCAACACCCGCGTGCAGGCGTCGGTCGTGGCGCCGCTGGTATAGACATCGTCGACCAGCACGACGTGTTCGCCCTCCAGCCGGCGCGAGACGACGAACGCGGCGCGCACCGCATCGCGGCGCTGGCGCGGGTTCATCCCGCGCAACGCGGGCGTGCGTCTGGTCCGACGCAGCACCAGGGGATCGTGGATCACGCCGCTCCGGCTCGACAACGCATCGGCGATCAGCGCCGCCTGATTGTAGCCGCGCCCCCACAATCGCCAGCGATGCAGCGGCACCGGTACGAGCAGGTCGGCGTCCCCCGGCAAATGCCGCGCCATCAGCCGCGCCGCGGTCGTCGCGAACGCGAGCCGGCCGCCATATTTGAGCCGCAGCGCAACGGTCTTGGCGACCTCGCCATAAGCGACCGCCGCACGCGCTCCGGCATGGATCGGCGGGTTGGCGAGACAGGCGCCGCATTGCGCATCGGCGCCGCGATCGACCTCGAACGGCGTGCAACAGGTCGCGCACCACGGCGCGCCGATGAAGTCGAGCGAGTCCCAGCAGGTCGCGCAGAAGCGATGGTCGCCACGCACCACCGCGCCGCAACCGGGGCAGCGCGGCGGCAGCGCCAGCGCGAGCGTGTCGTCGACAACTTCCCTCAGCCCCATGACGCTCTTGTCGCGCGGTCGTCGCGGCGGCACAAGCGCGCGCGATGGACTCCCCGGAAATCTTCGATCGCGCGGCGCGCCGCCTGCGCCGCGACCGCGCCGCGCCCAGCTATGCCGAGCACGATTTCCTGCGCGCGGCTATGCTCGACGGGATCGCGGAGCGGCTCGACAGCGTGAACCGGCGGTTCGAGCGCGTGCTGGAGGTCGGATGTTTCGACGGGGCGTTCGTGCCGCCCCCGGGAAGTGCGCTGACCAGGATTGACGCCGGGTGCCTGTTCGCGGAGCAGGCCGGCGGCATCCAGGCGGACGAGGACGGGCTCCCGGTCGCGCCGGAAAGCTTCGACCTTGTCGTCTCCGCCGGCGTGCTCGACAGCGTCAACGACGTGCCGGGCGCGCTCGCCCAGATGCGCCGGGCGCTGGTGCCCGACGGTCTGTTCCTCGCCGCATTCGTCGGCGGCACCAGCCTGCCGACCCTGCGCGCATCCTTTCTGCAAGCCGAGGCCGAACGGCCGGCGGCTCGATTCCATCCGATGATCGACGTGCGCTCGGCGGGCGACCTGCTGGTTCGCGCCGGGTTCGCGCTCCCGGTCGCCGATGGCGAGACGCTGAGCGTGCGCTATCCCGACCTGTTCCGGCTGATCGGCGACCTGCGCGGGATGGCGGCGACCAATGTGCTCAAGGGCCGCGTGCCGCTTGATCGGCGCACGTTGGGCGCGGCGGCGACGGCGTTCGCCGAGCGTGCCGATCCCGACGGTCGCACCGCCGAGCGGTTCGACCTGATCTTCCTGACCGGTTGGGCGCCCTCGCCTGACCAGCCCAAGCCGGCGCGTCGCGGCAGCGCCACGACCTCCTTAGCCGCGACGCTCGGCCGCAAGGATTGAAACGAACGGCCGGTCCGCGGGCGGCATGTCGATGTCCGACAGCGCGTCCGGCCGCACCCAGCGCAACGCCGCCGCATCGAGCGCGGACGGCTCCCCCTGCCATTCGGTGCAACGATACAACAGCAAGAGCAAGTGCCGCGTCGCACGCGGCCCGCTGCTGAACGCGAGCGGCGCCAGCGCCGCCGGTGCGATCGCCACGCCAAGCTCTTCGTGAAGCTCGCGAACCAGCGCAGCCTCCGGGGATTCGCCCGGCTCGACCTTGCCGCCGGGAAATTCCCACAGGCCGGCATGCTCCTTCCCCTCGGGGCGTTGAGCGATAAGGACGCGGCCGTCGCGATCGGTCAGGGCGACCGCGACCACGGTCATCAGGGTCATTACGACTGCGTCCGTTGCGCTGTTGGTCATTCGTTAACGAAAAGTGCCTAGCATTTGTGATCAGATTGGGGAGCCGTACGCGGCAAAAAAGCGATGATCCATGTCCTTCGCCGTTTGGCCGGGAGTCGCAGAGGCGCGACCGCCGTCGAATATGGCCTGATCCTGTCGTTGGTCGTCCTGGCGATGATCGCCGCGCTTCAGGGCCTGGCCAGTACCACGACCGGTATGTGGAACGACGTGTCGACCAAGGTCCAGAACGCGCATTGATGCCGGACCGGAACAATTCCTTACGCGCTTTAAGATTTTCTCAACCGCCCCGGCTTACTGATTCGGACTGCTGGACGGGGGCATTTCCTGGTTCAGCCGGGTGACTGAAGTAGTTCGAACCACGGAGACCGGAAATGAAGACCATTCGCAAGATTTTCACCAACAAGAAGGGTGCCACCGCCATCGAGTACGGCCTGATCGCCGCGCTCATCGCCGTCGCCGCGATCGCCGCGATGCAGGGCCTGGGCAACCAGCTGAAGACGACCTTCACCAACGTGTCGTCGAACATGAAGGCTTCGTAAGCTCCAACGCTTACTGCTGACAAAGAAGGGCGGTGGAACTTCGGTTCCGCCGCCCTTTTTCATTTAATCTCCTCTCCCTTTGGGAGAGGAAGGGGCCCGCTCGGCGCAGCCGAGTGGGAAGGTGAGGGTCGAGTTAAGCGGTGAGCTGCTGCACTCACCCTTCCGCCGCGCTGCGCGCGGCTCCCTCCCTCTCCCACGGGGAGAGGGAATTTACAGCCGCCCCATCGCCAGGAACTTGTCGCGGCGGTCGAGCTTCAGCTGTTCCGGGCTCATATTGTGAAGTCCGCCCAGCGCGTTCGCCATTGCGTCGCCCAGTGCGTCGATCGCCGCCGCGGGATCGCGGTGTGCGCCGCCCAA
>NZ_JBQCCN010000171.1:0-18497 GCF_051962185.1 Sphingomonas sp.
CGCGTCCCTATGTCACCGTCCGTCACGATTGATGAAGTAAAGTCGGCTTGAACCTGATCCTGCTCTTGTCCGCTCTGTTGTCCGCCTTGGGCGGCACGGCGGGTGCGCGCGCGGCGCAGGCGCCGACCGCGCTCAGCAGCAGCGTCGTCGCGACGGTGGTCAAGGCGACCGCCGCGGTGCGGCGTCAGGTCGCGGCACGGCCGGTTCAGGCGATTGCCGGGCCGGTGCACGCGACGATGCGGGCGATGCCCGCCCTCGCATTGGCCGACGCGATCCCCGCTTTTGCGAGCCGCCGGCGCGAATAGCGCCCGCGTCGCCCTTTCCTTTCGCATTTCATCCGGCGCGGCCCCGTGCGGCCGTGCGCTTTCATATAACAGGAAACCACCATGCTCGGCGGACTCGCCAAATCCATTTTCGGGTCGTCCAACGACCGGTACGTCAAGTCGCTCGGTTCGATCGTCAACAAGATCGCCAGCTTCGAACCCGCGCTCCAGGCGATGGACGACGCCACGCTCGCCAACCAGACCGTGTTGTTCCGCGAGCGGCTGGCCAATGGCGAGACGCTCGACGATTTGCTGCCGGAGGCCTTCGCGACGGTGCGCGAGGCGGCCAAGCGCGTGCTCGGCCAGCGCCATTACGACGTTCAGATGGTCGGCGGCATCGTCCTCCATCGTGGCGAAATCGCCGAAATGCGGACGGGCGAGGGCAAGACGCTGGTCGCGACGCTGGCGGTGTATCTGAACGCGCTGCCGGGGACCGGCGTCCATGTCATCACGGTCAACGATTACCTGGCCAAGCGCGATGCCGAGTGGATGGGCCAGGTCTACAGATTCCTAGGCCTGACGGTTGGCGTCATCGTCCCCAATCTGACCGACTTCCAGCGTAAGGAAGCTTACGGCTCGGACATTACCTACGGCACCAACAACGAATTCGGCTTCGACTATCTGCGCGACAACATGAAATACGAGCGCGACCAGATGGTCCAGCGCCCGTTCGCCATGGCGATCGTCGACGAAGTCGATTCGGTGCTGATCGACGAAGCCCGCACCCCGCTGATCATTTCCGGCCCGACTGACGACAAGTCGGAACTCTACAAGAGCGTCGACGCGGTGGTGAAGCAACTCGCGCCCGAATTGTACGAGAAGGACGAGAAGCAGAAGTCGGTCACCTTGACCGAGGAAGGGACCGAGACCGTCGAGCGCATGCTGGAAGCGGCCGGATTGCTCCAGGGCGATAACCTTTACGATTTCGAGAATACTCAGGTGGTCCACCACCTGAACCAGTCGCTGCGCGCGAACATGATGTTCAAGCGCGACATCGATTACATCGTCAAGGACGGCAAGGTCATCATCATCGACGAGTTCACCGGCCGCATGATGGACGGCCGGCGCTGGTCCGACGGCCTGCACCAGGCGGTCGAAGCCAAGGAAGGAGTCGAGATCGAGCCCGAGAACCAGACGATGGCGTCGATCACCTTCCAGAATTATTTCCGCATGTATCCCAAGCTGTCGGGCATGACCGGCACCGCGGCGACCGAAGCGGCCGAATTCTACGACATCTACAAGATGAACGTCGTGTCGATCCCGACCAACGTGCCGGTGCAGCGCGTCGACGAAGAGGATTCGTTCTACAAGAACCTCGAGGACAAATTCCGCGGCATCGCCAAGGCGATCAAGGTTCATGCCGAAAAGGGCCAGCCGGTGCTGGTCGGCACGGTGTCGATCGAGAAATCGGAAATGCTGTCCGAATTCCTCCACGAGGAAAAGGTCGAGCACAAGGTGCTCAACGCGCGCTACCACGAGATGGAAGCGCATATCGTCGCCCAGGCCGGGCGCAAGGGCGCGGTCACCATCGCGACCAACATGGCCGGCCGCGGCACCGACATTCAGCTCGGCGGCAATCTCGAATTCCGCGTCGAGGACGAATTGAGCGAGATGCCCGAGGGACCGGAGCGCGACGCCGCGATCGAGCGTATCCGCCAGGAGATCGTGGTCGAGAAGCAGGAAGTGCTGGCGGCCGGCGGCCTGTTCGTGCTCGGCACCGAGCGCCACGAGAGCCGGCGTATCGACAACCAGCTGCGCGGCCGGTCGGGCCGCCAGGGCGACCCCGGCCTGTCGCGCTTCTACCTCAGCCTCGACGACGACTTGCTGCGCATCTTCGGGCCGAACACGTTGTTCGCCAAGATGATGCGCTCGAGCCTCGAAGATGGCGAGGCGCTGCCGCCGTCGCGCTGGATGTCGAAGGCGATCGAGACCGCGCAGAAGAAGGTCGAGGCGCGCAACTACGATATCCGCAAGCAGGTCGTCGAATATGACGACGTCATGAACGACCAGCGCAAGGTCATTTACGAGCAGCGCAACGACATCATGGATGCCGAAGCGGTCGGCGACGTCGTCGTCGACATGCGGACGGAAACGGTCAACACGATCGTCAGCGATCATTGCCCGCCCAATTCCTACCCCGAGCAATGGGATGTCGAGGGAATGAAGGCGAAGGTCAGCGACCTGCTCGGGATCGAGCCGCCGATCGACGACTGGCTCAAGGAGGAGTCGGTCGACGTCGAAATGGTCGAGGAGCGGCTCAATCATGCCGCTGCCGCGCTGGTCGACGCCAAGGCCGCCGATATCGAGCCCGAGCAATGGACGATGATCGAGAAGTCGATCCTGATCCAGAATCTCGATCATCACTGGAAGGAGCATCTCGCGACGCTCGACGCCCTGCGCCCGGTCATCCACTTGCGCGCTTATGCGCAGAAGACGCCGATCAACGAGTACAAGCAGGAAGCCTTCGCCTTGTTCGAGCGTATGCTGGGCGCGATCCGCGAGGACGTGACGCGCGTGCTGGCGACCGCCGAATTCCGCTTCCAGGCACCACCCGAGCTCCCCGAACTGCCCGATTTCATCACCCAGCATTTCGACCCGTTCTCGGGCGACGACGACAGCGCCGATATCGACGGCGGATCGCGCCTGTTGGGCGACCTGGGGCTGCCGCCCTTGTCGATCGTCCGGCCCGAACAGCCCGATCTCGGCGAGGACCCCAAGGACTGGGAGGGCAAGGTCAGCCGCAACGCGCCATGCCCATGCGGCTCGGGGCTCAAGTACAAGCATTGCCACGGGCAGATCGCCTGAAGGTATGACCCATATTTCCCTCTCCCGCTTGCGGGAGAGGGAGGGACCCGCCGCCGAAGGCGGTGGGAGGGAGAGGGTCTTCTTTCTTCTTTTTGGGCGAAAGCCGCTTTGAAGAAGAAAGAAGACCCTTACCCAACCTGCACCGGGTGAACAGCGCCCCGCGCTGTTCAGGTCATGCCGGGGGCATGACCGGCCCGGTGCTCCCGCCAGCGGGAGAGGGCTTTCAAAAAGCAAAAGGCCGGGGATCGCTCCCCGGCCTTTTCATTTGATCCTGGGTCGGCGCCTTATTTCGGCATCACCACCGTCGGCCCGATATTGTTGATCACCGACTGCGCATCGAACGCGCGGACGTTGCCGGCCGGCTTGGGTCCCTTGCCCATCACGATCTCGGCGGTCGCCTCATATTTCTCGACCGTGTCGACGTTGATGTCGCGATCGAAGAACGGATCGCCCCAGAACGGGTCCCAGCTACGCCAGCCATAGCCACGGCCGAAATAGCGCCAGCGCGGACCCCACAGGCCGCCCCCGTAAGGACCGCCGAAATCGTTGACATAGGTCCGCGTCTTCTTGTCGGTGTCGCGATCGGCCATGACGAAATAGTCATAGCCCTGCTGCTTGGTCAGTTCCGCGGCGCGGAACAGCAGGTAACGCTCGACCTTGTCGCGGCTGGTCATCGTATTGCCCGAGAAGGTCACCTGAAAGCGGTTGGCCTCGATCTGGCGATCGGAATAGCCCTCTCGCGAGAAACCCGCGCCGGTCGCGGGACGATAGGTAGTTTCGGTCATGCAGCCCGCGAGCATCAGCGATGTCGCGGCCACGGCGCCCATCAGGGCTACACGACGCAGGGAAGACGTCATTTTAAAATCTCCGTTCAACGGGATTGAGCAACGCTCCATCCTATCCCGCCCTCTTGGAACGCAGAATGAACGGATTTTGCTCCCGATACCATAGCGGTAACGATCGACTGGTCGCATCTCCTTCGATCGACAGGCGAATAATGGTGTGCAGGGCCGCCTCGGCGGGCCGACGCCTGTTCGTCGACGGCCGCACGTCCGCAATTCGACGGCCCGCCGAGCCGATAATGCGTCGCGGTCATCCGCGCAGAACCCTGAACCGTATCTCAGCCCGTAACGACCGGTCGCGCGGAACAACGAAAGGCTCGCATCGATATGAAGGCACTCTGGATCCTGCCACTGATATTGACCGCTGGCTGCGGCGCGCAGCCAACCTCGGCGGCGGACATCGCCGCGCCGGCAGTGGTCGAACTCTACCAGAGCCAGGGATGCTCCTCCTGCCCCCCCGCCGACGCCGTGCTCAACGCCTTGGCCGACCGGCCCGATGTCCTCGCGCTAAGTTTCGCCGTGACCTATTGGGATCAGCTCGGCTGGAAGGACACGTTCGCGAGCCCCGCTTTCACTGAGCGTCAATGGGATTACGCGCGCGCCGCCGGGCGGCATTCGGTCGCGACACCGCAGATGATCGTCAATGGCCGCGGTGTGGTCAATGGCGGCGATCGCGCGGAAGTCGAGGCCGCCTTGCGCCGCTTTGCCCGGCCGGCGGACGGCCCGGCGATTTCCAGCGGCGGTGGATCGATCGCCATCGCGGCGGGCAAGGGAAAGGCGATCGTTTGGCTCGTACGCTACGATCCACGTGCGATCGCGGTGCCGATCCGCGCCGGGGAGAATGGCGGGCGCACCATCGTCCACCGCGACATCGTGCGCCAACTGATCCGCCTCGGCAGTTGGAACGGAACGCGGGTCAGCTATCGGGTGCTCCCAGCGCCCCCCGGACTCGTCAGCGCCGTCATCGTCCAGCGGTCGATCGGTGGCCCGATCGTCGCCGCACGACGCGTTTGATCACTGAACAAGGGAGAGAGAGAGAGAGTGATCGACCCGATCATGCCTGCTGGCGCGAATCTGGCCCGCTGGGCGGCCATCCCGTTGCGGCTGATCGTTGGCTACGGCTTTTTCGCGCACGGCCTGGCCAAGCTCGAGAAGGGACCGGAGAATTTCGTCCGCATCGTGGAGGCGATCGGCACTCCGATGCCGCACATGATGGCGTGGCTCACGATTGCCGTGGAACTGGCCGGCGGCATCGCGATACTGGCCGGCGCGTTCGTCGCGCTCGCCAGCATTCCGATGGTCGCGGTCCTGTTGGTCGCCATGCTCAGCGTCCATGAGCAATTCGGCTTCACGTCGATCAAATTGATCGCCGTGACCGCCCGGGGACCGCAATTCGGTCCACCGGGAGTCGAAACCGCCCTGCTCTACTTCGCCTGTCTGGCGGCCTTGGTGCTGCTCGGGGCGGGCCCCTGGTCGGTTGATGCGTGGATAAGCCGCTGGCGGTCGGGCCAATTTGGAAGATAGCCCTTGTCGCGGCTTATGACGTGCCTGAGCGCAACGATGTCAGAAGGACGGCGGTGGCTCCCTGAGTAGGATTCGAACCTACGGCCGCTCGATTAACAGTCGAGAGCTCTACCGCTGAGCTATCAGGGAACGTCACCGGAGGGCGCGTCTATACCTTTGCGGATTGACGATGCAACCCCTGATTTCCGGTAAACCTCACGCGGCGAACTGCTCCATCGTGATGCGGTCGTCGAGCGCATGCTCGGGATCGAACAACAGGGTCAATTCGCGCGAGCGGTCGATCGCGATATCGACCTGGGCGACGTCGCGCACTTCGTGCTGGTCGGCGACCGCCGAGACCGGGCGCTTGGGCGCTTCCAGCACCTTGAGCGTGATCCGCGCCTTTTCGGGCAGGATCGCGCCGCGCCAGCGCCGCGGCCGAAACGCCGAGATCGGAGTCAGAGCGATCATCGCCGATCCGAGCGGCAGAATCGGGCCGTTGGCCGACAGATTATAGGCGGTCGACCCCGCCGGCGTCGCGGCGAGGATCCCGTCGCAGGCGAGTTCGGGGATGACCACGCGATCGTTGACCGTGACTTCCAGCTTCGCGGTCTGGCGGGTCTCGCGGAGCAGCGAGACCTCGTTGATCGCCGGATGGACGAAGGTTTCGCCGGCGATCGTCCGCGCGGTCATCTGCAGCGGCGTGACCTTGAACGGCCGCGTGCGCTCGAGCCGCGCGTCGAGCCCTTCGCGCCGCCACTCGTTCATCAGGAAGCCGACCGTGCCCAGGTTCATGCCGAACACCGGCACCGGCGCGCCACGACGATCGAGCATCGAATGGAGCGTCTGAAGCATGAAACCGTCGCCGCCAAGCGCTACCACGACGTCGGCCTGGTCGACCGGTACCCAGTCGTAGGTCTGGCGCAGCTCCTGCTCGGCGATCTGGGCGGGAGGGGTCGGCGAGGCGACCAGTGCACGTTTCATCCGCCGGTCACGCTCATGTGACGCGCGACCGCCGGGGCGGCACCGGCAGCGATGCGGAAATCGTGGCGTGCGGGCTTGATCGCCAGCGCCTCGTCGATCGCGGCATCGAGCCCCGCCGCGCCGCCCGACCGCAGTGCCGCCTTGAGGTCGACTTGGTCGTCATGGCCCAGGCAGGCATAGAGCCGCCCCTCGGTGGTCAGCCGGACGCGGTTGCAGCCGTCGCAGAAATTGGCCGTCAGCGGAGAAATCAGCCCGAGCCGCGTCGGGCTGGCGCCGACGCGCCAATAACGCGCCGGGCCGCCGGTCGAACAGGGATCGCGGGTCAGGTCGAACTGTCGCGACAGATCCTCGAACACCGCGGTCAGCGGGACGAACCGGTCGACGCGATCCTCGTCGATCATGCCCAGCGGCATCGTCTCGATCAGGCTGAGGTCGTGGCCCTGTTCGACGCACCAGGCGAGCATCGGCGCGATCTCATCCCGGTTGAGACCTTCGAGCGCTACCATGTTGATCTTGATCGCGATTCCCGCCATCTTCGCGGCGGCGATGCCGTCGAGCACCCGCGCCAGGTCGCCGTGCCGGGTGATGTGGCGGAAGCGATCAGGGTCGCGGCTATCGAGGCTGACGTTGATCCGGCGGATGCCGGCTGCGCGGAGCATTTCGGCATGATCGGCCAGCCGCGTTCCATTGGTCGTCATCGTCAGTTCGTCGAGGCCATGGCCGATATGCCGGCCGAGCCGCCGCGCGAGATCGATCACGCCGCCGCGCATCAGCGGCTCGCCGCCGGTCAGCCGCAGCTTGGTCACGCCGCGCGCGATGAAGCGTTCGGCGATCACCGCGATCTCGTCCAACTCGAGCAAGGCGTCGCGCGGCAGGAAGCGCATGTCCTCGGCCATGCAATAGCGGCAACGCAGGTCGCAGCGGTCGGTCACCGACACGCGCAAATAGCTGATCGTGCGGCCATGACGGTCGATCAGGGCGGGGGCGGTCGCCATCGTTCCCGACAGCTAGGGCGTCCGTTACCTTGCGGCAACCCCGATTTGGGCGATCGTTTCGGTTGCGCCATTGCGATTGCGGATTGGCGAACGGGTGCGGGCCTGCGTAGAACCGCGCGCGATGGTCTCCAGCGATCACTCCACCGGCGACTCCCTGTTCCTGCTGTCGTTTCGTCAGCGCGGGGAATTGTCGGCGATCGCGGCCGCCGCCGGCTGGCGGGTGGTGGCCGCCCGCCGCAGCGACGGTGCGGCACGACGCTATCTGGGCAGCGGCGCGGCACTGGCGGTACTCGATGCCCGTGGCGCGCTGGGTGAGGGCCTGGCAGTGGCGGGCGCGTTCGGCGACGCGGCGCGCGTGCGCGGGGGCGCCTTGCTGGTGCTGGTGTCGCGCGACGATGTCGGGGCGCTGGGCGATTTCTACGCCGCGGGGGCGACCCATTTCCTGGTCAGTCCGTTCACCGAGGCCGAATTCGCCCAGACGCTGCGCTTTGCCTGGCGCTTCGTCGAGCGCGTCGCCGGCGACTGGGATCGCGGCCGCGCGATCGAGTTGCTCGGCTGGCGCTACAATCGCCGGTCGCGGCGGCTGCGGCTGACTCCCGCCCTGGCGAAACGGCTCGACATGGCCCAGGAGGTGTCGCTCGACACCGCGCTGCGCACGCTCGGTAGCGACGACCGGACGGCGGCGGCGGCGGCGGTGCGGCGTGTTTCCGCCGGTGGCGCCACCGCCTTCGCGCACGACCATCCCGGCGTGGGTCGGCTTGTCCATCATGTCCAGGCGGTGGCGGACGACCCGTGGATTCACGGGCTGATCGAGGAATTGGGCAGCGTGCCCGATGCGGCGGCCGAAACCGATGACGCGCTGGAGGGGGCGTTCGACGCGGGCGCCGCGCGAGCCTGGCTCGATCGTCGGCTGCGGCGCGGCGATCGTGCCAGCGCCATCCTGGTCGCACTCAGCCGCTTCGACCTAGTCAACAGCGGTTATGGCCGCCCGGCCGGCGACGCGCTGATCCGGGCCGCGGTGCGCCGCATCGCGGTGGCGGCGCGCACGACGCTCGGCAAGCATCAGGTCGTTGCGCGGATGAAAGGCCCCGAATTTCTCGTCGGTGTCGAGGAAGCCGCCGATGCCGAGGCGCTGGCCGAGGCGCTGGTCGAGGCGCTGGCGCGGCCGTTCGCGATCGACGGCACCCTGGTCGCGGTTGGCGCGCGGCTTGGCGTGGCGGCGGCGCGGACCGGGGAAGATGTCGATGCGCTGGTGCGGCGCGCCAACGACGCGCTGGACGACGCGCGCGCCTCCGACGGCGCGACGATCCGTGTCGCCGACGAACCGGTGATCGCCGAAGCGCTGTCGGTCGATCTGCGCCGGGCGATCGAAAGCGGCGAGATCGCGGTGGTGTTCCAGCCCCAGGTGGCGATCGCGACCGGGAAGATCGTCGGCGTCGAGGCGCTGGCGCGTTGGGAGCACCCGCGGTTCGGCGCGGTCGGCGCCGACCAATTGTTCGCCGCTGCCGACCGTGCCGATCTTGGGTTGGCCTTGTCCGACCATATCCAGCGCCTCGCGCTCAAGACCGCAACTGGCTGGCCCGCCACGCTCTCGGCCCTGCGCCTGTCGATCAACCTGACCGCCGCCGATATCGCGCGGCCGGGATTCGCCGACATCCTGCTCGACCGGATCGACGCCGCCGGGTTCGCGCGCTCGCGCCTGACCGTGGAGATCACCGAAAGCGGGCTGATCGACGATCTTTCCGCGGCGTCGGTCTTGCTCACCGAGCTGCGCCAGGCGGGGTGTCGCGTGGCGATCGACGATTTCGGCACGGGCTATTCGAGCCTGGCCTATTTGAAGGCACTACCGCTCGACTATCTCAAGATCGACCGCAAACTGGCCCAGGACATTGCCGGCAGTCCGCGCGACCGCATCGTCGTGCGCGGCGTGATCGAGATGGCGCTGTCGCTCGGCCTGTCGGTGATCGCGGAAGGCGTCGAGACGCCCGAGCAACTCGATCTGCTCGCCAAGGAAGGATGCCAATATTATCAGGGCTTCCTGTGTTCCGAGCCCCTGGCAAGCGCGGCACTGGCTCACCTCGTTGCGCGATGAGCGACGATCCGCAGAATATCGGAGGAGTCTGGTACGGGCGCTACGACGGCCTGGGTCATGCCCAGACCAATAACTTCATGGCGCATCTCACCGACGACGGCGGCGCCATTTCCGGGACGATCACCGAACCCGATACCAGCGGCGCTCACGACGTACGGCGGGCCTTCGTCAGCGGCACGCGAAACGGCGCAGGGCTGAGTTTCGTGAAGCAATATGATGGCGGCGCGCTGGCGCATGCGGTCCGCTATTCCGGCGGGATCAACACCGATGCGACCGAGATATCGGGTACCTGGGTCATCGTTCGCACGCATGGCATCTTCACGATGCGGCGCGAGAAATTTTCCGAGATCGACCTCGAAGCCGAAGACGAACTGGAAGTCGTCGGCCCTCACGACGCCGTCTTCATTCCCTGATCGACGATCCGCTCGAATTGCGCACCGGCGCCCTTGGCCAGCATGTCGAGCAGAACCAGCGCGTCGTCCTCGATCGGGCGCGTGCTGCGCCAATAGGCGCCGATCGCCGCGACCGGCTCGCCGACCCCGATCGGCGCCATCGCCATGCTGGCGACGAAGGTCGAGAGATAGGCGTTGAGCGGCACGCGCGGATCGGCGCGGATGTCCGGGATGACGATCATATGCCGCTGCATCATCGCCATGCCCGATACGCAGGTGGTGATCGGGAAGCGTTGCCCCGACCAGAGCGGGGCGATGGCATCCTCGCCGACATAATGGACCATGTCGCCCTCGCGCAGCACGACGGTGACCCCGTCGCTGCGCAGGATGGCGCGGGCGCTCGACCGCAGAATCCCGAGGATCTCCGCGAGCGATTGCGCCCTGCCGAGCGCCTCGGTCGCGGCGGTCATCAACCGCCAGCGCTTGAAACGGATCGTCTGCCCCATCGTCCTTTCCGACGGGTCTAGCGCGGAATCCGTCGTATAGTCCAGATTAATCCGTTCAGGATCAATCGGTTGTTACGTCAATCGCTCGCGCAGGTTGACGCCGACGCGCATCGCGTTGGCGACGATCGTCAGCGTCGGGTTCACCTCCGATGACGAGGGGAAGATGCTCGAATCAACGACATAGAGATTGTCGAGCTCGTGCGCCTTGCAACGGAGATCAAAACGCTGGCCCTGCGATCGACGCCGAACAGCGTCGTCTAGCGTTGGGCGATGCTGAAATCCCGCCAGAGGGCGGAATAACGGTCGGGAAAGGACTAGCCAGCCGCCTTCGCGAGCCCCTTCGATAATTGCAGTGCGCCGTTCAACCGGGCCTGCGGATCATCCCATTCGCGAGCGATGACCAGTTTCGAATCCGGCCGCAGCTTGGCGACGCCATTCAACCGCGCGACATAGGCCAGCAACCCTTCGACATTGGGCGGCTTGTCGTCGTGGAAGCTGACCAGCGCGCCCTTGGCCCCGACGTCGATCTTGGCCACGCACGCCTTCTTCGCGTTGAGCTTGATCTCGATGAGCTTGATCAGATTCGCGGTCGGTTCGGGCAGGGGACCGAACCGGTCGATCATCTCGGCGGCGAACGCTTCGATCCCGTTCCGGTCGTCGAGTTCGTTCAGGCGGCGATAGAGGCCCATGCGCAAGTCGAGATCGGGGACGTAATCGTCGGGGATCATGATCGCGGCGTCGACCGTGATCTGCGGGCTGAAGTCGCGCGGCCGTTGAGCCAGGCCGCCGGCCTTGGCATCCATGATCGCTTCCTCCAGCATCGACTGATAGAGTTCGTAGCCGACCTCGCGGATATGCCCCGATTGCTCGTCGCCGAGCAGATTGCCGGCACCGCGGATGTCGAGATCGTGGCTGGCAAGCTGGAACCCGGCGCCGAGACTGTCGAGATCCGACAGCACCTTCAGCCTCTTGTCGGCGGTCTCGGTGATGATGCGGTTGGCCGGCGTCGTGAGATAGGCATAGGCTCGCGTCTTGGCGCGCCCGACGCGCCCGCGGAGCTGGTAGAGCTGGGCGAGCCCGAAACGGTCGGCGCGGTGGACGATCATCGTATTGGCGCTGGGGATGTCGAGCCCGCTCTCGACGATCGTGGTCGAGACCCGGACCTCGAACTTCTTGTCGTAGAAAGCGGACATCCGCTCCTCGACCTCACCCGCCGCCATCTGGCCATGGGCGATGACGTAGCGCACCTCGGGCACCTGCTCGCGCAGGAATTCCTCGATCTCGGGCAGATCCTTGATCCGGGGCGTGACGAAGAAGCTCTGCCCGCCGCGATAATGTTCGCGCAGCAGCGCCTCGCGGATCACCACCGGGTCCCAGGGCATGACGTAAGTGCGCACCGCCAGGCGGTCGACCGGCGGGGTCTGGATGACCGACAATTCGCGCAGCCCCGACATCGCCATCTGCAAGGTGCGCGGGATCGGGGTCGCGGTCAGCGTCAGGACGTGGACGTCGGTCTTCAGCGCTTTCAGCCGCTCCTTGTGGGTGACGCCGAACCGCTGTTCCTCGTCGACCACGACGAGACCGAGCCGCTTGAACTCGACCCCCTTGGCCAGGATCGCGTGGGTACCGACGACGACGTCGATCGTGCCGTCGGCCAGGCCTTCCTTGACCGCCTTGGCCTCGCTGGTGCCGACCAGCCGCGACAGCCGGCCGACCTTCATCGGGAAGCCTTCGAAGCGCGCGACGAAGTTGTTGTAGTGCTGGCGCGCGAGCAGGGTGGTCGGGCAGACGATCGCGACCTGCATCCCGCCCATCGCGGCGACGAACGCGGCGCGCAACGCGACCTCGGTCTTGCCGAAGCCGACATCGCCGACGATCAGCCGGTCCATCGGCTTGCCGGCGCCGAGATCCTCGAGCGATTCGGCGATCGCGCGGTCCTGGTCGTCGGTCTCCTGATACGGAAAGCGATCGACGAACGCCGGATAGCCCGAAGGATCGGGCTCGGCGACATCGGCGACGCGCAGCGCGCGCTCTGCGGCGGTGGCGATGAGTTCGCCCGCGATCTCGCGGATGCGTTCCTTCATCCGCGCCTTGCGGCGCTGCCAGGCCTCGCCGCCCAGTTTGTCGAGCGTGCCGCCCTCGTCGCCGCCGTAGCGGCTCAGGACTTCGAGATTCTCGACGGGGACATAGAGCTTGTCGCCGCCGGCATAGGTCAGGGCGACGCAATCGTGCGGCGCCTTCTGTACCGGGATCTGGGTCAGCCCCTCGTAACGGCCGATACCGTGATCGACATGGACGACGAGATCGCCCGGCGTCAGCGTCGCCAGTTCGGCGAGGAAGGCGTCGGCGGACTTCTTGCGGCGATTGCGGCGGACCAGCCGGTCGCCGAGCATGTCCTGTTCGGTCAGCAGCGCGACGTCGGGCGCGGTGAAGCCGTGGTCGAGCGGCAGGATGACGAGGGCAATAGTTCCCCTCCCGCTTGCGGGAGGGGTTAGGGGAGGGCGTGTTCCTTCGTCACGCCGGTTCGAGACAGGCCCTCCCCCAGCCCCACCCGCAAGCGGGCGGGGACCGGAAACGCCGAGGGCTTCCGTCCCGGTATCGACCAGCGTAAGACCGGTGAGCCCATGGTCTTTGAGCAGTCCCGACAGACGCTCGCGCGAGCCGGTCGAATAGCTGGCGAGGATCGGTTTCTTGCCGTCTTTCCGTAGCTTGGAGAGGTGTTCGACCACCGCTTCGTAGATGTTGACGCCGCTCGCGCGCTCGGGTGCGAAGTCGCGCGGGCCGTCGACCTCGAAATCGAGCACGGTGTCGCTCGGCGGCTCGTGGAACGGCGTCGAGAGATGCGCCTTGGCCCGCTTGAGGCGCTCGGCCCATTCGTCGGGGAGCAGATAGAGCGCGCCGGGGGCGAGGGGACGATAGCTGCCGGGATCGCTCGACTGCGCCTTCAGGCGATTGGCGTGATAATCGGAGACCGCCTCAAAGCGCTGCTCGGCCGCGGCGGTGACACCCGACTCCCGAATGACCAGCGCATCGTCGCCGAGATGGTCGAACAAGGTCTCGAGCCGGTCCTCGAACATCGGCAGCCAATGTTCCATGCCGGCCAGGCGGCGCCCGTCGCTGATCGCCTGGTAGAGCGGGTCGCCGGTCGCGGTGGCGCCGAACTTCTCGCGGTAGCGCGTACGGAAGCGCTTGATCGATTCCTCGTCGAGCAACGCTTCGGACGCGGGGAGCAGGACGAAGCCGTCGACGCGGCCGGTGGTCCGCTGGTCGGCGGGGTCGAAGGTACGGACGCTCTCGATCTCGTCGCCGAAGAAGTCGAGGCGCAGCGCCTGCTCCTCGCCGCTCGGGAACAGATCGACCAGCCCGCCGCGCACCGCGAACTCGCCCTGGTCGTGGACGGTGTCGGTGCGGACATAGCCGTTGGCCGACAGCATCTCGGCCAATTTGTCACGGCCGATCCGCTCGCCCGGCGCGAGGCGCGCGACGAGCTGGCGGATGCGGAACGGGGTCAGCGTGCGCTGGGTCGCGGCATTGGCGGTAGTGACGACGAGTTGCGGCTTGGTCGGCGTCTGCTGCAGGCGATGGAGAGCGGCCAGCCGCTCGGCCATGACGCGGAGCGTCGGGCTGGCGCGGTCATAGGGAAGGCAGTCCCAGGCCGGGTAGGAGACGATCTCGATCTCGGGCGCGAAGAAGCCCGCGGTCGCGGCGACCGCGCGCATCTCGGCTTCGTCCGGCGCGATCAGCACCGCGCGCCCCGGCGCCTGCGCGCGCGCCAGGTCGGCGAGCCGCCCGGGCAGGAACCCCGCGGGCCCGCCGGCGAGGGTGAGGGGGGCTTTCGCGGAGAGGATCTTGCGCGGGTCGGTCATGCTTCTTCTCCCCTCCCTGAAAGGGAGGGGTCGGGGGTGGGTGTCGGCGCGCCAGCGCCGATCGGTTCGCTTGGGGCTTATCCGGGAAGCGAGCTGCGCTCGCCACCCACCCCTTAATCCCCTCCCTTGCAGGGAGGGGAGGGTTATTTCTGCACCGGCACGAAATTCAGTTGCTTCATCGCCTCGATCATCGGCCCCTGCCAGCGCGCCGGCACGTCCTGCGTGCCGATCGCCCAAGCCATGATGTCGACGTCCTGTTCCTCCAGGAAGGTCTCGAACCAGTCGATCTCGCCGTCGTTCCACCCCGCGCCATGCGCGTCGAAGAATCCGCCGATCATCAGATCGGCTTCCTTGGTGCCGCGGTGCCAGGCACGGAAGCGCAGGCGCTTGAGGCGGATCTCGCGGTCCATGGGTCTCCAACGACGATTGGCCGACGGCGCGTTGACGCGCAGTCGGCTGGGATTAGGAAGGGCGGAGATAATCATGCGCCCCGATATCCTCAACCCACTGTTTGCCGAAGTGACCGCGCTCAAGGGCGTGGGCCCCGCGCTCGCCAAGCCGCTCGACCGGCTCGGGCTGCATCGTGTGGTCGATGTCGCCTTCCACCTGCCGACCGGGTTCATCGACCGCGTGCCGCGCGACGAGCTCGACATGGCCGATGCCGGGCGGACGATCGCGATTACCGTGACACCGGTCGATTACCGCACCAGCAGCAGCCCGCGCGGGCCGATGCGGGTCCATGCCACCGACGCCAAAGGCAATTACGTCAGCCTGATCTATTTCGGCGGATCGTCGGGCTGGGTGAAGAAATTGCTGCCGCTCGGCGAGGCCAAGCGCATTTCGGGCAAGCTCGAGATGTATGGGCAGGAATTGCAGATCATCCATCCCGATCTCGCCGAAGCGGGCGAGGGGTTTCGCGAGCGCGAGGCGATTTATCCGCTGTCGGAGGGGCTGACCTCGCGCCGGCTGGGGCAGATGGCGCACCAGGCGATCGAGCGCGCGCCCGATCTCCCCGAATGGATCGAACCCGGGGTGAAAGCGCAGCATCAATGGCCCGATTGGCGCGACGCGCTCGCCCGCAGCCATGCCGATCCTGCGGACCAGAAGGCGCGCGAGCGGCTGGCCTATGACGAATTGTTCGCCAACCAGCTTGCCTTCATGCTGGTGCGGCAATCGTCGCGATCACGCCGCGGGCGACCGCTCAGTGGCGACGGGCGCCTCCGCGACATGCTCCAATTGCCCTATGCGCCGACCAATGCCCAGGCGCGGACGATCCGCGAGATCGAGGGCGATCTCGCGCAATCCGCCCCCATGTTGCGGCTGCTCCAGGGCGATGTCGGCTCGGGCAAGACCTTGGTCGCGACGATGGCGCTGCTGACCGCGGTCGAGGCGGGCGCGCAGGGCGCGTTCCTGGCGCCGACCGAGATTCTCGCGCGCCAGCATTACGAGACCTTGCGGCGCATGCTCTCCGGCTTGCCGATCAACGTCGCGGTGCTGACCGGGCGCGACAAGGGCAGGGTACGCGAGTCGACCTTGATGGGGCTCGCCGACGGCTCGATCCATATCCTGGTCGGGACGCATGCGATTTTCCAGGAAGCGGTCGCCTATCGCGATCTCGGTCTGGTCGTGGTCGACGAGCAGCATCGCTTCGGCGTGGCGCAGCGGCTGTTGCTGCAGGAAAAGGGCGCGGCGCCGCACCTGCTGGCGATGACCGCGACGCCGATCCCGCGCACGCTGACGCTGGCGCAATATGGCGAGATGGACGTCAGCCGGCTCGACGAGATGCCGCCGGGCCGCCAGCCGATCGAGACGCGCGTGATGTCCGAGGACCGGCTCGGCGAGATCGTCGAGGGGCTCGGCCGCCATCTCGACGCCGGCGGGCAGGCCTATTGGGTGTGCCCATTGGTCGAGGAAAGCGAGAAATCGGACCTCGCCGCGGCCGAAGCGCGCGCGGCCGCCTTGCAGGCGCGGTTCGGCGATCGCGTCGGCCTGATCCATGGCCGGATGAAGCCGGCCGAGAAGGATGCGGTGATGGCGCGTTTCGCCGGCGGCACCCTTGGTGTGCTTGTCGCGACGACGGTGATCGAGGTCGGGGTCGATGTCCCCAATGCGACACTGATCGTGATCGAGCATGCCGATCGCTTCGGGCTCGCCCAGCTTCACCAATTGCGCGGCCGCGTCGGCCGGGGGACGGGGCGCTCGATCTGCCTGCTGATCCGCGGCGGGACGTTGAGCGAAACCTCGCGGGCGCGGCTGGCGCTGATGCGCGAGACCAATGACGGCTTCCGCATCGCCGAGGAGGATCTGCGGCTGCGCGGCGCCGGCGAGATGCTCGGCACGCGGCAATCGGGTGAACAGGGCTATCGGCTGGCGACGCCCGAGCATTTTTCGACGCTGCAGCAGACCGCGCACGACGACGCACGGCTGATGATCGATCGCGATGGCGGGCTCGCCGGGGTGCGCGGGCAGGCGGCGCGGACGGCGCTCTATCTGTTCGAGCGGGACGCGGGGGTGCAGTTGCTTCGGTCGGGTTGATACTTCGTCACCCCGGCCTTGTGCCGGGGTCTGCCGTGCCGCGAGTCATGGCCTGGAGGTTCAAGTCGTGAGGCCTGCCGCCCGGCGTATCCCGGCACAAGGCCGGGATACCGACTAGTGTGGAGCGAGTGGCGTAAGCCGCTCAGACGGCAGTCAGCGAACGTTCTTCAGCAATGCCGCGAGCAGCTCGTAATAATCGGCCATCCCGATCGGCTGGTCGAGCTCGCAGCCGATCCGTCCGCCGAGCGACCAGCGGACTTCGGCGACGACGACCCCGACTACGGGCAAGGTGATGTGCAGCCGCTCGCCGACCGGGCGGTCGCTGTCGACTCGCGCCATGAGGCCTTGCGCCGACATGTTGACGACCAGGATCGACACCGGGCGGGCGTCGCCGCCAAAGGCGCGCGCGCGATAATGGACTTCGTCCCGGGGGACTTCGCGCTGATCACTATAGGCCAGAGCCGCGCCCATCGATTCCCTTCCTTGCTCACCGCAATGGGTAACGACCAGCGCGTGAAAAGCTTAAAAAGGAACGTGTTTAACGGACGTTAGCGATGTTCACGCGGACGTGAGCAACCCGTGGTTCTTCTTGCCCGCCGACACGCGCACCGGATTCGCGCCGATTGCGATGGTGAAGTTTTCGTCGACCACTTTCTCGCCGTCGATCCGCGCGCCGCCGCCGGCGATCAGCCGCCGCGCTTCGCCCTTCGACGCGCAGAAGCCCAAGCCGATCAACGCGTCGACGATCGTGATCGATTCCCCTGCCGCGAACGTCGGCAGAGCGGCGCCGGTCGATCCCTCTTCGAAGGTCTTGCGTGCGGTCTCGGCGGCCGCGTCGGCGGCAGCCTGGCCGCGGCACAGCGCGGTCGCCGCATTGGCGAGCACGATCTTGGCCTGATTGATCTCGGCACCCTCGAGCGCCTCGAGCTTCGCGATTTCATCGAGCGGCAGATCGGTGAACAGGCGCAGGAAGCGGCCGACATCGCGGTCGTCGACGTTACGCCAATATTGCCAATAATCGTACGCCGGCAGCGCGTCGTCGTTGAGCCATACCGCGCCCGCCGCGGTCTTGCCCATCTTGGAGCCGTCGGCGTTGGTGATCAGCGGAGTGGTCAACCCGAACACCTCGGTCCCGTCGACGCGGCGCGACAGCTCGATGCCGTTGACGATATTGCCCCATTGATCCGACCCGCCCATCTGCAACCGGCAGGCCGAGCGGCGCGACAGCTCGAGGAAATCGTAGGCCTGAAGGATCATGTAGTTGAATTCGAGGAACGTCAGCGGCTGCTCGCGGTCGAGCCGCAGCTTGACCGAATCGAACGCCAGCATGCGGTTGATCGTGAAATGCCGGCCGACGTCGCGCAGGAACGGGATGTATTCGAGCGCGTCGAGCCAGTCGGCATTGTTGACCATCACCGCATCGGTCGGGCCGTCGCCGAAGGTCAGGAAGCGCTCGAACACGCGCCGGATCGAGGCGATATTGGCATCGATCTGCTCGTCGGTGAGCAGCTTGCGGCTTTCGTCCTTGCCGGATGGATCGCCGACCTTCGTGGTTCCTCCGCCCATGACAACGATGGGGCGATGGCCGGCCTGCTGGAGGCGGCGCAGGATCATGATGACGAGCAGGCTGCCGACGTGAAGGCTCGGCGCCGTC
>NZ_JBQCCN010000172.1:0-10300 GCF_051962185.1 Sphingomonas sp.
AGCACCGGCCGGCCCTTGCGGCCGACGATGTAGAACAGCACCGTCTTGCCCTGGCTGATCAGCTCGTCGGCCTTGCGGCGCACCGCGCGGACGATGTTGCTGCTGAACGCTCCGGCAAGCCCGCGGTCCGCGGTTGCAAGGACGATTAGGTGAGTGGCATCCTTGCCCGTGCCGGCAAGCAGCTTGGGGGTCTGCGGGCCAACCGTCACGCGCGAAGCAAGCGACTGAACAACGTCGGTCATCCGCGAAGAATAGGGACGGCCGGCCTCGGCGTTCTGCTGCGCTCGGCGAAGCTTTGCCGCGGCGACCATCTTCATCGCCTTGGTGATCTTCTGCGTCGACTTCACCGAGCCGATGCGGATCTTGAGGGCCTTAAGACTTGCCATCGTAACCTTCTCTGCCTCTCCCGCTCGCGGGAGAGGATACGGAGACTTGGCAGCTTGCTGCCTAGTCGGAGTTGGTGAGGGTCTTCTTTCTTCTTCTCGCTTCAACCGCCTGGAAGAAGAAAGAAGACCCTCACCCAACCCTCTCCCGCACGCGGGAGAGGGCTAGAACTTACGCAAACGTCTTCGCGAAGGCGTCGAGCGCGGCCTTGAGCTGGTCGCGGACGTCGTCCTTCAGGTCCTTGCTGTCGCGAATCGCCTTCAGCACGCCGGCATGGTTGGCGCGCAGGTCGGCGAGCATCGCCGCTTCGTAGCGCACCACCGCCTCGACCGGCACGTTGTCGAGATAGCCCTGCGTGCCGGCGAAGATCGACGCGGTCTGCTCCTCGAACGGCAGCGGGCTGAACTGCGGCTGCTTGAGCAGCTCGGTCAGGCGGGCGCCGCGGTTGAGCAGCTTCTGCGTCGAGGCGTCGAGGTCCGAGCCGAACTGCGCGAACGCCGCCATCTCGCGATACTGGGCGAGCTCGAGCTTGATCGAGCCCGACACCTTCTTCATTGCCTTGGTCTGCGCGGCCGAGCCGACGCGGCTGACCGACAGGCCGACGTTGATCGCCGGACGGATGCCCGCGAAGAACAGGTCGGTCTCAAGGAAGATCTGGCCGTCGGTGATCGAGATCACGTTGGTCGGGATGTAGGCCGACACGTCGCCCGCCTGGGTTTCGATGATCGGCAAGGCGGTCAGCGAGCCGCCGCCATTCGCGTCCGACATCTTGGCGGCGCGCTCGAGCAGGCGCGAGTGGAGATAGAAGACGTCGCCCGGATAGGCTTCGCGGCCCGGCGGGCGGCGCAGCAGCAGCGACATCTGGCGATAGGCGACCGCCTGCTTCGACAGATCGTCGAACACGATCAGCGCGTGCATGCCGTTGTCACGGAAATACTCGCCCATCGCGGTGCCGGTGTACGGCGCGAGGAACTGCAGCGGGGCGGGGTCCGACGCGGTCGCGGCGACGACGATGGAATATTCCATCGCGCCATTCTCTTCGAGCGTGCGGACGAGCTGCGCGACGGTCGAGCGCTTCTGGCCGACCGCGACATAGACGCAGTACAGCTTCTTCTTCTCGTCCGAGCCGGCGTTGACCGTCTTCTGGTTGATGAAGGTGTCGATCGCGACGGCCGACTTGCCGGTCTGGCGGTCGCCGATGATCAGCTCGCGCTGGCCGCGGCCGACCGGTACGAGCGCGTCGATCGCCTTGAGGCCCGACTGCATCGGTTCGCTGACCGACTGGCGCGGGATGATGCCCGGCGCCTTCACTTCGACGCGGCTGCGCTGCTCGGCGACGATCGGGCCCTTGCCGTCGATCGGGTTGCCGAGGCCGTCGACCACGCGGCCGAGCAGGCCCTTGCCGACGGGCACGTCGACGATGGTGCCGGTGCGCTTGACGGTGTCGCCCTCGCGGATTTCGGCGTCCGAGCCAAAGATCACGACGCCGACATTGTCGGCTTCGAGGTTGAGCGCCATGCCCTGCACGCCATTGGCGAACTCGACCATCTCGCCGGCCTGGACGTTGTCGAGGCCGTGGATGCGAGCGATGCCGTCACCGACCGAAAGCACCTGACCGGTTTCCGAGACCTCGGCCTCGGTGCCGAAATTGGCGATCTGGTCCTTGATGACCTTCGAGATTTCTGCGGCGCGGATATCCATAGTCTTAGCTTTCAGCCTTTCATCGCGTGCGCGAGGGTATTGAGACGGGTGCGGATCGAGCTGTCGATCATCTGCGACCCAATGCGGACGACCAGGCCGCCGAGCAGCGACTGGTCAACGTTCAGATCCACGGCGACCTCGCGGCCGACGCGCTGGCGGAGCTGCTGCTTGAGCTCGATCACCTGCGCCTCGCTCAGCGGGTGCGCGGAGGTCACCTCGGCGGTGGTCTCGCCGCGATAGCTCGACGCCAGGCCGCGGAACGCGCGGATGATCGCCGGCAGCTGGGCGAGGCGGCGGTTCTGCGCCAGCACGCCCAGGAACTTGGTAGTGGTCGCGTCGAGCTTCATCGCGGCCGCCGCGGCGGCAACGCCCTTGGCGGCGTCGGCGCGGCCGATCAGCGGGCTGGTGGTCAGCGCCTTGAAGTCGGCCGAATCACCCAATGCCTGCCGGACCGTGGCCAAGCTCGCTTCGACCGTGTCGATCGACTTCGATTCGCGGGCGAGCTCGAACAGCGCGGTTGCGTACCGTCCACCTAAGCTCGCTTGAATACCGCCGGATTGCTCCACGCGATGATGGTCCTTTTCAAAGGGTATGTGGCCCCATACGAAAAGAGGGCGGCCCTGAGGCGCCCTCTATGGGTTGGCGCGCGGTTAGCATCGGGGGGCGGGGGATGCAACCCGGTGCGTTAGGACGAGGTGCAGAGGCTGGAGCCGTTCAACTTGGGAAGCGGCTTGCCGGCCACCATGTCGCGGTACAGCTTTTCTGTCTTGGGAAGCGGGCCTTTGCCGTGCGTCGCGTCCAGCTCGGCGTTGAAGACTGCCTCCATCGTTTTCAATTCGACGCTGGAACAGAGCTGATAGCCTTCAAAATAATATTGCATGACGACGCAGTCGTTGCCGCCCAGCATGCCCTTGCCGGCACATCGGCTGTGCACGCTGGGCTCGCACATCGACTGCATATCCGCGCCCGGCATGCGGCGTTCGAATTCTGCCCAGCATTTTGCTGCTCCGTTCCGCCCGGCGCGCCGCTCGCAACGGCACGACGTCTCGGCAAGCCGTTGCAGGCGATCCAATTGGAATTGAGGCATCGACATCGTGCGAACTTCGGTTGGGTGAATCGCGACAAATGCACCAGCAACCAGCGATCCCACGCCGATCGTAGTGCATACCGCATTGATGATGTTGCGTGACATGCCCCCTCCGTTTGGAGGAACTTAGCAGTATCGAGCCTCTCCAACAGGGCGGTTTTCGCCTATCCCCGCTTGACCGATCAAGCGAGGAGGTGTGCAAAAGCGCAGAGAGGGGGAGGCCCGAGATGGACGTCGAACTCGCCGAAGAACGCGTGCTGGTCCTCGCCGACCGGTTCAACATGGACCATGCCGAGGGGCGCGCCTGGACCAAGCGCACCGAGGCGTTCGGGACGATGGCGCGGATCACCGGTTTCCTGTCGCGGCCCAAAGACGACGACTATGAGGTCGTCTATCGCGAGCGGCGGTTGCAGCCTTTCTTCCGGATAGGCTGCACCGCGACGATGACCTATGAGCGACACAAGGAGTATCGCGTCGCGGTCGACGCCAACGTTGCCCGGGTCGAGGTCGACGGCAAGGCGCACGAGGTCACCAGCGGCGGCTTCGCGCTGACCGGCATCGAGACCTGTCACGACGAGATCCATCGCGAGGTCTATTACGACGCGATCAGCGGCAGCCCCGAGCCGGCCGCCGCCCACTATCTCCAGCACGAGGCGACCGTGACCGATGCCGCGGGCCTCGCCAAGGCAGCCGCCGACGGCGCCGTGGTGGTGCCGCCCCAAGCCAAGGCGTCGATGCTGGTGCGCGACGTGCTGGCGAGTTCGATCGAACGGATCGAAGCGGACAAGGTGCTCGAGGAGAAGCTCTCGCTCCATCACATCGACCTCTACTACCGCCCGGTCTATGCCTTCCGCTATCGTTGGCAGGGCAAGGAGGCGGTGGTCGAATTCGACGGCGTCAGCGGCGAGACGCGGACCGGCGGCAATACGTTCGAGCAATTTCTCGGCCGCAGCATCGATGCGGAATTCCTGATCAATGCCGGGGTCGAGGCGGCCGGCATCTTCATTCCCGGCGCGCGGCTGGCCGAGATCGTCATCTCGAAGAGCATGAAGGCGCAGAAGGACAAGAAGAAATAGCGGCCGCGACCGTTCTCCCCTTTCGGCGGGACAGACCTCCGGTTAGGAATGCCGATCAGGGGTCGTGGACACCAGGGGGGGATCATGAAATCATTGTTTTGGGTGTTGGCCGCGTTGCCGTTGATCGCGGCGTCGCCGGCGCCGGACGCCAAGCAGGCCGACTTCCAGGTCGGTGGCGTATCCTTCTCGTTGCCATTGCCCGCCGGCTATTGCCTGCCCGCCGGCAAGGATGCCGCGGTCGCGAAATTGATGGCGGCGGGCGATACGACCAACACGACCGATTTGACGCTCGTTCGCTGCGACGAGGGGATCGTGCCCGGGGCGAACGACTACACATATGTAAAGACACCGGTGGCGGCGTTGCAGATCACGATCGACCGACCGACCCTGCTCGCCCAGCTCGGCGCGGAATTCGGCAAGACGATCGACACCACGAGTGCGTCCAGTCAAGCCGGCAAGAAACTGTCGGAAGTGGCCGGCATGAAGATCGACATCAGTGGTAGTTTCGCGCCGCGCGGCAAGGACGATGTGTGCGGCTATATGGCCGGCGTCCTGCACGTCGCGACGGACAAGATCAGCTACGATCAGCCCATCGCGGTGTGCATCACGTCGGTCGGCGGGCGCGTGCTGTCGGTCTATCGGACAGGAAAAAAGAATGACGAGGCCGGAATTCTGGCTCTGATGCGCGAGGCGCGCCTGCTGGCGCTGACGATCAAGCCGGGCAAGGGCATTTCCCTCTGACCCGGCGAACGGGCGGGCGATGAGACGGCTCGCGATCCGTGCGCTGTTCGTCTTCGTCCTGCTGTACGTCGCGGTCGTCGGCACGCTCTACGTTTTCCAGCGCCGGCTGATCTATCCCGGCTGGTCGCTGGGAACGGCGGCGGTCGATCCCGATCGCAGCGGATATCGGGACATCGAGGTAACGACCTCCGACGGATTGCGCGGCCGCCTGTTCTATCACCCGCCGCAGCCGGGCAAGTCGGTCATCCTGTTCTTTCACGGCAATGGCGATTCGGTGCTGGGCAGCATGGTCGCGATGCAACGCCTGGTTGCCGATGGCTATGGCGCGGTGCTGCCGGAATATCGCGGCTTCAACGGCGCGGCGGGCATTCCCGACGAGCAAGGCCTCTATCGCGACGCGCGCGCGGCGCGCGCGTGGATGACGGCGAATGCGATCGGTCCCGACCGGACGGTGATCATCGGCTATTCGCTGGGCACGGGCGTCGCCGCGCAGATGGCGCTGGAGCAAGCGCCTCGCGCACTGGTGCTGATCGCGCCTTATGCCAGCATCGCCCATGTCACTGCGGCGCGCTTCTGGTGGTTGCCGGCGAATCTCCTGGTCAGCGAACGCTTCGACACCTTGTCCAAGATCGGCCGCATCGGCTGTCCGATCCTGCTCATTCATGGTGCCGTCGACACCACGATCCCAGCCGAAAACAGCGCCTTGCTCAAGGAATTGCGCCCCGATGCCGATCGCGCGCTCTTTCCCGGCGTCGGGCATGAGGTGGTATTCACGCAACCCGCCCAGGCGCTCATCGCGCGCTGGCTCGATCGGCATCGCCTGTGACCGACTGGTCCGCTGCGCGGTGATTGCTTATGGCATTGCCCATGACCCACGCCACGCTCTCGTCCGGCGCTCGCCACGCCGAGCTTCACGCCGCCCAGGATCTGGCGCTGGCATTGCTCGATCGCATCGAATCGCTCGGGCTGATCGCGGCGGGGCGCACCGAGCGTGAGGTCGAGCAGGACATCTACGCCCTCGCGCGCGACGAATTCGGGGTCGAGAAGCATTGGCACAAACGGATCGTCCATGCCGGCGTCAACGGCCTCGCCACCGCGCGCGAGAACCCGCCGGTGCTGACGATCGCGGAGGACGATCTGGTGTTCCTCGATCTCGGCCCGGTGTTCGACGATTGGGAAGCGGACGTCGGCCGCTCCTATGTGGTGGGCAACGATCCCGACAAGATTCGGCTCGTCGCCGACCTTCCGGTGCAGTTCGAACGCGTGAAGGCGCAGTTCGACGCGCATCCCGACATCACCGGCGCCGAACTCTACCGTTTCGCCTGCGACAGCGCCGCGGCGGCCGGCTGGCGGTTCGGCGGCGTCATCGCCGGGCATGTCGTCGGCGAATTCCCGCACGCGCATCTGCCCGGCGACAAGGATTTCTACCGCATCAACCCGGAAAACGTGACGCGATTGCGCGATCCCGATCCCTTGGGCAACGATCGGTTCTGGATCCTGGAAATCCATCTGGTCGATCCCGCCGGCCGCTATGGCGGCTTCTACGAGCGGCTGATGTCCTGAACCGGCTTGTCCGGTCTCCGTTTGCTGCCATAACGGCGCGCGATGAAAGCCACCACGCTCCGCAGCCTGCGCCAATGGCACCAATATATCGGCGTCTTTCTGGCCCCCGCCATCCTGTTCTTCTCGTTCAGCGGCCTGATCCAGGTCATCGGATGGCAGGATGCGCGTAATCCGCCGCCGCCGGGCTGGGTCTCGGCGATCGCCGGCATCCACAAGGACCAGGCGTTGCCCAAGCCGCGCCCGCCCGCGCCTTCGCCCGATCGCAAGCCGCCTGCCGCGAAGGCCGGCGGGCATGACGACGATCACGACCATGGCGGGTTCGCGCCGCTCAAGATCTTCGCCCTGCTGACCGCGATCGGTCTGTTCACGACGACGCTGATCGGCCTGACGATCGCACTCGGCACGCGCGCGATGCGCCGCAAGTCGCTGATCGCATTGGGGCTCGGTGTCGTGGTGCCGATCGTCCTGCTGGTCCTTTGACAGCGATGTTCGACCGCCAGCCGCGCCTCACCGGCGAACTGATCGAACTTCGCCCGGCGACGCCGGACGATTTCGACGCCTTGTTCGCGGTCGGCTCCGACCCGCTGATCTGGGAAGTCCATCCCGCGCATGATCGCTGGCAGGAGACGGTGTTCCGCCGTTTCTTCGCCGACGGACTCGCCTCGGCCGGGATGCTGGTCGCGATCGACCGCGCGACCGGCGGCGTGATCGGCAGCTCGCGCTACGATTTCGAGCGCGCCGAACCGGGCGAAGTGGAGATCGGCTGGACCTTCCTGGCGCGGTCGCATTGGGGCGGGCGCTACAATGGCGAGATGAAGCGGATGATGCTCGACCATGCCTTCAGCGGCGGTGGGGTCGAGCGCGCGATCTTCCTGATCGGCGAGACCAATGTCCGCTCGCGCCGCGCGATCGAGAAGATCGGCGGCCGACTGACCGATCGCATCCACCAGGCCGATATGGCCGGCTTCTCCGCCACGCACGTCATCTACGCCATCGACCGGCCGGCCTGATCGCTCCATCGTTTTGGCCGCAAGCGGCGGGATGTGGCGCAGGGCGGAGCGGCCTACATAGGCTGCATGACGACCGAGACCTCCATCGATATCGACGCCGCCTGGACGGCATTCGAGACCCGCGACCGTGCGCAGGACGGCCGCTTCGTCGTCGCGGTCAGGACGACCGGCATCTATTGCAAGCCGAGCTGCCCGGCCCGGCATCCGCGGCGCGAGAATGTCGCCTTCTACCGCGACCCGGCCGCGGCGCGCGAGGCGGGTTTTCGCGCCTGCCTGCGCTGCAAGCCCGACGAGGTCGGCCGCGACCGCGTCGCGGTGGCCAATGCCGTCGCGTTGCTCGAAGCGGCCGAGGAGGCGATCCCGCTCGACGAGCTGGCAGCGGAGGTCGGCTATGCGCCGCACCATTTCCATCGGCTGTTCAAACGCGCCACCGGCGTGACGCCCGCCGCCTATTTTCGCGGCCTTCGCGCGACCCGCGTCGCGGAGGCGCTCAAACAGGAAGCGTCGGTCACCAACGCGATCTACGAGGCGGGCTATTCGGCGCCGAGCCGCTTCTACGAAGGCGGCGCCAAGCGGCTGGGCATGACGCCGAGCGCCTGGCGCCAGGGCGGGGCGGGGGCCACGGTCCGCTGGGCGATCGCCGATACCAGCCTGGGTAAATTGCTGATCGCCGCGACCGACAAGGGATTGTGCCGCGTTGCGTTCGACGAGGATGCGATCGATCTCGCCCGGCATTTCCCCAAGGCCGAGATCGTGCCCGGCGGTGCGGCGCTCGCCGAACTTGCCGCGCGCGTCGTCGCCAAGGTCGAATCGCCCGAGCGCGACCAGAATCTGCCGATCGACGTCCAGGGCACCGCGTTCCAGGAAGCCGTGTGGCAGGCGCTGCGCGCCATCCCGGCGGGCGAGACGCGATCCTATGCCGAACTCGCCGCTCTCGCCGGCAGCCCCAAGGCGGTGCGCGCCGTGGGCAGCGCGTGCGGCGCCAACCATATCGCGGTGGTGATCCCGTGCCACCGCGCGCAGCGCAGCGACGGATCGCTGGGCGGCTATGCCTATGGCGTCGACCGCAAGGCGGTTCTGCTCAATCGTGAAGGAGTGAAGTGATGGCCTATGTGATCCGCGGGCTCGATCCCGCTCCGTTCAAACCGCTTTATGGCTTGAGCGACGGCGAATTGGCGGCGTTCGGCGCAGTGCGCCGGCGGGCCGACGAGAAGCCGGGTTTCCCCTGCCGCGTGACGCTGGAGGATGCGGAGCCGGGTGAGGACTTGATCCTGATCAACTACCAGCATCTGCCGGTCGATAGCCCCTATCGCGCGACCTACGCGATCTTCGTCCGCGAAGGTGCCACCGAGGCGGCCGAATATCATGACGAAGTGCCGCTGCAATTGTCCCGCCGCCTGCTCGCGCTCCGCGCGTTCGACGCCGAGGGCATGTTGCTCAAGGGCGACGTGATGGACGGTGGCGAGCTCGCCGCGACGATCGAGCCGTGGCTGGAGGATCCGAACGTGGCGTATCTTCAGGCGTACAACGCGCGCCCCGGCTGCTTCGCGGCGCGGATCGACAGGGCGTGACGTTTTGTTGCCCCCGTGTGAGCGGGAGGTGATCGGCTCGCACAAAAACGCAAAGACGCGAAGCGATTGAGTTTCACGGCTCCCCTTCGTCACCCGGCCTTGTGCCGGGGTCCACTGGGCAACTATCGCGAGACTATCGGTTCCAGCGTGAACCTCGCCGCCCATGCTCTTGGTACGGCGGATGCCGGCACAAGGCCGGCATGATGGATGGGGCGAAGTCTTCGGTGCTTCGTCAATGACAAGTGAGACGCTTCGTGACTTTGCGTCTTTGTGCGACAACCATTTTGAGATTGAGGTTGGCGTCTAATTGGAGGGCCGCTTCACCCCCGGCCGCGCCACGGCGTACATCGCCCAGGCATTGTCCTTCATCAGCGCCATCTTGTCGCCGCCGCGCTCGTACAGGTCGAAATGCGTCTTGTCGGGCAGGTAGGTGAAGCTCGCCCTGATCCGTGCCTTGGCCATCGCCGCCTCGAGCAGATGCGCCGCGCCGTCGAGATAGAAAGTGTCGGCGGTCCCCACCGTCAGGTGGATCTTGCCGTCGAGATCGGGGCGCAGCGCGGCGGCGTCGCGGGTGACGATGTTGGCGACGTCGTAATTGTCGCGCCAATAAGCGGCAACCGCGGGATCGACCTTGCCCGTCGCGCGATCGAATACCGGCACCGGCCGGCCATCGGCGCCGCGCGGACTGAACACCCATTCGAACGAGGCGATCTGGCCGCCATAGGCGCCCAGCACCGCCTCGGCGCGGGCGAATTGCTCCATCGTCGCGATCACCTTGCCATGGTCGCGGACCAGCGGGATCGGTTGTCCCTTGGCGTCGTGGTAGAAATTGGCGTTCGCCGCGTAGAGATCGATGCCGGTGAAGTTATGGAAATCGCTCGGATCGGGCGAGGTCGGCCAGCTGCCGCCGAACAGTTTGGGATAGCGGACCTGCAGCCACAAGGTCGACCAGCCGCCCGAGCTGTGTCCGGTAAGGAAGCGCCCGCTCGGTCGTGCATCCATCGCATATTGGCGCTCGAGTGCGGGAATCAGTTCAGCGGTCAGCGCCTTGCCCCACGGGCCGTTATTGGCCGAATCGGCGAATTCGTTGGTGCCGGTCGCGCCGCTATGATCGAGGAACACCCAGATCATCGGCGGCAATTGACGCTCGGCCATCATCATCTGGGT
>NZ_JBQCCN010000173.1:0-7344 GCF_051962185.1 Sphingomonas sp.
TGCTGAACCGCTTCGCCCAGGACTATCTCGAAAGCCTCGGCACCGCCGACTTCGCGCCGCAGCCCAAGATTTCCGGGCGCCTCGCGTCGTTCGACGGGCTGCTGATGGAAGCGGTCGGGCTCAACCTGCCGGTCGGCACGGTGTGCCAGGTTGGCGCCGCGGGTGGCGTCAAGGTTGAGGCCGAGGTGATCGGCTTTCGCAACGGTCGCACCTTGCTGATGAATCTCGGGGGTCCCGCCGCCCTCCTGCCGCAAGCCCCGGTACGCCCGGTCGGCGCGCCCGGTGCCGCCGAAGTCGGCGCCGCGTTGCTCGGCCGCGTGGTCGATGGTGCCGGCAAGCCGATCGACGGGCTCGGCCCGATCCGCGGCGCGAAACACTGGCCGCTCGCCGGCAAATTGCAGGGCCCGCTCGATCGCGGCCGCGTGCTCGAGCCGATGGATGTCGGCGTCCGCGCGATCAACGGCCTCCTCACGATCGGCCAGGGCCAGCGCGTCGGCATCATGGCCGGCTCGGGCGTCGGCAAGTCGGTATTGCTCGGCATGATGGTCCGCGCGGCGCAGGCCGACGTCGTCGTCATCGGCCTGATCGGCGAACGCAGCCGCGAAGTCGCCGACTTCCTCGAGACCAAGGTCGCCGGTGAAGCGCGTGCGCGTTCGGTCGTGGTCGCGGTCCCAGCCAACCATTCGCCTGTGCTGCGTATCCGCGGCGCGCTTCGCGCCACCGCGATCGCCGAAGGTTTCCGCGCCGAGGGCAAGAAGGTCCTGCTCATCATGGATTCGCTGACTCGCGTGGCGCATGCCGGCCGCGAGATCGGTCTCGCGCTCGGCGAACCTGCGTCGGCGCGCGGCTATCCGCCGTCGGCGATCGCGATGCTGCCCAATCTCATCGAACGCGCTGGCACCGACGTGACGTCGGGCGGCTCGATCACCGCGATCTACACCGTGCTCGCCGACGGCGATGACGGTAATGACCCGGTCGTGGACTCGGCGCGCTCGATTCTCGACGGCCATATCGTACTGAGCCGCGCGCTCGCCGAGCGCGGCGTCTATCCGGCGATCGATCTCGGCCCGTCGGTCAGCCGCGTGATGACCGACATCGTGCCCAACGATCACGTCGCCGCGGCCCGCGTGCTGCGCCGGCACCTTGCCACTTATGAAGAGAACCGCGACCTCGTGCTGATGGGCGCGTATCGCGGCGGCGCGGATCCCGAGATCGACGCGGCGATCGCCTATCACCCGGCGGTCATGGAATATATCCGCCAGGATGCCGATACCAAGGTCGCCTTGCCCGACGCCGTGGCCGAACTGATCGGCGTCTTCGGCCAGCCCCAGGGCTAGGCAATGGCGCGCGACCGCAAGGGCCAGCTCGATCGTATCCTCAGGGTGCGCACGCTCCAGCTCGGCATGACTCGCGCCGAGGAAGTCCGCGCCCAGGCCAAGATGGCGAGCGAAGCCGATCTCGCGCAGCGGATCGCCCGGCTCGCCGACAGCGTCGCGCCGGCGCCGTCCGAGGCCGGCAGCGGGTTCTCGCTGGTCGCTGCCGCCCATTTCCGCTCGCGCCTCCAGCAATCGGCCGAGCACGCCGAACATCGCCTGCGGGTTGCCGAAGCCGCCGCCGAACGCGCTGCCGAGGCGACGCGCGAGGCCAAGCGCGATCAGTCGGCGGTCGAGAAATTGATGGCCCGCGCCGACCGCGAAGCGGCGCTCAAGGCGATCCGCGCGCTGGAATCCGCACCGGCTGTCCGGAAGATTCGGCACGATCCTTGCTGAACCGCCCGCGGGGGCAGTGCACGCCCCCGTGCACGAGGGGTTCATGACCGGTTTGACTCTACCCGCTACTCTTTCTCCCGCGCTGCCCGGCAAGGCGGTCGCGCCCTCCTTGCTCGCCTTCGGAGCGCCCGCCGACGGCGCATCCGGCGTGCCGAGCCTCGCCGCGTTCATCGACTTGATGATCGGCAAGACCGCGATCGCGCCCAAGGATGAACAAGCCGGCGAGGAGCGGCAGGACGATGCCGCGCCCGGCAAGATCTTGCCGGAAAAGACCGACGAAAAGGGCGATCCCGCGCTCGCCTGGTTGCTGGCGGTGGCGCCGATCGTGCTGCCTCCCGCCCAGCCGGCCAAGGCGGCGGACGCGGACGGACAACGCCTCATGTCAATGGCCGCGATCGACGCCACGACGCCTGCGCTGCCGACTACCGCCGCCGCAGCGACTGCCGACACGCCGGTTCTACCGTCTTTGCCCCAGACGGCGACCGACTCGCCGCGCCCGCTGGTGGGTGGCGATCCGGTCACGTTGCCGAAAGCTGCCGATGGCCCGCTCGTCGCGGCTCGGCCGGCGGCGCCACCCGATGGCGCACCGGCCGCGGTCCAGCCCGTTGCGCCGACCGTCGTGCCGATCGCGAGCGCTCCGATAGCGCTTGCGCCGATCGCCCTCGCGCCGATTTCGGTTGCGCCAGTGGCGAACCAGGTGATGCCCGCTGCCGCCGGGCCGGTCGGCCCGGCCAAGCCGCCATCGCCTGGTCGCCCGGCGCCGGCGCGACTCGCCGCCGTGGTGCCGATCCGCGTCGCCATGCCGACCGCCGCGCCCCCCTCTCTCGCGGCCTCGCCTTCCGCCAATGTTCCGCTGCCCGCCTTGTTCGCGCTGGCGATGGCGCCGGAACGCGATTCGGCGAACGATACCGACAAGGCGCCGATCGACGGCATCGCGGCGGCCGCCACCCTGCTCACCCCGGCCGATGCCGCCGCACTGGTTGCCAAACCCGGCGGTCCGCAAGGCCAGGCGCTCGACATGGGCCGCCAGGATTGGCCGCAAAAGATGATCGACCGGATCGAAGCGCTGCGCGACGATGCCAATGCCAACGACACCTCGATCCGCCTGAAGCCCGAAGCGCTTGGTCGGGTCGACGTATCGCTGCGCACGCATGCCGATGGCGCGGTCAGCGTCCATTTCGCCGCCGAACAGTCGGCGACGCGGACGATGATCGCCGACGCCGCACCGCAGCTCAATGCCGCCGCCGAGGCGCGCGGCATCCGCCTGGCCGGCACGAGCGTCGATCTGTCGGGCTCGGATTCGGCCGGTGGCGAGCGCCAACGGCCGCAGTTCGAAGCGCAGCAGAATAATTCGAATCGCCTCTCCGCCGCCGGCGGGGACGACATCCAGGCCGTCGCTGACGGCCGCATCGCTTGATCGGGGGATTGACCAATGAGTGACGATAGCAAGGGCGACGCGCCCAAGAAGAAGGGCGGCAAGGGCAAGATGATCATGCTCGTGCTGGTGGTCGTGCTGCTGGCCGGCGGCGGGACCGTCGGCGGCCTATGGGCGGCCGGCATGCTGGGCAGCGCTAAGGCCGCCGAGCCGGCCGGCCCAAAATTGGTGCTCAAGGCGGACCAGAAACGCGCCGGCGGCGACGGCAAGGAAGGCGAAGTCGCCACGGGCGGGTCGAAGCCGCCGTCGGGTAGTGGCGGCGACAAATATGCCTCCAATTATTACGCGCTGGACAAGGACTTCACGTCCAACCTCCAGGACAGCCCGCATTACGTCCAGATCGGCATCGCGGTGTCGACGCCCTATGACGATTCGGTCATCGAAAACCTCAAGACCAACGAGATCGCGGTGCGCTCGGCGATCCTGATGGCGCTGGGCGATGCGACCGAGGACGAGGTCACGACCGGCGACGGCAAGAAGCGTCTTGCCCAGCAGCTGGTCCAGGCGATCAACGCCACGCTCAAACAAAAAGAGGGATTCGGCGGGATTAGTAACGTCTACTTTACCAATTTCGTTGTTCAGTGAACGGGCATGGTTAACGGCTCTTCACCCAATCCCGACACGGACCGGCGCGAACGCCCGCGCGCGGCGGCGAAACACGCCGCTGCGCTGGGCGGCGCGAACCTCAATCCGTTCGGCGATCTGCACACGCTGCAGCATCTCTCGGCGCGGCTCGCGCGGAGCCTGCGCGGCGTGTTCGAGCCGTTGCTGCGCCAGGAAGTCCGCTTGTGGGCGGAGCCGTTGGTCGTCCAGCGTTTCACCGATTACCGCGCCGAGCGCGCGGAAGGGCTGACCGGCTGGGTGCCCCTGATCATGACGCCCGGCCACGGCCAGGCGCTGATGGTGGTCGACGGCAAGTTCGCGCTCGAACTGCTCGACCTGTTCTTCGGCGGCACCGGCGCCGCGCCGCACGAGATGCCGAGCGAATTCTCGCCGGCCGCCGAGGCGATGCTGGTGCGGCTGGGTGCGATCGTCGCCGAGCCGATGACCGCCGCCTGGGAGCCGCTCGCCAAGGTCAGCTTCGCACCGGGCCGGGTCGAAGCCAACCCGTCGATGGTGGCGGGGCTCGACGGAGACGATCCCCTGGTCGTCACCCGTTTCGGCATCGGCAAGCCTCACGGCAAGCCGGTCTTCATCGACATCGTCTACCCGGTGCAGTCGCTCAAGCCCTACACGCCGTCGCTGACCGGCAAGGTGCTCGGCGCCGCGCCCGACCCGGCGTGGCAGAACGGCCTCGCCAAGGCGGTGATGACCGTGACCTTCCCGGTCCGCTCGGTGCTCGCCGAGCCGGTCATCAGCCTCGCCCGGCTGATGGAGCTCAAGGAAGGCGATGTCATCCCGATCGGCGTCGCCGCCGACGTGCCGGTGATGGTCGCCAATGGCCGGCTCGGCACCGGCACCGTCGGCACGTCCAACGGGCGCGCCGCGATCAAATTGCATTCGCTCTCTCTCAACGTTGAGGAACTCGCATGACCGATTTGTCCGGGACCTTCCCGGTCGACGCCAATATGGCGGCCAATTACCGGCTGCTGCAGGACGTCGACGTCAAGCTGACCGTGGAGATCGGCCAGACACGGCTGACCCTGCGCGAATTGCTCGCGCTCGGCGAAAGCTCGGTGATCGAGCTCGACCGCCAGGCCAACGAATTGCTCGACGTGTTCGTCAACGGCACGCTGATCGGGCGTGGCGAGGTCGTCACCGTCGGCGAGCGCTTCGGCGTCCGCCTGACCGAGCTGGTTTCCCCCGAGAAGCGCGGCTGATGCTCTGGGCCTATATTCTCAAGCTGTTCGTCCTGCTGCCGCTGGTCTGCGGCCTGATGGTCGGCTGCCTGTGGCTCTGGCGCCGGCTCGAAACCCGGATGGGCTCCCAGCAGACCACTCGCGCGATCAAGGTCCAGGAGACGATGATGTTGTCGCCCGGCCTGCGCCTCGCGGTGATCGAGTTCGAGGGGCAGAAATTGCTCGTCTCGGTCGGTCGCGGCGGCGTGCAGCTGGTCGACAAGGCCGGGGGGCTGCCCCGGTGACGACGATCCGCCGCCTCAAGCAAGACGGCCCTTCGCTGTTTCGCGCCCCGGCCCCGGCGCCGGCCGGACCGCGTCCGAAGAATGTCCAGCTCGCCAAATTGGCGCTGGTGCTGCTCGCGCTCGTCGCGCTGATGACGATCGCGATGCCGGCCTTCGCCCAGAGCGCGCCCGCCGCGCCGGCAGCGAGCACGACGGCCGCTGCCGCCGCGCCGGCGGCCAAGCCCGGCATCGGCGACGCAGTCGACCGCGCGCTGGGCCAGCTCGGCGGCCCGGGCGCCGCTGCCGCCACCAATGGCGCGGGCAAGGCGCCGCTGTCGCTCAGCCTGCAGGTCCTCATCATCATGGGCCTGCTCACGATCCTTCCCGGGATCCTGCTGATGATGACCAGCTTTACGCGGATCATCATCGTGCTGTCGCTGTTCCGCCAGGCGCTCGGCCTGCAGCAGACGCCGCCCAACCAGGTGCTGATCGGCCTCTCGCTGTTCCTGTCGCTGTTCGTGATGGCGCCGACGATCAACCAGATGAACACCCAGGCGATCCAGCCTTATTCCGCCGGCCAGATCGGCGGGACCGACATGATTCAGCGCGCGGGCCAGCCGCTCCACGCCTTCATGGTCAAGCAGACGCGGATGAAGGACCTGAAGATGTTCGCCGACATGGCGCATTCGGGCCCGTACAAGACCTCGACCGACATTCCCTATTCGGTGCTGCTGCCGGCGTTCGTCACCAGCGAATTGAAGACTGCGTTCCAGATCGGCTTCCTGATCTTCCTGCCGTTCATCGTCATCGACCTGGTGGTCGCGACCGTGCTCATGTCGCTTGGCATGATGATGATGTCGCCGACGATCATCTCGATGCCGTTCAAATTGCTGCTGTTCGTGCTGGTCGATGGCTGGGCGATGATGATGGGCAGCCTCGCCTCGAGTTTCGCGACATGATGCCGGCCTGCCCACCGCCCGCGCCGAACCCGTTCCGCGCACCGCCGCGCCCGGCGACACCGGGCCTGATCCCCGTCCTTTGGCTGCAAACGCGGCCCACCAACATGATGCCGCCTGTCGGCCGGAACTGGATCAACTGAACCATGGACGCGGACTATTTCATCGGCGTGGCCGACCAGACCATGTGGGTGCTGGCGCTCGCCGCCGCGCCGGTTCTGATCCCGGCTTTGCTCGCCGGCCTGATCCTCGGCATGGTCCAGGCAGCCACCTCGATCAACGAACAGACATTGACCTTCGTCCCCAAGCTGGCGGTGGTCGGCCTGTCGCTGCTGATCTTCGGCGGCCTGATCATGGGCCTGCTGACCGATTTCACGATCGACATCTTCCAGCGCATCCCGGATTTGGTGCGGTGATGAATTTCCCTCTCCCAACGGGAGAGGGAAGGGGCCCGCGCGCGTCAGCGCGTGGGAAGGGTGAGGGCCGTCTTCTTGCCCTGCCCTCAGCCTTCCGCCGCTCCGCGGCTCCCACCCACTACCACAGGGAGAGGGAATAATGCTCGGCCTCCGCCGGAATATCGAGGCGCAGCTCTGGGCGCTGCTCTTCGTGATGATCCGGATCGGTGCGGCGTTCGTTGCGGCGCCGGTGTTCGGCGCGGTGGCGGTACCGCTGCCGGTGCGCGTCGCGCTGTCGGGCGCGATCGGCGTGCTGGTGCTGGCAGTCCATCCGATCGTTCCGCCCGCCGAGCTCTTTTCGGTCGCCACCATTCTCAGCGCGACGGCGGAAGCGCTCATCGGCCTGGCGATCGGCTTCATCCTGCAGATCGCTTTCGCCGCGCCCGCGGTCGCCAGCGAAGTCATCGGCACTTCGATGGGGATCGGCTTCGCCTCGGCGATCGACCCGCAGAACGGGCGCTCGACTCCGGCTTTGGGCAATTTCCTTTCGGTGCTGATGACGCTCCTGTTCCTGTCGGTGAACGGCCACCTCGTTCTGGTCGATATGCTGGTGAGGAGCTACGCGGTGCTGCCGCCGGGCGGCGCCTGGCTGTCGCCCGACAGGCTCAAGGACATCGCATTCTTCGGCGGCTATACCTTCGCCGCCGGCTTGCTGCTGGCGCTGCCG
>NZ_JBQCCN010000174.1:0-8256 GCF_051962185.1 Sphingomonas sp.
CCGACGCCGCTCGCTCCCGGAGATCATTCGAATAGGGTCTCGCCATGATCGCTGGCCTCCATCCCCAGCCACCAGGTTGAATCAGATCTCAACCCGCTTGGGAATCCCCATTCGATTCAATCAATCAGAAAACGAGTCTAGCCGGCTCGACGATCAACCGAGGCCGGCGGCCTGTTCGAGCCATAAGTCGATCGCGACGATGTTCCACACCGCGCCGTAATTGCTGGCGGGCGGCTTGCCGCGCGCGCCGTCGGCGCGCCAGGCGGCATGTTCGGCCTCGATGGCCGCGATGCCCTCCACCTCGACCCAGCCGTTGCGCACCGGGGCGAGCGTGTGGATCGGCCGCTCGCGCAATCGCGCCGCGACCGCGTCATAGATCGGCGACGTCAGCTTCGCCTTGTCATGACGTTGCCGCACCGGCTCGGGCAGGGTGCCGCGCATCGCCTCGCGCAACAGATGCTTGCGCACGCCCCCGCGACGCAGCATGCCGCCGGCCGCGCCCATCAGGAACCGGGTCAGGCGGAAGTCGTGGAACGGATGCCGCAATTCGACTCCCCGGCTGGCGACATAGGCCAGCAGATTGTCGATGTTCATCTGACGCCGCGCGAGCGAATAGATCGCATAGCGCTGCTGATGCGCCAGGAGCGGCGATGCCGGCGGCGTCGCGGCGGCGCGCCAGCGATCGGACAGGTCGATACGCCTCGCCCAGTCCGGTACGATCCAGTCCGGTGCGGTCAGGGCGAAGTCGAGGTGCGGGCGCAACACCCGTGCGCGCCGCCGCGCCGACACGATCGGCCCGATCGCCGACGACAAGGTCCAGCGCAATCGTTGCGGGAAGGCCGTGCCGAAGCCCGCCGAGAGGCCGTCGCGGAGCAGCGTCGGCAACCGCCCGCCGCGCAGCAAGTCGGGAAAATGCGCGAATCCGCCCGACAGCCAGTCGTCGCCACCTTCGCCGGTCAACAGCACCGACAGGCGATTGGCCGCCAGCCAGTCGCAGGACGCGACGATCGTCGCGGCGGTATTGGGACGCAACGGCAGATGCATCGTACCGGCCGACCAGCGAGCCGCCGCCCGCCAGTCATAGGGTGCGCCGAAAACCGATTGCGAGCGGATATCGCAGTGCGCCTCGACCGCCTCGATCCAGCGACCCTCGTCGCACGCCTCCCCCGGAAAACGCGCCGACACCGGGCGGGGCATCGCCGCGAGCGCGCCCGACCTGACGAGGTCATGGCTGCGGCAGACGACGCTGGACGAATCGAGCCCTCCCGACAGATGGGCGGCGATCGGGCCGCTGCTGCGCGACGTCGCGATCAACGCCTGATCGAACAGGTGGGTGAAGCGGTCGATATGGTCGCGATCCGACAAGTGCGAAAAGTCGTCGAAGGGGCCGTCGAGCCAACGCCGCAGCCTGATGCTGCGCCCGTCGGCGGTCAGCAGATGGCCGGGCGGCAGTCGCCGGACGTGTTTCCACAAGGTGTGGACCTCGGTAACGAAACGCATCGACAGATGCTCGCCGATCGTGCTTTCGTCGATCTCGCGCGAGATGTCAGCGCCCCGGATCAGCATCGCCGGGTCGGTGGCGAAGGCGATGCCATCGGCGGTGGCCGCCCAACACAGCGGCCGCCAGCCGACCGGCGACCGCGCGCAAGTCAATTGTCTTGCGCGCGCATCCCAAATCGCGAAGGCATAATCGCCGGCGAGGCAATCTAGCAGACGTTCGCCGAGGCGTTGCCACGCGGCCAATACGATGGCGCAATCGGGCGCATCGGCCGGTGGGGCGTCGCCGCCGAGCAGCGCGCGCAATTCGGCGCGATTGTCGACGCGGCCGTCGAAGCAGATCGTCCGGCCGGGCGCGGGATCGTGCCACGGCTGGATTTCCGCGACGGCTTCCGGCGTGGTCGCCAGCGCGACGCGAACCAGGCCGGCCTGGTCGTCCGTCCACGACGTGCCGTTGCCGCCCGAAAATGCGGGCGCGGCGGCTACCATGGCGTCGAGCGCCCGTGACGCGACGGTGCCGCGCCAAGCGACGATTCCGCCGATCGCGCTCATTCGCGCGCGATCAGCAGGTCGCGGTCGAGCGCTGCGTGGAGAAAGGCGGCGATATCGGCCATGATCTCGCCGCGCGGACTGTCGAACCGCATCGCCAGGGACGCGGCTGCTTCGACCGCATTTCGTCCGGCGGCAAGTTCTCGCCAGATCGCGACGGCGCCGCCGTTGAGTGCGAAATACTGCCCCGTCGCGGTGTCGAACAGGGTCAACTCGTCGCCCACGTCATTCCAGCTCAACGTCGGCGCGGGCGCGAAACGGATCTGCTCAACCGCGATCGACATCGCCGTCCCTTAGTCGGGGCGAGGCGAAACCGGCGATTCCGCCAAGGGCGGGATGGCAGGATTGGCCGACCGACCGTTCCCCCGCGGCGATTGTCGAGGCGTGTGCCAGGCGCCGCGGCCCCGGCCGCATGAGACCCGCGAGCCTGCGTGGTGCATGGTGCAGTCGAAGGGGCGTGCCGTTCATCTCAAACCCGCAGCCAGCGCGAGACACGCGTGTCGATCTCGGCCTGACGGCGCAGGTCGCCGCGCTGGCCGGTGCGCCACGCAGCCGGGATGCGACGGGTGGCCAGTCGCCACCAGCGGGCCGGATAGCAAAGCAGGATACGCGGAGACCGTGGATCGACGGGATAGAGCAGCGCCATCTCGGCGCGTGGGATCAGCAAGCGACCGACCGCCCGCGCGATACGGCCGCCCGATTGTCCGGTGCCGCGCTTGCGCCAGATATCCGGAGTCAACTCGCGATCCTGCAGCAGCAAAAGCGACGCCGATAAACGGATCGCCCCCAGATCGTCGCGCAGTTGCGCCGCCGCGGCGGTCCATTCGATCGGCAGGTCGCGCCAGTAATAGGTGGCGAGATCGAGCAGCAGGACGGCGCCGCGCATCGATTGCAGTGCGTCGGCGGTGCGCCAGAAGCGCTCCCAGTCGACAGCGTGTCGGCGCAACAGGAAGGCGATGTCGCTCAGTACCAGCGGCCCGTTGTTGAGTAGATGATCGTAGGCCGCGTGCATGATCAGATGCAGCAGCATGTCGGTCGGCGCCGGGAACTCGATCGGTGCCGTGGCGATCGGCGAGGTGATCGCGTGACCCCACACGCCCTGGAGCAACAGCGTGTTGCGGTCACGTTCCATCGCGCTGGCGGCGCTCTGGACGCCGCGATGCAGTTCCACTTTCGAAAAGCCGCTGGGGCTCAGCAACGCCGGCAGATGATGCTTGCCGGCATGGAGCGCGTGATCGCGACGAAGATCCTCGGCGCTGTCGCCCTCGCCGGCGGAGCGCGCGCCGGCCGCGAGCAACGTGTTCCAGGCGTCGACCAGCTGGTCTTCGGGGACCAGGATGTCGAGATCGCGCATCGGACGCAGGGCGGCCTCGGGATAGGCGTGATAAGCCAGGAAGGCACCCTTGAGCGCGATCGCGCGGATGCCGGCAGCGCCGAGCAACTTACTCAAAATGGTCAGTTCATATTGCAGGCCGAGCATCCGCCGGGTCGCATCGCGCCACGCCTGCCTGGCCTCGTCGCGGATGGTCTGCGGAAGCCCCAGCCCCGCGTGCCGTTGCTCGAGCTGCCAATGGAGCAACGCCCCCAAACGATGCTGGCGCATGGCGTCGAGCAGGACGTTCCAGCTGCTTTCGCCGAGCGCGGCAATCCGTTCCGGCGCGATGGCGCGCGTGTCGGACAGCAGGTCGAGCAACAGCAATCTGGGCGCGTCTTCAGGATTACCCGATGGTCCCGAATTGCTGCCCTGTTCGATCCTCGCCACGCGTTTCCCCCCAAAAGGGGTCTATCAACCGGCTCATCGGCGTGCAAAGCCAAATCGGTCGATCGCGTTCGTGCCTTTTTAGTCCGGACGAGGGGCAGGGTCGGCAGTTTTTCTTGATATCCAAGAAAGACTAAACGGTCCAAAATGGGGCGACATTACGTTAGCTTGGCATGATGGACGATTCGCATTTCTCTACGCTGACTCCCCGCGAGATCGAGTGTCTCAAGGGTGTCGCGCAGCATAAGCGAACCAAGGACATCGCCGTCGACCTCAACCTCTCGCCGAAGACGGTCGATGCGTACATCGCCAATGCGGTGCGCAAACTGGGCTTCAACGATCGCGACAGCGCTGTCCGCGCCCTGATGGGCAGTGGGCCGGCGCTAGAGGGTTTTTCCTCATCGGCAATTTCCGGCGTTGAGAACGACCATGATCCGATGCCTTCCTCGTGGCTCGGACGGCTGCCCTGGCCGTTCCCGACACGAGAAAGGCCGACCAATGACCTGAGCTATCCTGGGACCATCGCCGCAATCCTGGTCGCGGCGTCGCTGATGGTGACGGCAGTATCTCTCTACATGCTCGCCATCCGCATGCTCACCGAGCGCCTCTAGGCGTTTCATCCAGCATTCGATCTTGATTTGCCGGGCCGCCAGGCGCCGGCGGAGGGGGAATCATGTCCGTTGCATCGATTCAAACGAGCGATCTCACGTCCATCCCGACGACCAATATGGCGGTGGCGCGAAAGATCATGCGTGCCTTGCTGCCCGCCGAAAACGGCATCGATCATGCGATTATCGCGCAGACCGACCTCATCGGTTCGATCGTCCGGGGCCGCATGGAAATGGGTGTGGCGATGGAGGTCGGTCACGACGCGGCCGTTCTGGCGGCGAGTTCGCTCGCTCACCTGTTCGAGGCGCGTGAGGACGCGATCAAATGCCATCAACGCCTTGCCGTCACGCGCGATGCGCTGGGGCTGGATGGGTCCGACGTGGGCTGCACGGCCGGTAAAATGGCCGCGCCGCGCCGCAAGGTGAAGGCTGCGTAATTTCGTCGACCGATATAGGGATCGAATCCTATGCAGATCTTTCTCTTTATCGGTCTTGTCGTCTACGTCATCGTGTTTCCGGCATTGTGCGTTTTCGCATGGTTTCGGGGCGGCGTGACCGAGCGACGCGTGGCAACAGCTTATATGATTGCCGCCATCGCCTCGATCTTCGCCGACCTGTTCGGCAACCATTGGCGTGGGCCCAATTGGGGTGTGATCATCGTCGACATCGTATTTCTCGTCGTTCTCATCGTGATCGCACGTCAAAGTACAAGGTTCTGGCCGCTATGGGCAGCAGCATCTCAGTTAGCCGGGTGCCTCGCGCACTTTCCCGCAATCATGAATCCGGCATTCCCAAAGGAGCTTTACGTCAGCACCCAGCCTTATTGGGCAGTGCCACTATTGGTGAGTTTGATGATCGGGTCGATCTCCGCGCATCGGCAGCGGCGGATATGGGAGAAATCGGATCGCGCGACTTCCGGTATCGGACCGCGGATCCCGATCTGATCGCCTACGCCAGGTTCGTGCTCAAGACATCGGGTCGCCGCGCCTGCGTCTCATCGGGGCTGCGTTTGGTGAGCTCGCAGTGGAACATCCTGCTCGACCTGTTCATCTCGGCGTCCGAGCAGCGGGCGGTGCCGACCGGCGACGCTTGTCTCGCCAGCAGTGCGCCGCATTCGACGGGATTGCGCCACGTCATCGCGCTGATGGAAGGCGGCTATGTGACGCGGATGTCCGACCCCGACGATGCGCGCCGGACCCTGGTCGGGTTGACCGCGCAGGGGCTGGAGTTCGTGGGCGATTGCCTGCGCGCGGAATATGAAGCGCTGACGGCGGTGCTCGCCGGGCATTCCGGCTGACGCCCGGGGAGGGCGGCCAGTCCTCACGACCAGCCGCCCGCCAGCGCGCGGAACACGTCGATCTGGGCGTCGGCGATCCGCGCGTCCTGTTCGGCGAGCGCCGCCTCGGTTTCGGCGTAGGTACGCTCGGCATCGAGCCAGGCAAGCGAATCGACCGTGCCCTCGCGCTGCTGCGCGCGCGTGATCGCGGCCGCCTTCGCCGCCTCGTCGCGCGCTGCTTTCAGGGCGACGCGGCGGTCGAGCGCGCGCGCATAGGCGTTGAGCGACGTCTCGGTCTCCTCGAGCGCGCGCAACACCGTGCCGTCGAACGTCGCAAGCGACGCCTGAGTATCGGCCTTGGCGGCGGCGATCTTGGCGCGCGCGCCTTCCTGGTTGGGGAACGCCCAGTTGATCAGCGGCCCGAGCAGCCAGCGCAGCGGGCCGCCCCCGAACACGTCGCCGATATTGGGCCCAGTCGAGCCGACCGAGGCGCCCAGCGTGATGTGCGGGTAGAGGTCCGCGGTGGCGACCCCGATCCGCGCGGTGTCGGCGGCGAGCCTGCGGTCGGCGGCGCGCACGTCGGGGCGGCGCTTGAGCAGGGCAGTGCCGTCGCCGACCGGGATCGGCTGGGTGATCTCGCGCCCGACGTTGCGCTCGCCCGCCGCGGCCGGCAGGTCGGCCGGCGCGCGGCCGGTCAGCGTCGCCAGGCGGAACAAGGCGGCCTGGCGGTCGGCTTCCAGCGCGGGGATGTCGGCGGCGCGCTGCTGGCGCAGCGTGGCGATGCGCGACACGTCGAGCTGGGTGGCGAGCCCCGCGTCGTGGCGACGCTGGGTCAGCAATAGCGACTTGTCGAGCAGGTCGACGATCTGGTTGGCGACCTTCAGCCGCGCCGCGCCCGAGGCGGCGTCGGCATAGGCCCGCGTGGTGTCGGCGACCACCGCGACGCGGACCGCGTCGGCATCGGCCGCGGCGGCGGCTTCGTCGCCGCGCGCCGCCTCGATCCCGCGGCTGACGCGGCCAAACAGGTCGACCTCGTACGACACCGAGAGGCCGGTATCGATCGACCAGTCCTCACGCGGCGAGCCGGGCGCACGCTGGCTTTCGGGCAGGCGGCCATAGGTGGCGCCGGCGTTGAGCCCCGTCGAGGGCAGCCGGTCGCTGCGCGCGCCACGGAGCGACGCGCGTGCCTTTTCGAGATGCGCGACCGCGACGCGGATGTCGGTGTTGGACTTGAGCGCATCGGCGATCAGCCCGTCGAGCACCGGATCCTGATAGAGCCGCCACCAGTTCGACGCGGCGGGATCGTCGCTCAGCGCCGGGGAGGCGGCCGAGACGAACTTGCCGGCGGCCGCCGAGGGCGTCGCGGGCGGGGTGTAGTTCGGCCCCACCGCGCAGGCGGCGAGCGCCAGCGCGGAAACCATCGGGGCAATCATACGAAGCGGACGCATGGCGTGACTCCTCATTCGGCCGGCTGCAGCGATCCGGACAGGTCCGAGCCGGCGGCGGGCCGCTTGCCGCGCAGGTGGGCGATGCGATCGCCCAGCGCGCGGCACACGACGTAGAAAGTGGGGGTGAACAGCAGGCCGAAGGCAGTGACGCCGATCATCCCGAAGAACACCGCGGTGCCCAAAGCCTGGCGAAGCTCGGATCCCGCGCCGCTCGCGATCAGCAGGGGCACGGTGCCCAGGATGAAGGCGAAGCTGGTCATCAGGATCGGACGCAACCGGGTCTGCGCGGCACGAACCGCGGCGCGCGCCGGGCTGAGACCGTCCTGCTCCTCGCCCTGCTTGGCGAATTCGACGATCAGGATCGCGTTCTTCGCTGCCAGAGCGATCAGGACGACGAGGCCGATCTGGGTCAGGACGTTGTTGTCCATCCCCCGCAGGTTCACGCCGACCATCGCCGCGAGCAGGCACATCGGCACGATCAGGATGATCGACAGCGGCAGGACGAGGCTCTCGTATTGCGCCGCCAGCACCAGGAAGACGAACACCACGGCGAGCGCGAAGACTACGCCGGCGGTGCTGCCCGCCGCTTTCTGCTGGAAGGCGATGCCGGTCCATTCGGTGCCGTAATCGCCCGGCAGATTGTCGGCCGCGAGCTTCTCGAACGTCTTGAGCGACTGGCCCGACGAATAGCCCGGCGCGGTGTCGCCATCGACCTCGACCGCGGGGAAGAGGTTGTAGCGGACGACGCGATAGGGACCGGTGCGGTCGCTGAAATTTGCGACCGATCCGATCGGCACCATCTCGCCCGAATTGGAGCGGGTCTTGAGGTTGGCGATATCGGCGACGGTGGCGCGGAACGGCGCATCGGCCTGCGCGGTGACGCGATAGGTGCGGCCCAGCAGATTGAAGTCGTTCACATAGGCCGAGCCGAGATAGACGTTGAGCGCTTCGAACACGCGCTCCGGCGGCACGCCGATCAGGTCGGCCTTGGCGCGGTCGATATCGGCGAAGACGCGCGGCGTGTTGGTGTCGAAGAAGGTATAGACCTGGTTCAGCCCCGGCGTCTGGTTGGCCTTGCCGATCAGGCCGTAGGACTTGGCGGCGAGGTCGGCATAGCCA
>NZ_JBQCCN010000175.1:0-2486 GCF_051962185.1 Sphingomonas sp.
TCGATCATCTCGCGGTTGAGCGCGATCTTGATGTTGACCTCATTGTCCGAGCAATCGACGCCTGCCGAATTGTCGATGAAGTCGGTGTTGATCCTCCCACCGCGCGACGCGAAGGCGATACGGCCGGCCTGGGTCACGCCCAGATTGGCGCCTTCGCCGATCGCGGTCGCGCGCAATTCCTCGGCATTGACGCGCAGGCGATCGTTGGCCGGGTCGCCGACCTCGATATGGTTCTCCGACGCCGCTTTCACGTACGTGCCGATGCCGCCGAACCAGATCAGGTCGGCGGGCGACTTCAGGATCGCCGAGATCAGCGCCGCGGGCTCGAGCTCGTCGGCCGCAATGTCGAGCGCGGCCTTGACCTGTTTCGACAGCGGGATGGTCTTGGCGGTGCGGGGGAAGACGCCGCCGCCCTTGGAGATCAGCTTGGGGTCGTAATCCGCCCAGCTCGATCGCGGCAGCTTGAACATGCGGTCGCGCTCGGCCCAGCTCGCCGCCGGATCGGGATCGGGGTCGAGGAAGATATGGCGATGATCGAATGCCGCCACGACCTTGAGCGCTTGGCTCAGCAACATGCCGTTGCCGAACACGTCGCCCGACATGTCGCCGCATCCGACGACGCGGATCGATTGCGTCTGCACGTCGACCCCGCGCTCGGCGAAGTGGCGCTGGACCGAGATCCACGCGCCCTTGGCGGTGATGCCCATCGCCTTGTGGTCGTAGCCGTAGCTGCCGCCCGAGGCGAAGGCGTCGCCCAGCCAGAAGCCGCGTTCGATCGCGATCGCATTGGCGACGTCGGAGAAGGTCGCGGTGCCCTTGTCGGCGGCGACCACGAAATAGGGGTCGTCGCCGTCATGGATGACGACGCCCTTGGGATGAACCACCTTGCCTTCGACGATATTGTCGGTGACCGACAGCAAGGTGCGGATGAAGATGCGATAGCTTTCGGTGCCCTCGGCCAGCCAGGCGTCGCGATCGACCGCAGGGCTGGGCAATTGCTTGGGATAGAAACCGCCCTTGGCGCCGGTCGGGACGATCACCGCGTTCTTGACGCGCTGCGCCTTCATCAGCCCGAGGATCTCGGTGCGGAAGTCGTCGCGCCGGTCGGACCAGCGCAGCCCGCCGCGCGCGACCGGGCCGGCGCGCAAGTGGATGCCCTCGACCCGCGGCGAATAGACCCAGATCTCGCGCCACGGCAGCGGGGCGGGGAGCCCCGGCACCTTGTGGCTGTCCATCTTGAACGCCAAAGCCTCGGCCGCGGCGGGCGTGAAGGCGTTGGTGCGCAAGGTCGCGGCGATCACGCCCTGGATCGCGCGGAGGATGCGGTCGTCGTCGATCGCCGAGACGGTGTTGAGCCCGGCCTTGATCGCCTCGTCGGCCGCAGCGACGCCGGCATCGCGCTTGCCGCCCGGCGCATGCGCCGCGTCGAACCGCTCGATCAGCGCGGCGGTCACGCCCGGCGCGCGGCGCAGCGCGTCGACCACGGTGGTCAGGCCGTAGGTCAGTCCGCCCTGGCGCAGATAGCGGAACCAGGCGCGGAACAGCACCGTCGAGGACGGCGCCATGTTGAGGTCGAGGATCAGGCGATTGAACGCGTCATTCTCGGCATTGCCTTCGAGCACCGCGGCGACCGCGTCCTGGAGCACCGTGGGATCGCCGTCGAACACATTGTCGACGCCGCCGACCGCCTGGATCAGGAATTCGTGAATGAAGCCCTGGCTCTCGTCGGTCAGCGCGGTCGGAACTTCCTCGATCACCCGGAACCCGAAATTCTCGAGCACCGGCACCGCGTCCGACAGCGCGATCGCGCCGCCCAGGCGGTAGAGTTTGAGCCGCGCCTCGCCGCGCGCGTCGCGATAGAGACGGACCGCGCGCTGATCGGGCGTTTCGAGTGTCGAGATGCTCAGGATGTCGCGCGCCGCTTCGTCGGCGGTGTTGACCGTGCGATAGCCTTGCGGGAAGCAATTGGCCCAGCGCAGCGCGAGCCGGGTCGCGCGCGCGGAATCGCTCTCGGCCAGCGCCGCCTCGACGGCGGGCGCCCAGCCGCGCATCATCCGGCCGAGCCGGGTGTCGAGCGCGGCGACGTCGGGCTGGCGGCCCTCGCCGCGCACGTCGACCGTGTAGCGGATCAGCGCGACCAGGTCGTCCATCGCGATCGCCCAATTGAGCAAGGCGCCGCCGGCGGCTTCGGCCAGCATGTCACCGATCGCGATGCGCCGTGCGGTGGTGAATTCGTCGCGCGGCAGCCACACGAAGCAGAACAGATGGCGGCCGAGGATCGATCGGGCCATGACCAGCCGCGGCCGTGGCCGATCGGCCAGGCTCATTGCGGTCAACGCGACATCCTCGAGCGCGTCGGGAGCGAAGGCGATCTGCAAGTCGTGGGTGAGGTTGGTCAAGGCGTGCTCGAGCTCCTTGCCGGCATGAACCGGGTGGTCGAAGCCGAATTTCTTCTGCAGGTCGACGAGCAGTGTGCGCAGCACGGG
>NZ_JBQCCN010000176.1:0-5201 GCF_051962185.1 Sphingomonas sp.
GGCCCGGGCGCCGCTGCCGCCACCAATGGCGCGGGCAAGGCGCCGCTGTCGCTCAGCCTGCAGGTCCTCATCATCATGGGCCTGCTCACGATTCTTCCCGGGATCCTGCTGATGATGACCAGCTTTACGCGGATCATCATCGTGCTGTCGCTGCTCCGCCAGGCGCTCGGCCTGCAGCAGACGCCGCCCAACCAGGTGCTGATCGGGCTGGCGCTGTTCCTGTCGCTGTTCGTGATGGCGCCGACGATCAACCAGATGAACACCCAGGCGATCCAGCCTTATGCCGCCGGCCAGATCGGCGGGACCGAGATGATTCAGCGCGCCGGCCAGCCGCTCCATGCCTTCATGGTCAAGCAGACCCGGATGAAGGACCTCAAGATGTTCGCCGACATGGCGCATTCGGGGCCGTACGCGAAATCGACCGACATTCCCTATTCGGTGCTGCTCCCGGCGTTCGTCACCAGCGAGCTGAAGACCGCGTTCCAGATCGGCTTCCTGATCTTCCTGCCGTTCATCGTCATCGACCTGGTGGTCGCGACCGTGCTCATGTCGCTCGGCATGATGATGATGTCGCCGACGATCATCTCGATGCCGTTCAAATTGCTGCTGTTCGTGCTGGTCGACGGCTGGGCGATGATGATGGGCAGCCTGGCGTCGAGCTTCGCGACATGATGCCGGCCTGCCCGCCGCCCGCGCCGAACCCGTTCCGCGCGCCGCCGCCCATCCTGCCGGGACGCAAGCCGATGCTGTGGCTCTCCAGCCGACATGCCGGCGCGAGCCGGCATCTCGTGGAGGAAAACGCCTCACGAGACCCCGACTTTCGCTGGGGCGACGATCAAGCCAATTGGATCAACTGACGATGGATTCCGACTATTTCATCGGCGTAGCCGACCAGACGATGTGGGTGCTGGCGCTCGCTTGCGCCCCGGTGCTGATCCCGGCGCTCCTCGCCGGCCTGATCCTCGGCATGGTCCAGGCGGCGACCTCGATCAACGAGCAGACGCTGACCTTCGTCCCCAAGCTGGCGGTGGTCGGGGTGTCGCTGCTGATCTTCGGCAGCCTGATCATGGGCCTGTTGAGCGACTTCACGATCGACATCTTCCAGCGCATCCCGGATTTGGTGCGATAGGCGATGCTCGGCCTCGGCCTCAACATCGAGGCGCAGCTCTGGGCGCTCATCTTCGTGATGATCCGAATCGGCGCGGCGTTCGTCGCGGCACCGGTATTCGGCGCGGTGTCGGTGCCGCTGCCCGTCCGCGTCGCCTTGTCGGGGGCGATCGGCGTGCTGGTGCTGGCGGTCCATCCGATCGCGCCGCCCGCGGAGATTTTCTCGGTCACCACCATCCTGAGCGCCGCGGCGGAGGCACTGATCGGGCTGGCGATCGGCTTCGTGCTCCAGATCGCCTTCGCCGCGCCGGCCATCGCCAGCGAAATCATCGGTACCTCGATGGGGATCGGCTTCGCCGCCGCGATCGATCCGCAGAACGGACGTTCGACCCCGGCGCTGGGCAATTTCCTGTCGGTGCTGATGACATTGCTGTTCCTGTCGGTGAACGGGCACCTCGTGCTGGTCGACATGCTGGTCCGGAGCTACGCCGTACTGCCGCCGGGCGGCGCCTGGCTGTCGCCCGACCGGCTCAAGGACATCGCCCTGTTCGGCGGCTATACGTTCGCCGCAGGTCTGCTGCTGGCGCTGCCGGTTGGGTTCCTGCTGCTCTGCCTCAACCTGCTCGTCGGGATGGTCAGTCGCGCCGCGCCCAGCCTCAATTTGTTCGCGATCGGTCTCCCCGCCAGCCTCGCGGTCGGCGTCGTCGCGCTCGCGCTCGCGATGCCCGCCATGGGTGATTACATGCTCGTCATCGTCCAGGAAGGACTCGATGCCGCGCAACGCCTGGTGTTCGGTTAGGTTCGGGGAGGGATCGTGATCGCCTCGAGCAGCCCGCTGGCAAGGAAAGCAGCGCCGTCGCGCAGCCGACGCTGCGCGCGAGCAAGTGATGCAGTTCGGCGGGCTGTCCAACGCGGTCGCTCTGCAGCGGGCCGATTTTGGCGTCGGGCGGCGTCGCCGCGATGCTCCAGCATCGCTCCGTCCATGCTTCTCGCCCAACACCGAAATCGGCTCTGTCGCGTCGCCACCCCAGCCGAGGCCAGACCCTAGATGGCTGAACAGGAAGGCGACAAGACAGAAGCCCCAACAGCCAAGCGTCGCAAGGACGCGCTGGAAAATGGCGAGGTTCTCAAGTCACGCGATTTCGCGACTGCCTTGATGGTTCTCGCCGGTTGCGGCTGGCTGGTCATGCTGGGCCCGCAAATGGCGAGAGCCTGCGAAGGGTTGATGATCGCCAGCTTCCGCTTCGGCAGGGCCGATATCGAGGATTGGTCGCCGATGCGCCCGTTGGTGCAGGCGGGCTTCGGCTTCGCCCCGACCGTCGGCGGTCTGTTGCTGATCGCGGTGCTCGTGGCGATCTTCAGCCAGGCCGGGCTCGGTTCGTTTCGCTTCAACGGCAAATTGCTTCAGCCCAAATTCTCGCGGATCAACCCGGCGTCGGGATTGAAGCGCATCTTCGGCCCGAACGGCTGGATCGAGTTGGGCAAGTCGCTGCTCAAAGTCGTCCTGCTCGGCTCGATCGGCGCGTGGCTGATGTGGAAGACGGCACAACCGACGCTGGGCCTGTCGACATCGTCCGACGTCGCGGGCGTGGTCGGGCGGCTCGGCGGCACCTTCGTCTGGATCCTGTTCACCATGGCGGGCGGCCTGGTGCTGATCGCCGGCGTCGATTTGCCGATCCAGATCGTCCGCCTGCTCAACAAGTTGAAGATGACCAAGCAGGAGGTCCGCGACGAGCATAAGGAGACCGAGGGCTCGCCCGAGGCCAAGCAGCATGTGCGCCAGCGCCAGCGCGAGATGAGCCGCCGCTCGGTGCGCGGCGCGGTCGCGTCGGCGCATGTCATCCTGACCAACCCGACCCATTTCTCGGTCGCGCTGCGCTACGACAAGTTCAAGGACAACGCGCCGGTGGTGGTGGCTAAGGGCCGCGGCATCACCGCGCTCGCGATCCGCGACGTGGCCGGCGAGGAGAAGGTGCCGATCCTCGAATATCCGGCGCTCGCCCGCGCGATCTATTATACCAGTCGCGAAGGACAGGAAGTGCGCGACGATCTCTACGCCGCGATCGCGACGGTGCTCGCCTTCGTCTTCGGCCTCAACCAGCGCGCCGGCGCGGTGCAGCCGACGATCGAGGTGCCGTCGACCGCGCGGTTCGACGAAAACGGCGTCAAACAATGACGAAAGTCCTAAAATTGCCGCGCAACCGGTCGTTCGATGATCCGACGCGCGCGGAGCTATTGCCATGGTGACCACCACCTCGACGACCAGCACACCCACTCCGACCCCGACGCCGACTCCTTCGGCGTCGAACGTCATGGGTTCGGCGGCGCAGGCGCTGTTCAATTCGCTGTCGACCGGGTCGGGCGTCGATACCGCGTCGTTGGTCACTTCGCTGGTTCAGGCGCAATTCGCGACCAAGACCGACGCGTTGAAGGCCCAGCAGGACGCGCTGACCGCGCAAATTTCCGGAGTGTCGACGCTCAAGAGCACGATTCAGACGTTTGCGACGGCGCTCAAGACGCTGGCAACCAACGGCACGCTGCAATCGCAGCCGCAGAGCACCAACAACGCCATCCTGACCGCGAGCGCCCAGACCGGTGCCGCGCTCAACGGCCTTACCTCCTCGATCACCGTCAGCCAGCTCGCCAGCGCGCAGGTCGCGACGACGCAGGTCGCGGTCGGCGACCGCACGACGGTGATCGGGTCCGGCCAGCTTACCATCACTCTGGGCAATGCGACCTATTCGGCCGACGGCACCCAGATGACCGATTTCGCGCCGGGATCGGCCCAGCCGATCACGGTCGACCTGACCGATGCCAGCCTCGACGGTATCGCCAATGCGATCAACGCCAAGAAGGCCGGGGTCACCGCCGCGGTCGTCACCGATGTCGACGGCAAGGCCTATCTGTCGCTGAAAGGCGCGAGCGGATCGGCGCAGGCCTTCACCATGACGGCGACCACCGATCCAAGCGGCAATCTGGCGCAATTCAACGTCGGCGTCGGTGCCACGGGGACCAAGCTGTCGTCGATCGCACAGAACGCCAAGCTGACCGTCGATGGCGTCTCGGTCGAGCGTGCGTCGAACACCATCACCGACCTGATCAATGGCGTGAAGCTGCAGCTCAACGGCACCAGCCCGGTGCCGGTCGGGCTCACCGCGACGACGCCGACCGACGGCCTCAAACAGGCGATCACCGACTTCGTCGACAGCTACAATGAGGTGCTGAGCACCATCAACGCCCAGATCGACCCGCAGAACGGGCCGCTCAAGAGCGACACCGCCGCGCAGGGGCTGGTCAATTCGCTCCGCTCGCTGACCACCCGGACCCTGCTCTCCAACGCGCCGGCGGGAACGCCGACGACACTTGCCGAAATCGGGATCAAGACCAATCGCGACGGCACCCTGTCGGTCGACGACGACGCGGTGACCAACGCGCTCAACAATTATCCGGCCTCGGTCGAGGCGATCTTCTCGTTCACCAGCTCGAGCTCGGACGGGGTCACCGCCGCCATGAACGGCATCTCGCTGACCTCGACCAGCACGCTCTACGGGCTCGGCGCCTCGCTGACGCGCTATACCCAGCAGCAATCGGACGTGTCGAAGGCGCAGGACGACCTGACCACGCAATCGCAGGACATGACCACCCGGCTGACCCAGCAGTTCGCCAGCATGAATGCCAAGGTCGCCGCCTATAAATCGACCCAGGCGTTCCTCAAGACGCAGATCGACGCCTGGTCGAAGGGCGCGAACTGATGGCAGGCTATGCCACCGCGCTGCGCGGCGATCCGGAAGCGACCTATCGTCAGATCGACCTGGCCGGGCGCACCGGCGAGGCCGACGGGCCGGCGCTTGTGCAATTGCTGTACGAGGAACTGGTGCGCGCTCTGCGCGTCGCGGCGCACGCGACGACCAACCAGAATTACGCGCTGAAAAGCGAGAAGATCACCCGCGCCACCGCGATCCTGTTCGCGCTCGAGGCGGGGCTCGATTTTGACCAGGGCGGCGACGTGTCGCGGACCCTGGCGCGGCTCTATCGCGGCGCGCGCAACGCGATCGTCGATGCGAGCATCGGGCACGAGCCCGAGCCCTTCCTCG
>NZ_JBQCCN010000177.1:0-6959 GCF_051962185.1 Sphingomonas sp.
TTCCCTGTGCTTTCGCCCTTTCTGCAAAGCTCGTTCCCCGCGTTCGGTGGGATTTTTCCCTCGAAAAAATTTACTCTCCGCCCACACAAACCGCGACCGGGTACGCGCTTCATTAGCTGCTGGAACCTGACACGTTCGTAGCCGAGCCAACGAGTACCTTCACCGCGCACAGTGCGAGTGAAGGCGCGGACGAAGAAGTCGCTGCGTTTACGAGGCATTTTCGTTCAGCCAATGGGTACGTAGTAGCCGCGTCCGGCGCGCTGGCGCTGCGCTTCTAGCGCACGCTCGCGACGTTCCGCGCTGACGTTGGCTGACTGCTCGATGCGCTCGTCGAGGCGCTGGCGGGTGTCGGGGTTCGACGTCTCGATGATGAGAGGGGCGAACCCATGACGCTTCAGCACGTCGCGTACGGTGTTGAACATGTTCACTTCCTTCCTCGGGTATAGGCCAACCGGCCATCTTGGGTGGTGATGGTGTAATAGCCGAGCCAGACGATGGTCCAATCGTCCATAAACTCAGGTATCCATGCAAAAACGTGGTGTTTCATGTCATTGCTGCCCGACGTAGAGCGACGATACCAGCTTCGCGACTAAGATCGGAGGCACGGTATATGAGTTCGCCCAGTTGATCACCGATGAGGTTGAGGGCGTCGATGGTGTTGACGGTGTCGATGCCCAGTTCGTGCATCATGCGACCCAGTGCGCAGAAGCGACAGGCTCGGGGGTCCATGGTGCCTACGATCTGGCCGCTTTCCCGTGCGGCCATACGCATGCGAGCGTGGCCGTCGGGGTTGGCTTCCAGCCAATCGGCGGCACGGATCATGGCTTGTTTGATCTTGTCATTCGGCATCGATAATTTCCTCGACCTTGGCTACCACCTTGTCACGGTAGCTTTTGGGTTGCTTGGCCAGCCACTTTCCGTGTTGGAGAAGCTGGTCGGGGGTCATGTCGAACCGCTGGCCTGCGATGACTTGCATGCCCGCCATGTTGAGGCGAACGAGCATCGCGTCACGGTTGATGTTTTGTTTAAACGAGTTGGACATCGAATATCTTCCCGTCGTGAAGCAGGACGTCGATGTCGCGCATGTCCCCACCGACTGCGAGGGTGGTGCGGATCGTAGTGCGCGGGTTGTCGTTCGACACCGTGAAGCTGCGGTCCAGCGCCTTGCCGTCGCGATAGTCCACGGCCACGGCCATGCGCCCCGGCACCATCACGGTCGCGAAGTTGCGCGCAGGGTTGGTATAGATCACGGTCACGACATAGCCGTTGACGTAGACGGGCTTGTCCCAGTCGATGGGCTTGTAGACGATTGGGGCGGTGTTGTCCGCGTCGAACTGGAAGCCCTGTGGGGTCACGATCAGGAAGGTGCCCGGTATGTCTTGGCGTAGCTGTTCGGCGGTGAATAGCTCGCCGTCCTCGCGCTCGTAGGTGAAGGCGTCCGGTTCGAAGGACGCACCGAAGAACTTGAGCGGCGTGTGGTCGTAGAGAAACACGCGGTCATTTGGTTGTATCAGCACGGTTCTTCCTCCGTCACAACACGTACGGCTGCGCCGCATTGTTGAAGTCCGTCCAGAAGCTATCGTTGAAGGCGTGGTCGTAGCCATAGTCCAAGACAAAGTTGTCGTGCACCTTCTGCAGCTTTTTGAGCAAGTCGGCTTGCTCGGGCGACGTATCAGTTGCATCGCTAATAAGCGGATCACCGGGCAGGTACCCTTCAAGATTGTGGTTATAATACTCGTCGGGGATAAGCTGACCGACAGCACATTTGAGTCCACCGGCAGTGCGGTAACGGCACTGGCCGTTCGCGAGTGCGGCGGGCTTGCCTTGGGCCATGAGGCCGTCGCGGATGCGGGAGATGATTTCGTTGTTGGTCAGCATGACGGACGCACGATCTTGAGGTCGTCGGTGTCCGGGCCGTTGTAGCTGTAGCCGTCCGGAATGCGAACGACATGCGGCTTGAAACCCTGACGACGCCAATCGGCGAGGATACGGTCGATCTTGACGCGCGTCTGGATGGTCTGGCCGTCCGCAATGCGGGGGGTGGCAGAGCACTGGACGTTGCTTTCGTCAACGACGACGACCTTGCCCGAGGGGATCGACAGGGCAAGGGCAGAGGCAGCGATAAAGAGGATGTTCATGTCAAATTCTCCAGATGCTAGAGGTTAGAAATTGGTCGGCTGACAGGCCGATCTTAGTATCGTGCGGCCACGAGCCGCTATCGATTTGGGATAGTGTTAGTGCTTCATCGGCATAGCGACCGAGCACGGTGTATTGCTTGGTTTCGGCGTATGCCTTAGCGATTTCGGGTGGGACGCCCACGAGGCCGATGACCATCAAGACACGGCGCTGGTCTACGACTAGGCCTTGGTCGCGGATGATGAGTTGGCCTGATATGCGTGTCAGCATGGGTGTGCTCCTTTTGGGTGATGTGGGGGTGGCCGTGGCCTAGGTCCCGGTTTGGGAAATTTCCCAACTCGTTCCATATAACTTCATTTTTTTCATCTTTACGTGGTAATATCTACCTATATCCCTCTATTATATATTTTTTTTTTTTGAGAGAGAGAGAGAGGCAGATGAATGATATATAAATATAGAGAGATATTACCACGTAAAGATGAAAAAAATTAAGTTTACTGAAACGAGTTGGACCTAGTCGTATGCGTTGACCGTCGCTTTCCAAGCTGCGCAGCCATGCGAACACCGGTGAGAGGGTCGAAAATGTCCAAATTCCACCAGCGACGGACCTTATCCACGCCCACGCCTAGGTCCTGTGCGATTTCGACAGCGGTATGACCGCGCTTACGCTGCTCTTTCAGCCACATCGTACACCACAGCGGGACGGTACCAGCCCAGTCGGGCTTCTCGTCCAACAAACAGCGCAACATGGCCTCCCCATCGGGTAACCACGTATTCGCCAACCTGCGCGCGTCCTCAACTAGAGTCGGTATCTCGCGCAGGTTGGCGAATACGTACTTCATGCCGTAGTGCCACCGCATCATCGTACGGACATGGACGTAATCCAAGCCGGGATATAGGACAAACGCTAGGGCGTGGACTATTTCCTCGCGCGTACGTTGTGTGACACCCCACCCCCGCGACATACGACGGTACATCGGTGAGATATACCGCTGTTCTCGCGGGAGCAGGGCGTCACAAAACGCCATTACTTGCGCTTCCCTTGCCGGATGCGCTGCTCGGTCTGCAGACGCTTGGCGAGCAGACGGGCGGACTTCTCCCGCGTCATCTTGGCGGGATAGTGCGGGCAATGGCGCTTGCCATAGACCTGTTCCAGCCCAGCGGTGCCGAGCGCGGCTTGGCGACGACGACGACGGGCGGTACGTGCAGCACTCATAGTTCAGTCCTCCGTTTAGTGGGTCACAAACCCATAGGTGATAATAGCGATGGAGATTTCCGCCGCAACAGTAATTGCCATGATCGAATAGACCACGGCAACCTTGACCGCGTCGCTCATCAGAGCATCCCCTCGAAGAGTTTGGGCTGCCTGACAGCCGCGTTGACGAAACGCTCGGGCAGCGCCACGTCGTAAGCACGCTGCCGACCCAGCCTGCGCGCGACTTCAGCATACGCGAGGCTCGGATAGTCCGAGCTATCGATGATATCGCGCATGTTAATCACGTGATGCTGTCGCGTTGCCCCGTCGTGGGCACGCAATGCGGCCTTCGCGTGATGCAGTGCGACCGACACGCGGCGGTCCAACGGAATGAACTCAGTCATACCACTTCTCCTTGGGAGGCCTATTGACAGTCGTAAGGGCATGGACATAGGCCACAACCACACCCAAACACACAATCGCGAAAAAGACGGAAACCCACACATTCGCGACCCATGTGCTCAAAACGAACGAAATTCCCCACAAAATAGCGTATTTCATCGCCATTTTACCCCATTTTCGCGCAAAACATCACGTTTTGGCTTCACAGTTAGGCTGTTTCCGATGTCCGCGAACAGCTTTGCACGGAAATCGAGCACCTTATCGCGCTCGACCATCTGCAGTTTAGGCTTGGATGACGCGGACGTCATGGCCTTTCTCCCTCATAGAACGCGCGACACGGTCGGCTTCCTTGCGTGTATGGATGCCCGACCTCGTCAATTTGGGCTTGGTGCGGTTCTCCACGCGCCAGATAATGGTCGGGACCGGGTCGGGGGCGTTGACCACGTTCACGTCACCGCACCCATATCCGTCGTCGTTCACCGCGCGAAACAGGTTTCTGCGGAATTGCTCGGCAGCGCTTAGCACGACAACGCGTCGTTTTGGGAAATTTCCCAAAATCTCAGCATCACGACGCGCGTAATTCTGGTGCTCGCGCTGAGCCTCAGTGAGCGGCATGAAGTCACGCCGAGCGTCGCGATCCAACTCGCGTTGACGCTCGGTCTTGCCTTCTGGCGCGCGCCCGTCGCGAATTTCGCGATAGGCTTCGACAAAAACCCTGTCCATGATTAGTCCCTCCGTACAGGTAGCGGGCAACCGTGCTGCTTCCACGTGTCGTGCATACGACGATAGCGGAAACTGTTGACGCGCGTCGGCTCCTTGCGGAAGTCAGCTAGCGCGTCCATCATGTCTTTGTGTAGGCACATTTCGCCCTCCAATCGGTTAGGTGGACGCACGGGCGAGGGGGGTGGGGAAACCCGTGCGTCCGCCTAACCGGGGGATTTGGGAAATTTCCCAAATCCCGCCGGTGGGCCGGATTAAGCCGCCTTCTGCAGTTCTTCCGGGTTCTCGTTCGCGAGAACCTTGGCGAACGCCGCGTTCAGCGCTTCCATCAGCTTGGCCATGCTGTCGTCCGCCGCGATCAGGGCATGGACGTCAGCCGCGCCGACCGCAACGGTCGCACGGTTGAGCAGGTCGATCAGCGGTTCATCGGTCGGCGCGGGAGTGTCCGCGTCGGGCGTGATTTCCTGCTGCTCTTCCTCGCTCGGCTCGACTTCGGGAAGCGTCGCCTGAACGTGCGCGTTGATGTTCTCGCGGACGAGCGCTTGCAGTGCAGCGAGCGACTTCGGAGCGCCGTCCGTCTGGAGCACGAACGCGGTCACGTTCTTGCGCACGTCACCCGTGGTGTCCTTGTCGGCGTCGATATCTTCGAACACCTTGAGGATCGCGGCCACGGTCTTGCGCGTTGCGCCCCAACCCGGCAGATGGTCGCCCGAGCCCGAAAGCTTGGTGATGGGCTTGCCCGCCGGGGTCTTGGGATTGCCGAACGACGAGATGACCGCACTGGTCACGACACTTGCCGTCACCACGCCAGCCATCAGGCCAGCGAGGATCGAACGCGCAAGCGGCGTCGCCTTGTTGAATGCGGTCACGTTCGCCGAACGAAACGCCTTGATATCGTCGCCCATGGTTGCGGCAACGGAATTGAAGTCAGTCATGATTAGTCTCCGTTTCAGATTGGGAAATTTCCCAAACCTAGCCATGCGCTAGGCCTAGGACATGGACATAATCCATGTCCTAGAGCTAGCGCACTGCAAAGAGCTAATCCGCTTTGTATGCGCTTGGACCGGTCCCTCGTCTCTAGCGTCATGATGCTATGTCATGCTCGCCAGCGCACGGAAGCTATTGCTTCCTTCCTGCCCATAGCCGATAGCTAAGGCCCGGTGTTTGGCACCGCTAACGCGGGGAAAGACTTATCCCGCTGAGTGGTTTGTTTGGGATATTTCCCAGACCACGATTATGTCCTGTTCCGCAGGCACACGGGTAGCTTTGGTCGCAAGGCTACGGCTTGCACGTATCCACGAGCGTGGAAGTCGATTGATGTTAAGCATAGATATCCCGCGCACGGGGAGCGCTTGCTCGACCCGGCATCAGCGGAACCACTTGCCTAAGACCAAACTACACCCCCCGACCATGTACACAACCTGAGCACATAAAGGGTAACACGTTGATTTATAACGCTTTTTTCCCCTCCCCCGCCCATAGTAGGCTGTCTACCGCGAAATTATTTTTCGCGATTTTACCCCTGTATTACATGAACAACACAGTTGACTTGCCTAAATCAACCTCGTCAGATTGACCAGAACGTAAGCTTTTCCCCGAGCAGGCCACGGATTTTGCGGAGGGACACGCCCACACTCACAAGTTGGAAAATAATCGTCAGCATCAAAAAGTTTGTCATACTAGCACCGGTACTACAGCCTTCATGTTATGGATGCGGTAGCGCATAACGCCAGTCACATCGCGTTCCTCAGTTGTCGCGTAGCCAAGCTCGCGGATCATGTGCAGGAATGTCTCATAAGTGACACCCCAGCCGCGAGATACGTCCTTCATGTACCACACATACGCATCGAAGGCGGTACGAGCATCCACGCTCTCGTCATAGCTATCAACAGGACGAATCTTCTCGTTCGATTGCAGGAATGCTTCGACCGAATTGTTCGCACGTCGCACCTGATTGATCGCCAGCTTGTGTGAAGCAGGCAAGGTATAGTCGCCCTGTTTCAGCACACGACTAAGTCCTTCGACCGCCCACGCAGCAATCGCTTCACGTTCCTCCGACACGAGGATTTCATGAAAGTTCATGATACGCTCGGAGTCCGTCACCACCTTGTTGAACTCAAGGATAAGCCAACGGCGAGTGAATCCAGCGGACGTATCGTACGACCTAGGCAAGTGGTTCGACGCAAACCAGTTCGCGCACTGGGGCTTGAACTGGAAACGGTCCTTGCCCTTGAACTCTGTCTCTTGGGTCAGGCCCTCGACCACTTCCTTGAACACAGCACCGTCAATGGTGCCGCGCTCAGGCAATTCGCCGCACAGGTTGAGGGTCTTGCCAACCATGGAAGTCAGAGCAAAGCGCGCAGCCCACTGATGGGGAGGCAGCGAACACACGGCATTTTCCGGCATCATGGCACGCAGCACTTCGAGTGCTTGTGTCTTGCCGGTCTTCGCTTTGCCATACAGCAAGATGGCACGTTGCAAGGATGGTGCGATACCGAACATGGTA
>NZ_JBQCCN010000178.1:0-4519 GCF_051962185.1 Sphingomonas sp.
GCGCCCAGTCGGCACCGCGAGTCAGGCCCGATTGATCGGTGCGGCGGACCAACTCGCGGCAGCTCAGCCGGAACGCGGCGAGCGCGCGGGCGGCGCGGGTCTGGCCGATGCCGAGCGTGGAAATCGCGGGCCCGGCGACCACGCCTGCGCCTGCGGCATTGGCGCCGGCCGGAACGATGGTCGGATTGGCGACCGGCGGCAGCGGCTTGGCGGCGACCGGCTTGCGCACCGGCGCAGGCGCGGGTGCGCGCACCGGTCTCACGCCCGGCCCCGGCGGCACGATCCGCCCGCCGCAGGCCGACAGCAGCAGCGCGAGCCCGGATATCACGATCAGCTTGCGCGCGACGGCCATGGACGAAACCCCTTTACTCGATTTGGGGAATGCTAATGGCCGGTCGGTTCCCGAGAGACAAGATCGGGTCGGCTAGGATCTGGCGAAGGATTGTCGCTTCCCCTCCCTGCAGAGGGAGGGGAGTCGTGCCCTTACGCCTCGTCGGTGTCGGCGAGCTTCCAGTCGGGGTCGCCGCTGCGCAGCGGGCGCGTGAAGGTCCAGACGTCGTGGGTCTCGACCGCGTCGGTCAGCGAGCCGGCGACGACATTGCCCTCGGCATCGCGCGTCACCGCGGCGATGTCGGCATCGAACGCCACCGTCACGCGCGCGACCTTGTTGTCGACCGAGGCGTCGGTGATGACCGCGCGCTCGATCGTGACCAGCCGGTTGTCGAGGACGTGGCCGGCCGTGGTCCGGGCCTTGATCGCCTCGGCGAAGGCTTCGCGGACGTGGTCCTCGGTCAGCCAGGCGAGCGTTTCCTCATCGCCCTTCCAAAACGCTTCGAGCACCATGCGATAGGCATTCTTCGACCCGTCGAGGAATGCGGCGACATCGAACGAGGGATCGGCATGGATCAGTGCACGCAGCCCGGCCTGGGCGCCGCCCTCGATCGCGCGCGGCGCAGCATCGCGAAAATCGGGGCGCGGCTCGGCCGAACGGGCGAGCGTCAATGGGGGTACCGGGCGTTCCTCGGCCGGGTTGCGCAGCACCGGCTCGTGCCCGGTCCGCTTGCCGAGCACGGCGTACAGGCGCAGACCCAGGAACAGGGCAACCATGGCAAGGATAACGATAGTAAGCACCGGGCCTCCAGTTTGACCGTCGCCCAACATAAGCACAAGAAACGTGCTATTCAAATGTTCCCGCGCGCGTCCCGCCGTTGAACTGCCACGATCCCCCTGCTAGGCCGCCGCTTACTTCGCGCGCCCCGCGGGGCAAGACCGCGAAAAATCCATTCCAGACGGGAAAGTAGCTACAAATGGACGAACAGGACACCAATGGCGCGACCGACGCCACGCTCGCCAACGGCGTCGACAACGACCCCGCGATCGGCATGATCTCGCAATATGTGAAGGATCTGTCGTTCGAGAGCCCGACCGCGCCTGCGATCTTCAGCTCGGAGAATCAGCAGCAGGCACCGCAGATGGACGTCGAATTCGGCATCGCCACCAGCCAGGTCGGCGAAGAATTCCACGAAGTCACGCTCAAGATCGAGGTTCGCGCCAAGATGGGCGAGCAGACCGCGTTCATCGTCGACCTGACCTATGCCGGCCTGTTCGGCGCGCGCAACGTGCCCGACGAGCATCTGCGCCCGTTCCTGCTCGCCCAGGCGCCGAGCCTGCTGTTCCCGTTCGCCCGCCGCGTCGTCGCCGACGTCACTCGCGACGGCAATTTCACCCCGCTGCTGCTCGACCCGATCGATTTCGGCACGCTCTATCAGCAGCAGCTCGAAGCGCAGCAGGCCCAGGAAGAGGGCGTGGTCGGCAACGCCTGACGCTTGCCGGACGGGCGGGGACAGAGCGATGAATCTGGCGAAATCGCTGGGATCGGTCGGCGGGCTGACGCTCGTTAGCCGGGTCCTGGCGCTCGTCCGCGACACGCTGCAGGCGACCTTCGTCGGCGCGAGCTTCGCGTCGGACGCGTTCTTCGTCGCTTTCCGCCTGCCCAACATGTTCCGCGCGTTGTTCGCGGAAGGCGCCTTCTCGGCCGCATTCATCCCGATGTTCAACCGCAAGGTCGGGGAAAAGGGCGAGCTCTCGGCGGGGCTCGCCTTCGCCGAAGCCGCGCTGGCGGTATTGTTGCCGTTGCTGTCGGTGTTCACCATCGTGATGCTGGTCGCGGCCTGGCCGGTGACCTGGGGCCTGTCGGGCGGGTTCAAGAACCCGACCCACGACCAGTTCGCCTTCGCGGTCGAACTGTCGCGCTACACCATCCCCTATCTGATGCTGATCTCGCTATGCTCGTTGCTCGGCGGGATTCTCAATTCGCTCAATCGTTTCTGGGTCAACGCTGCGGCGCCGATCCTGCTCAACATCTCGATGGTCTCCGCTTTGTGGTTCTTCCACGGCAAGGGCGAATATGCGGCCTATGAGACCGCGCGAGCGCAGGCGATCTCGGTCACGGTGGGCGGCGTGCTGCAGCTCGGCTGGCTGCTGTTCGCGTGTCGCCAGGCCGGCGTCAGCCTCAGGTTCCGCAAGCCGGTGATCGACGACGACATGCGTCAGTTGCTGAAGCTGATCCTGCCGGCCGCGATCGGCGCGGGCGCGGTGCAGGTCAATTTGGCGATCTCGACCGCGCTGGCCGGCGGGCTGCTCGACCAGGGATCGATCTCGTACATTTATTATGCCGACCGGCTGAACCAGTTGCCGCTGGGCATGATCGGCATCGGCCTCGGCACGATCCTGCTCCCGACCGTCTCGCGACTCTTGTCGACCGGCAAATATGACGAGGCGATGGAGACGCAGAATCGCGGTATCGAGCTGGCGCTGTTCCTGACATTGCCGGCGACGGTCGCGTTCATGGTCGGCGCCCAGCCGATCATCCGCGGGCTGTTCCAGCACGGCGCCTTCACCGCGCAGGCGACCACCGCCAGCGCCGCCGCGCTTGCCGCTTTCTCGGTCGGCCTGCCCTCCTATGTGCTGGTCAAGGTGCTGACCCCGGGCTTCTACGCGCGCGAGGATACCAAGACGCCGGTCCGCTACGCGATGATCTCGGTCGCGGTGAACCTGATCGGCAACCTGATCCTGATCCCGACCATCCACCATGTCGGCCCGCCGCTCGCCACCGCGCTTTCGTCCTCGGTCAATGTCGGCATGCTCTACCTGACGCTCAGGAAGCGTGGGCATTTCGAGACCGACGCGCGGCTGCGGCGCCGCGTCCCGCGCCTGCTGCTCGCCGCGATCCTGATGGGCGTGGCGCTGTGGCTGATCGCACCGTTGGTGAATCCCTATCTCACCGGCAGCCTGATCCGCCGCGGGCTCGGTCTGACCGCGCTGGTATCGGCAGGCGGCGCGGTGTACGCGGTCGCCTGCTTCGTCACCGGGGCCTATCGCCTGAGTGACCTGAAGGCATTGCTCGGCCGCCGGCGTCCCGCCAAGGCGACCGGACAGGAACAACTCTAAGGAACTTCAATGCGCGTCGTTTCCGGCATCCAGACCACCGGTCGTCTCCACCTCGGCAATTATCTGGGGGCGATCAAGCAGTGGGTCGCGATGCAGGATCAGGTCGCACAGGCCGGCGGCGAGTCGATGTACTTCATGGCCGACCTGCACGCGCTGACCGACCGCGTCGCGCCGAAGGAACTGGCCGACAACACGATCGAGATGACCGCGACGATCCTGGCCGCCGGTCTCGATCCCGAAAAGTCGATCATCTGGAACCAGGCGCGCGTGCCGGCGCATAGCGAGCTGACCTGGTTGCTCAACAATGTCGCGCGGGTCGGCTGGCTCAACCGCATGACCCAGTTCAAGGACAAGGCCGGCAAGGACCGCGAAGGCGCGAGCGTCGGACTGTACGATTATCCGGTGCTGATGGCGGCCGACGTCCTGCTCTACAAGGCGACCCACGTCCCGGTGGGCGACGACCAGCGGCAGCACCTCGAACTCGCGCGCGACATCGCGACCAAGTTCAACAACGATTATGGGGTGGAGCTCTTCCCGCTTCCCGAACCGATGATCAGCGTCGCCGCGCCGCGCATCATGAGCCTGCGCGACGCGACCGCCAAGATGTCCAAGTCGAACCCCTCGGACATGACACGCGTCAACCTGAGCGATTCGGACGACGAGATCGCGCAGAAATTCCGCAAGGCCAAGACCGATCCGGAGCCCCTGCCCGACACCGTCAAAGGGCTGGACGAACGCCCCGAGGCACTCAATCTCGTGACCATCTACGCCGCGCTTGCCGACCTGACGCCGGCTGCGGTGGTCGAGCAATATGCCGGCCAGGGGTTCGGCCAGTTCAAACCGGCACTCGCCGACCTCGCGGTGGCGAAGCTGGGGCCCATCCGCGACCGGTTCAATCGCCTGCTCGACGATCGCGCCGAGGTCGTGCGCGTGCTGGCGCGCGGCAGCGACCGCGCGCGGGCGATCGCAGGGCCGGTATTGCGCGAGGCGCAGGACGCGATGGGGTTGCAACTCTAGGTTTGTTTCGAGACTCCTTCTCCCCTTGTGGGAGAAGGAGGGAGGCGCGAAG
>NZ_JBQCCN010000179.1:0-19446 GCF_051962185.1 Sphingomonas sp.
ACCCGGCAAGCGCTTGCGCGTCGCGCCGGGTATCTCTAGGGGCGACTTTTCCCGGCAATGCGGAGCGGTGGCCGAGTGGTCGAAGGCGCTCGCCTGGAAAGTGAGTATACGTCAAAAGCGTATCGAGGGTTCGAATCCCTCCCGCTCCGCCACTCCGTCCAGCCAAAACCGCTGATGCGGTTTTAAAAGCCCATGACCACCAAGTGTTTAGGGCTCATTTCAACCGTCTATAGACGCGCAATTTGTCCACAGAAATCCGGCTTTCCCGACTGGGCGTCTCTCTTTTGCGTTTGCCCCTTCGTGTATGGCTTTCGCCACCAAACCCCAATGATTTGGATGAAACTCCGGTAAAACTGTCGGAGTCCCTATAAAAAGGCTTCCAGTGGGAGCGCACGTACCACAACATCTCGAGGCCTATCCGAGGCTCAGAATCGAGGATGTGCTTCAGCGCGGGAAAGCTGGGCCGCAATCGGTGTCCTGGTTCGATCAGCCCACCGCCGTGCCGAGGCTCATCGGTTCGGCAATCTTCCGCTGGGTTTCCATCGCAGATCTCGACATCGAGTACGATTTCGAGTGGCTCTACGTTGGGCCCGTGAAGGGACGCCAGCGGCTGAGCGTCGAGCCTAAAGCCCGGGGCGCGATCAAGCATCGCATGCTCTTTTCATGCCCAGGCTGCGGCCAGACCGTTCAACGTTTGTTCTGTCGGACAGTTCGCTGGGAATGTCAAACTTGCCAGGACTTGAAGCCGCGCAGCGTTTTCGTTCCGAAGCGCATTCGAGATGCCGAGGAGCTTTCAGGGCTTCGCGAACTGCTACGCTACGGCCGGCCGCCCAATATGCGCATGGCCAGATATCTTCGCCTGGTTGAGCGCCGAGATGAAATGGGGGATCGGGTAACGGTTCTCGCCGAACGGGCACCGCGGCCCCTCAACCTCAGAGTCGATTCGTCATTCGAGCGGGACGATTGGTACACATGAAGCTACCGCAGATTGCCCCGCCCTCACAACGCGTTCGAACAGAGGCCAATCCGCCGCAATATCGCGAGGCGTATCCCATGCTCAGCGTGTCGGAGGCGCGACGACATTGTGTGCTGGGTGCTGATCATATCATTTGGCGTGACCACAAAGGTCGCTGCGTCGGGATCGCGCGTGTCACATGGCAAGATGAGTCGTCGCTTACAGTGGAGCATGACGTCGAGGATCTCGGTTACGCCTGGGCCAATCGCGGCACGACCACGATTACAATCCAGTTCGGGGGCGGTTTGGCGGTCAAACGCGCTTTTGCCGAGTGTCCCGACTGCGGAGAACATGCCGTGGTTCTGATTCTAGGCTCGGGATGGTGTTGCGCCAGGTGTTCCGAGTTGCCGAACCGATCTGCTCTGATCAGCAAGGAGGTGCGCTGGTTCGAAGAATATACGGACTTGCGAGTCGAACTCTCCGCGCGAGAGAATCACCCAAACAAGCGCCGCATCGGGAAACGCTTAGCGCGCCTTCATGCGAAGTTGGGTGACCGTACGCCCGTGGCAAACTCGCTCTTTGCGCCTCGCCTCAAACCGCACTGGACCGACGGCACGTCAGCAAGGCGCGCGTTTCGGGAATAGGCTTCGAGCGCCGAGGGTCACCGCATGACGGCGATAACGATCGCAGCGCAGCGACGAGCCCCTACCGGCGCGCCTATGACAACGGCGGTGGCGGCAATGGAAAATCCTCACGGATCACCCAGTCCTGCTGCTCTTCGCGGTAGACCTTGATCGGAAGGCGCCGCAGCTCATCAGCCGGCGTGCTCAAATCCTCCGCGGTGAGCACCGGCAGATCATTCGTATCGTGCAGGCGATCCAAGAGCGTCGCCAGCCAATGCGCATAGTCCTGATCTTCGCCCCCGCAGCGCTTCAGGAGGTCAGAGAACCGTTCCTCGAATAGCGATGCGAGCTCGACTGCCCCGGCCTCCTCCGCATCTTCCCACCCAAAATAGTGGTTTCCATCAGCCGAGCTGTAGCAATGCGTCGCGACCAGCTCGCGCGCCTGCAATCCGCCTGGAAGCAGGTCTTCGACCGGCGTGAGATAGCATCGCCACGACAATGGGTGCTCGTATGGCATGAGCCGCAGCGATTGGTATCCGCGACCGTGAAGTTCAGCAGTCATCGCCAGGACGCGCTGGCAGCGCCTGATCCAGAGGAGTCTCGTGGCGGTCAATTGGAAATCTTCCCCGGATCAAGGCCATCGACCTTGAAGCTAAGCGTCCGAACGCCATCGCGGAAAAACGGTATGCCCAACCTGACGGTTTTATGGCCTACGACCATTGATGCGGCGGAACTGCCGTCGTTGGGAATCGTATGCGCATTGCCGAGCACCAGCGTTTGGGAGTCCACGGTCGAAGGTTGCGAGCAGTCGAACATTCCCCAATCGGCGTCGAAATTGACGATGATTCTGTCGCCCTCAGGACACATCGGCTGACCTCGCACGACGTGGACGAAGAGATCGCCCTGCATGTTCTGCCCAGTGCGAAGGCCCGCGATCTCGATCCAAGCGAAATTCGGGCCCTCATAAGGACTCGCCAGCTCGAACTGGGTCGAACTTGCGCGCATGGCGCGACCACGCGGATATCCTACATTCTTGTCCACGCCGAAGTCGTACGTCCATCGTTCTGATGGTATCGGAGGCTTGGCCGAAGCAATCGGCTCCGGCGTCGGTGCGGCACTCCGTTGCGGAGGCCAAGCGGCAAACCTGACGAGAAGCCCCACAAATCCTAAGCCGACAAAAATCCAGGCAAGGCGCCGAGGTTCTCTGTCGATCCGAGATGTAGCATTGCCGGCGATGATCATGCCGGCGAGGACGGCAAATACCGAATAGGGAAACGGCAGCAGCACCATGCACCCAGCCAAGATCGCTGCCGCGATCGTGAGGTACGGCAGCCGCCGCTGCTCGACGCCGTAAACTTCTTCTTCCATCCGGCTTCCCCGCTCGGGGCCGCTTCGTTGCCGCCCCTATGTTCCTCTCGGGGCGACGGCCGAAGCCGGATGTTAGTAACCTGAAGGAGTCCAACAGGCGCATGCGCCTTTACCGGCAAGCCGGCTGGACATACGCGCATGCCACCCGGCCTCCGAAGTTCGGCGACCGGTTGACTCCTATTGAGGTTACTAAGCCCCACCCCCGCGTATCTCGGGGGATTTGGTTAGATCGTCTGACGTCAGTTTTGACGCAAGCAAAAACGACGTATTTGTGTCAGTTGAGGGCAGCAACGCATGCGCGTTGCGCCTCCCAACTGGCCGGCAGCGGCAGCATTTCCTTGAAACTCGCAAGCGTCATGGTCGCCGGCTGGCGCCCTTCCACTATCCGTTCAACCAAGTCGGGCGCGAGAAACGCCGCACTGATGTTCTGTCTGACATAAGCTTCCGATACGCCGTGCCGATCGGCCACAGCCCTGAACGTCGTGCATTGCCCCGCGGCCAGATCGCCGAACCAATTCCTCGCCTGTGCGACGAGGCCAATCAGGCCAGGGTCCGGCGCGCGCTGGGCACTCCCCGGCACGACCAATGACAACTTGGCCGGCGACCGGCCGACCGAGGCAGGGACGTTGATCGACGCGACGCCGGCGGCGCCGATGGCTTCCATCTTGATACTGATGGCCACCATCTCGGGTGCGACGTCAATGCGATCGATGAGCTCGACCGCGAATGCACGGATCTCGCCGGCGTTGCCGGCCTTCAGCTTTGCGGCGACCGCAGCCGCGTTACCCCGCACCTCGTCCGAATATTGCTCCAACTTCGGGAGCAGTTGGGCGAGCAGCTTCGGACTGCTAAAGCGCCGAATGATCTCGCCGAGGACGACACTCTCCAATTCCTTGGCAGGTATCCGCCCCTTGTCATCGGCATAATATCGGTAGCGCAGCTTCCCCTTGGACGTGTGCGTGGAGATCAGCTTCTCCCCACCTTCGCGCCAGACGAGTCCGGCGAGCGGTGGCGGCACCGCTGCCGTAACCGATCCCAGTTTCTTGGTACGATTACCGGCGAGCACCTTCTGCGCGGCGTCGAATAGCTTGCGGTCGACGATCGGCGCGTGGAGGCCGGGATATTCCTTCCCCTTGTGACTGATCAGCCCGACATAGATCGGGTTCTCGAGGATCTTGTAGATCGAGCCTCGCGCTAATGTCATGCCGCCAACGTCTTCACCGGCGCGGTTAAGCCGCGTTTTCGATTTGATGCCGAGCAGGGCTGCCCTTTCGGCGACCGCGTCGACAGCCTTCACCTTCAGATAGAGGCGAAACAGAGTTCGGACCTGCTCGGCTTCCGCTTCGTTGATGACCAGCTCGCGGTCGATGCAGTCATAGCCAAGCGGCACGATGCCGCCCATCCACATGCCCTTGGCCTTCGATGCCGCGATCTTGTCACGGATGCGTTCGCCCGTGACCTCGCGCTCGAACTGGGCGAACGAGAGAAGCACGTTGAGCGTCAGCCGACCCATGCTGGTGGTGGTGTTGAACGCCTGGGTCACACTCACGAACGACGCGTTCTTGCTGTCGAACAGCTCCACCATCTTGGCAAAGTCCGAGAGGGAACGGGTCAGTCGGTCAACCTTGTAGACGACGATCGTGTCGACCAGTCCAGCCTCGACATCTGCGAGCAGCGCCTGGAGGCCGGGCCGTCCCATCGAGCCACCCGAGAACCCACCATCGTCATAGGCGGTGGGCACGAGTTGCCAGCCTTCATGCTTCTGCGACAGAATATAGGCTTCGCAAGCCTCGCGCTGGGCGTGGAGCGAATTGAAGGACTGTTCCAATCCCTCCTCGCTCGACTTGCGGGTGTAGACCGCGCAGCGGATGGGTTTGGGGTCAGCCATTCTTTTTCCGATCGTAGACCTTGCGCTTGCGCAGGCCGAAGAAGAGCAGGCCATTCCAGTGCGTACCGGTGATCGCCTTCGCGATCGCCGACAGCGAGCGATAGGTCTGCTGGTTGTAGAGGAAGCCGTCGTCGATCACTTCGACGACGTGGTTGGTGCCGCCATAGGCTTTGACCAGCCGGGCACCGGGCACGAGCTGGCTTGATGCCGTCGGTAGCGTGTCCGCCTGAATTCCTGCGGCAGCGCTGCATGCTGAATCGCTTGCCGGCGAAAACGGTGTTGCAACGGCCGTAGCGATTGCCCCGCCTTTCCCCGCCGCGACTTGTGCCGCGGCGATATTGAGATCGCGCTGGATGGCAGGCGCCACATCACCATGCGCTTGCACCTGTTCGTGCCAGGCGATCGCGCGCTGGAGGAAATCGTCCTTCTTGTAGCTTGGTTCGGAGCCGAACAGTTCGACCCAGCGCTCCTTCGAGCTTTTGACGGACGTGTCGTCTGAAGTGAGAACGGCGGTCGCCTTACGGCTCACGCAGGCATTCTCCCATGTGCATTGCGCCGGACGCGATAGAGCTCGGCCGGGCGAAAGCCCTTGCCGGTTTCGAGCTCGCCAGTTGGTTCGAGCCAGCCGCTTTGCAGCAGGCGCTTCCGGAATGCCGGCTTGTTCAAGGATTGGCCGCGGACCGCTTCGTGCACATGCTGGAGTTCGCGCAGGCTGAACTCGGGCGGCAGGAACCGGAACACAAATTCGGTGAGATCAAGATGTAGGCGTAGCTCTGAAAGAGCCCTGCGGAGCAACTCGGAGACTCCGGGCGCCAAGCGGACCTTCGATCCATTAGCCCAGCGCGCGCCTCGATCATCCAGCGATGCAAATTGATCTTGCTCTGACAGAGAGCAATCGACATTTTGCGCCGACGTGGCGGTCATGTAGCCAATACGCACCTGGTCGCGATCGACGCCGTTGAAAGCCCCGATCTGGCGCAGCAGCGCACTCGGCCCAAACCGAACACGCATCGCGCGAGCGGCCGCATCGTCGAGCTGCTCAGATTTTTCCAGCTGCGCACTGGCCACACCCCAGAGCCCCGCAGCGTTCCTGGAAAGAAGCGTGTTGAGCTTCCCCTCCCTGGACGCGAAAACGACAATCTGAACCGTGACGAGGAAGCGGCCAGCCGTAGCCGTTGGACTATCAGGCGTGTCGCGTCGCTCCGTCACGACTCGGCACTTAGACGTCTAAGACATATACGTCAAATGCGATTAAGCCCCAGGTCATTGATTAGCACATTCATCCGCACGAAATCCGGCCACTTCGGCCGATTGGCTTCGTTAAATTCAGCCACCTGCTCGTCGAGCTCGCGAATGGCGCGGCGTGCGTGCGACAATTCGTCCTCCAGGATTTCGACAGTCTCGGTGACGTCAAGTGTGTCGAGAAGCAGTTTGATCTTCAACGACGTCCTGATGTGCCCGAAGCGCTCCCAGGAGAATGACGGAGGCTTGACCTTCCATAAGAGCGGGCTGCCAACGTATTCAACCTGTGCCCAGGTCAAATGAGCGGCGAAGATGCCGGCCTCCTTGCTGCGCCAGTTCGATTTACGAACGGCGACCGTCATTGTTTGAAGACAACCGATTTGCAGCGGCCACAAGAGAGCTTCAGACGAAATCACGTCGATCAACTCATCGATGGACATTTTAGGCTGAAGGCGCCGGGTTTCGGTGATCATCCTGCGAACTGCGTTCAAATGCTCGTAAGTATGCCAACCGAGCGAATGCGGATTGGCGAGCAGTGCGATGGGTTTCCTAGCCATCAGGTCAGCTATCTCGTTTTATCCGGCTTGTATCTATCGCAACTATGATATCTCAATGATTTATTGTGGATTATCGCGCGCCAACGCGCGGCTAGTTCAGGCGTGTTGATGCCGATCGTCTCGGACCGATATGTGTTCTCGGGTCGCCTGGAATGGTCTGCGCGGTCCAGGAGCGGTCGACTTTCGTTCGTCGCGATGACCGATTTTGGACCGAGTCCGGTCAGTCCGGTTCCAGCACAAGAAAGTGGGAAAGCAGACGCCCGTGCGATCAAAACAATCGATCAGCCGCCTAAAAAAAACGACCGTCATCATCGATTGAACTCGTAGGAGGCTATCCGGCGTCCGAGTGTTCATTGGTATTGGTAGGGACCCCGGACAATTTGAAATAGCGACGTAGCTCTATGATTTCGATCCGGGATGACGCCAAGATACTTTTTCGGCTAATCTTTTGCGGGGTTCGCAGGGCGTCTGGCTGCCGCACCGTGTCGATAAATCGAGGCTCGTAAAAATTTTTTTCCTTTTTGCCGGTCCCAATCCGATCAGGTGCGCAGTCGATGACCGATGAACGAGGAAACAGCATCGTGCAGTCGCTTGCGAAGGTCAGTAAGAAGCAAAAACTCTACAAGCGCCCGCCTGCGGTCGAGGAAGAAATAGCGGCAACGCTTGCCCTGCCCCTGCACGACGCTTTTCGCCTCGCGGCAGCGGGCCATACGCGGCCGCAGACTCTCGTCTATCTCATCCGCAACTTCAGGCCGAACCGGGCATCGCCGCAATATGATGCGATGGTTGTCGCGTTCTTCTCCCGGCTTGAACGCGCCGGTGATCGAATCCTGCGTGATCTTCCCGAAAATTTCCGCGAGCGCGCGCATGAGGAGGTCCAGGACAAGGCCCTGGAGCTCATCGCCAGTAATAATCTCGACATCTTTGAGTGCAGCTTCAAGCTGGGTGCGGAGCGTCTGTATCTGACGACAAAATCGAAGATGCGGTTGCGCATGAAGACGGAAATTTCCCGCGAGGACATGACGGCGCCTGATGACGATGTCAGTCCCGAGGAAATCGCGGACGCGCTCGCGGTCCGCGCCGGGAGGGCCGGGACACCGCTCGCTGAGATTAAGGCTGAACTTCAAAGTATTTTCGCCCTGCTGACCGAGCAGGAACGCATTGCGGTGGGGCACTACCTCCTGATGGGACGGACCTACGATGAAGCGGCGGCCGCAATGGGTTGCTCGGACACGACGGTCAAAAATCTCATCAAAACCGTGCGCGAAAAAGCGCGCGAGACAAAGGCCTGAACCATGACCAACCAACCTGAGAGCACAGAAACGCTCGACGCTGTTCTGGCGACGCTCCATGACATGCTGGAGGATGACGCCACCCGGGACGAAGTGCTGCGCTTCGCCGCGTTGAATGCCGCGTTTCGCGAAGACATCTTCGCGTTCGTGGCCGAGTGGTTCGCCTCGGAAGGCAGCGATCTCGGCGACGAAGATCCGGCAGGTGAACGCACGGCGCGCAATCACCACTCGATCCTCGAGCGGTTCTGGGCATCCGCATCGCAAGGCGGAGCGGAGCCGTTCGACATCGTGGATGCCGACAATATCGATCGCATCGCCGCCAACTGCAGGGTTGATACCGGCATCATCAGCAAATTGTGCAAATGCCTGATCGATGCCAGCACCATACCCGGGCAGCTGTTGGTGTGGCTCGCGGACGAACTCAGAACATCCCCGCCGGCGGTCTATGCGTTTCTAGACGGCGTTCCGGCAACGGGCGGCGCGGACTATTTCGCGCCGGGCGGTCGATCGGCACCGGGTAAGATGAGCTTCGAGGCGGCGGTCAAGTCATCGACGCTCGATCTTGCGCAAAAGCGCTTCTGGCTTCCGGATCTGGCGGCCTGATATGGACGGGTTCGCCGCGGTCCGAAATGCCGCCAATCGATTGCGGAGTGAGATCGGGGCAACGGATCAGACGACTGCGGCGGATGCGGTGCAGATTGCTGCTGGCAAGCGCAAACTGACCCTGCGTCCGCTAGCGGCTGACGATCCGGAACTCGAAGGCGCGCATGGCCTGCTCGCACGCAAGCTCAGGCAAGTGCTCTACAGGAACGATCTCGGCGAAGAGCAATCCGCCGAAGTAGTTGCGCATGAGATCGGGCATTTCGAACTGCACAGCGGACCCGAGGCCGGCTTTTATCCGCGAGAGGAATCCAATGGCGGCGATCCTAACCAGCGGATCGAAACCTATGGCATAAAGGAGCGGCGAGAAGCGCAGGCTAATACGTTCGCTCGCGAGTTTATCCTGCCGCGGGCGACGGCAAAGCGCCTTTTTCTGGCAGGGCACAATGCTAGTGCGATCGCCAAGATGCTCGGCGTCGCCTACGAGACGACGCTACAGCAGTTGGCTGACGGTATACTACTGCCCGAAGTGCCAAATGCGCCGGAGCGGCCACGTTCCGCGGAAACGCCGTGCAATGAGGCGCAGCAGCGTGCCGTCGACCACCGCGGTGTTCCCTTTTTGCTGAGCGCTGGGCCCGGAACTGGCAAGACCAAAACGCTCGTGTCCCGGATCGCCGACCTTCTCGCCAAAGGCGTCCCGGCTCAGAATATTCTCGCGCTGACCTTCTCGAACAAGGCGGCGCTCGAACTGGCCGAGCGCGTCGAGGCGGTGGCCGGGGGCGATGTCGTCAACATCTGGACCGGCACGTTCCACGCCTTTGGCCTCGACACGCTACGCAAGCATCACGTGCTGTTCGGCTTGCCGCCCGATCCCAAGGTTGTCGACACCAGTGAAAGCGTGGCGATGCTGGAGGAAGCGCTGCCCGCGCTTGGCCTTACCCACTATCTCAATCTCTACGAGCCGGCGCTCGCACTGCGCGATATTCTGCGCGCCATTTCGCGTGCCAAGGACGAACTTTGCACACCCGAGCAATATGCGGTGCTCGCGCAGGCCATGAGCTATAACGCGGTTACGGACGAGGAGCGGCTGGCGGCGGCGAAGGCCGCCGAGGTTGCGACGGTATACGCCCATTACCAGCGCCGGCTCGGGGAAGAAAACGCGGTCGATTATGGCGACATCATCATGCGCCCCATCGTGATGATGCGTGAGGACAAGGATTTCGGTGCATTGATGCGTGGGCGTTTCACGCATGTCCATGTGGATGAGTATCAGGATATCAATCTCGCGAGCGCGATGCTGGTGCGCGAACTCGTCGGCGAAGACGGCGAGAATCTCTGGGTCGTCGGCGATGCGCGCCAGTCGATCTACCGGTTCCGCGGAGCATCGGCTTCTAACATCGCCCGGTTCGAACACGATTACGAACGCGGGAAGCGCGACGGCCTGACCGAGAACTACCGATCGACAGCGGAGATCGTCAGCACATATTCGGGGTTCGCTGCAACGATGAGCGTTTCGCGCTATGCCGGCGCTGCGGCGCTCACTGCAGCACGCGGGACTCATCAGATCACGCCGAGCCTGCTGACCGCGTCCGATGAGGCAGCGGAGATGGATGCACTCGCCGGCACCATCCGCGAGCTGCAACGATCCGGCACTGCTCTTCGCAACCAGACCGTTTTGTCACGCAGCAACGGCAATCTCGCGCGTTATGCCGAGGAGCTTGAAGCCCGCGATGTACCGGTTCTCTACCTTGGCCCTTTGTTCGAGCGGCGGGAGGTCCGCGATCTGCTGTGCGTTCTCGCGCTCATCGCGGACGACAGCGGCACGAGCCTTATTCGCGTGGCCGAATTTCCCGAATATGCCATCCCGCAAGCCGATGCGCTCGCGCTGATCTTGCATGCCCGAAGTACCGAGCAGCGCCTGTTCGATCTTCTCACGCGTCTTGAAGAGGTCAACGACTTGTCCTCGGCGGGGCGTGCTGGACTGCTGAAGCTCGGGCAACATCTGCACGGCGCGACACAGGGGACCACGCCCTGGCTCCTGATCAGCCAATTTCTGTTCGAGACCAGCGATTATGTCCGCACGGTCCTGTCAGGCCAGGCGGCGTCGGATGATATGCGACGAGTTGCCGTCCGCCAGCTGATCGACTGCCTGCGCAATATGCCCGTCAGAGGCAATCGGACGCCGATCCGACGCGCGCTCGACCGCATTCGCCACATGATCCTGCTCGCCGACGAACGCGACCTGCGGCAGCTTCCGCCCGAGCTGGATGCGCTCGACGGCGTACGCCTAATGACGGTCCATGCCAGCAAGGGCCTGGAATTCGAAGCGGTGCACCTGCCCGGGCTTTATGCCGGCGCGATCCCATCGGCGAACCGGCCGCCAGTCTGCCCGCCCCCAGCTGGCATGATCGTGCAAATTCAGGACGAGGATGCGCACGAAGCCGAGGAAGAGTGCATATTGTTCGTCGCGCTGTCGCGCGCCAAGAGCCAGCTGCGGCTGTACCGTCCAGGGCGTCGCGGAACGCGTAACGCGAATCCATCGCGTTTCCTCGAAAGAGTGACGACAACCGTCGCCATTTGCGAGAAGCCGGTGCAACGCATTACGCCGGTGGTAAAGCTGAACGCCATCCTCCTGCCGCCGCCGCCAGCCGAACTTTCGGCCAGCGACATCGACAATTTCACATCCTGCCCGCGGCGATTCTATTACGAGCGGGTCCTCAATCTGCGGCGAAGAACACGCGCGGGCGCCTATCTCGATGCTCATGGCTGTGTACAGGCGGTCATGCGCTACGCACGCGAACTCGATGAAGCTCAGACATATGATCCGGCGGAAGCCGAACGGATTTTCGAAGAGGCGTGGGCCGCGAGCGGGCTCGCCGACCATGCTTTTGGGGAGGCCTATCGCCGCCTGGTGTTGACTATGCTGGCGCGGCTCCACGTTGCCGCGGCCGGCACCGCAACACGCCCCGGCGCGCTCGCAACCACGATCGGCGGCAGTACGATTGGCGCACTGGCCGATCGCATCTTCGAAATCGACGGCACGCTCGTCATTCGTAATTTGCGTTCGGGCAAACCCTCGAGTGGCGACCCCGATCGCCTATCGGCGACGATCCTGCTCAAAGCCGCTAGCGAGACATTCGGCGCGAACGCGCGCGTCGAAAACCATTACCTTCTAGGCGAGCCCGTGCTGCCGATCGGTCAGACGACCGCCAAATACAATAAGCGGATCGCCGACTGCGAGACAGCGATCGGCGATATCGCGGCCGGTCTTTATCCAGCGGTCACGAGCGACTTCCGGTGCCCGCGCTGCCCATATCTGTTCGTTTGCCCGTCGCCGGAAGGCCTGTCACCGAGCTAATACCCGTTCCGACCGGCGCAGCTTCACTGAATAGGACTGCGGCCAGATTTCAGTAGCCGCAAGGACGCGGTGACCCGCCAGATCCGTTTGCCAGCCCGTCAAAATTTCTGCGCCTGATTTTTCCTTTTTCGCCCCGCTCATCCGATCAGCTGGGGGAGGCAGCCAAGGCGCTGCCGTCATCGAAAAGGAAAAGCACACAATGGCTATGGTTATCTTTGCCGCCATCGAGGACGAACCGATCGAGCGTTTCGAGCTGGCGGAAGCCGCGCTCGTCAAGACGCTCATCGCGAGCCTCGCTGGCCGCCACCCCGACATCGCCGAAATGCTCGTCTTCAAGGAAGATGATGATGAGCCGCTGGATCATGATCATCCGCTCAAGGGTCACGACAAGGCGATCTTCCACCTCCACCGCTGCCGCCAGATCAAGGTTGCGGTTAACTACAAGGCCGAGACCTTCAACCACAAGTTCGCGCCCGGGACGACCATCAAGCGCGTGACGAAGTGGGCGACCAAGAAGGCGGGCCTCGATGACGCCGAGGCACTGGAGCATGTGCTGCAGATCAGCGGCACGCGCACCCAGCCGCCGCTGAACGCTCACCTCGGCAGCCTCAAGATCCGCGGCTGCGAGATCGAGTTCGACCTCGTGCGCAAGCAGCTGGTCCAGGGCTGATGGAGCCGGCGATCGGTGCCGATGAACGGGCGTTCCGTGGTCACACGGAACGCCCCGACTTTCAGATCGGCGAGGCAAAGGAGCAATGGCGGCTGGTCGGCGGCGACTGGCCGCACCCGATCATCACCGTGCGCGCCCATGACGGGACCGACTGGGCGTTCCGGTTCGACCTGAACGGCTATCCGGCAACGCTCCCAAATGCGCGGCCGTGGGATCTGGCCAGCAATGCGCCGCTTCCCAGCCATCGGTGGCCGCAGGGCACGGGCCGGGTCGCGGCGGCCTTCAACCCCGGCTGGAACGCGAATGCGCTGTACCTGCCGTGCGACCGGTTGGCGCTCGCTGGCCACGACCAATGGCTGGTCCAGCATCCCGAGAAAGCCTGGCAGCCGACGCGCGGCATCATTCATTATCTGGAGATCATCCATGACCTTCTGGCCTCTCACCAGCATCTGCCGGCTGTTCGTTCGGCAGCCTGAACTTTCGATCCCGGCATCGGTCTGGTCTGAACTGCTTAACGGTCTGCGCGCACGCGGCCGCAATGTCCGCGAAAGCGGAGCGTTCCTGCTGGGACCGCCCGGTGATCATCGCCAGGTTTCGTCGATCGTGTTCTACGATCAGATCGACCCCAACGCTTTGGATACGGGGATTATCGTGATCGACGGCGCCTGCATGGCGGACCTGTGGGCGATTTGCCGCCGAACGAGACTGGCGGTTGTCGCGGATGTTCACACCCACCCCGGCGGCGCCGCTCAGAGCGAGTCCGACCGGCGTCACCCGATGATCGCCGAACCGGGGCATATCGCAATTATCATCCCGAATTTTGCCGCCGAGCCGGTGCAGCTGAACGCCATCGGCCTTTACCGTTATCGCGGGAAATTTAGCTGGGATCGCCTGACATCCCGATTTCTCCGCCCCGCACTGAAAATCGAGGGAAACCGGCGATGAGTGAAGCTATCATCGACGACCTCAACCGCACGGCCAAGCTTTTCATCGACTCCGGCGCCGCGGCTAGCCTCGAGGAAGCCGTGGCGAAACTCGGCACCTTCACGATGCATCTGACCATTGATGTCGGATCTACCGCAAGTCCGACCCATCAGGCGGCCTTGCTCACCGCCCTTAATTGCGGGCTGCGCAGCCTATTGGGCGGGGTGACCGTCGACGGCGCACTCGATGCGCCGCTGGTCATCCCTGTAACCGGCGGCGCAACGCTGGGGGATGCCGTGATCGAGTTGGGGGGCGTGATCGCTCCCTGCCCGCCGAACGCGCCGCTGGTGGTGATCGGCGGCCAGGCAACAGCCGATCCGGCTAAGTTCGCCATTCGTACGACCTGCGACGGGTGGCGCGGCGGCATTGTCCCGCTGACCGACGTTGGATTGACCATGTGCACCGAGTTCACGGTCAGCGGCGCGCTTGCGGGTGCGCTCGCTGTCGCCGAGGTGTTCGCGCATGTGAGCGGCGAGGCGATGGCCGGCCATCGCAGCGTCGGCCTGTCGCTCTGGCAGCTCGATCCCGATCGGAATTGGCTGCTGACGCATGATGACGAACCCATGGTCGTCGATTTGCCGTCGGACTTCTGGCTGATCGGGCTGGGGCATTTGGGGCAGGCCTATCTGTGGACGATCGGACTGTTGCCCTACGCCGATCCTGGCGATGTGCGGCTGTTCCTCCAGGACGTCGACCGTGCGGGCAAATCCACCAAGAGCACATCGCTGCTGACGCGCGCCACTGATGAGCGGCGCCTGAAGACGCGGATTTGCTCTGACTGGGCCGAGCGGCGCGGGTTCGACACTGCCATTATCGAACGGCGATTCGATGCCGATTTCCGCCGATCGGCTAACGAAGCCGGCTTAGCGCTGTGCGGCGTCGACAATCCGGATGCACGTCGCATTCTCGACGAAGCGGGCTTCGCGATGGTGCTCGAAGCGGGACTCGGCGATGGTGCCGAGGACTTTCGGCTCATCCGGGTCCACAGCTTCCCGGCCGTCAGGCGGTCCGCGGAGATCTGGCCGGCAGTCACGCAGGCTGCCAATGCAGACGGCAGAATGGATCGCGCGGCAACGCTCAAGGGTCGGCCCGCGTACGTCGATTTGCGCGACAAGGGCGATATCGACGAATGTGGGTTGACGAGACTCGCAGATGTTGCGGTTGGCGCGCCATTTGTCGGGGTAACGGCGGCGGCGATCGTCGTCGCGCAAGCGGTACGCGCGGTGGCTGGCGGGCCACGGATCACGGTCGCCAATATTGATCTGCGGTCGATTGACTATCGGAGCGCGCTCACCGCGCCTGAACCGGATTTGATCACCTTCGCGACAGCCAAAGCGCGCATGCCCTAACCCTTGATCGCCTGGTCACGGACCATAGGGCAGCTCGCCGAGGAGACCCAACATCGCGTCACCCTGGAGCCGGGTAAATGCGATGTGCTTGGACTCCCCAGGCTTGCGCGGTTTGGCCGGACCATCTCCGGGGGCATTTCGGGTATGGCCGGCGACATGGGTACCGTCGTCCTTGATGAAAGGAAGGACGACGATTCTGCCGAAATTCTTAGAGATGATCGTACCGGCCGCCCATTCGACGGCATCGGCGTGCTTGGCATCATGCGCGCCGATTTCCTTGACCGTCCAGCCGATATCGCCATCGGGTTCGTACCAGAAGACGAAACGGTCGAGCACGACCGCGTGGCGTCCTGCAGCGAGAGCCTCGGCGAGCATCTCCTTCATCGGCTGCAGCTGGAGCATATCGATCGCACGCGGCAGCAGGATTTTTCGAATAGCGGCCTTCGTTCGTCCCCAATGCTCGGCAGGATGCAGGCCGAACGCATCGGCGATCCGCGCACGATGTCCCCAGGTTGCCCCTTTGCGCGAAATGTAACCGTTGCTGAGCCTACGCCAAGTCAGGCCGTCCGCGGAATGCGCCAGCGCCCGTGTGACGCCGTGCCCGACAACGACGGTGCGTAGATAGGGTAATTCCTGCAACGCGCGGTGGATGTCGTCCGCATCTGCGTCGCTCGGCGCAACGATTGCACTTCGCGGTGGCGTGATCGTGCCCGCGTGCCGCTTCTGGCCCTCGATAAACATCATCGCTTCCTCGTCTTCGCGACGACGGGACGCGAGATAGGCTTTGGACAGTTTGAGCAAGGTCGAGTTTTGCCCATGCTCGCCAAGCACCGCGATATCGAGATTCTGCCCCAAGTCGCGAGTCAGCTTCCGCGCCAGCTTCTTAGCTTGAGTTTCGTCCCGCTCTACTTCTGCACGGGGCGGCACGCCGATCGAGAGTTGCGGTCGTCGGCGCCGCCACATCGGCTCTCCGTTCGCACCAATCACCAGATTTTCAAGAAACCACCAGTTGTAATAGGCGTCATGGGTCGCTCGAACTGCATATATGTTCTCGTCAGTCATGGCACACTTCGACCGTAGAGGCTGAGCCCAACAGCTGGATCGAGATGAGAAGGGTAATCGTCGCCGAGAAGCACGAATCCGAAATCGGGTAATATGGCGCGCATCGCGTCGGACTTAGTGGTCGCATAGATCGCCCGGCCTCCTAGCTGATCGACCACATGACCGACTAATGCCCGAGCGTGGCCTTTGCGCCGAAATGCACTGTCGACTACCACCCATCCAAGTTCATAGGCATAGTGCGGCGCCAAGTCCGCGACTTTGGTTTTTTTAAATTCATTATTTTGATGACCGGCGAACGGCACTTTAATTTCAGCTTTTCCGATCAGCTTGTCGCGCTGATGAATTGTGATCAGTGATATTGCCTGTGTGACGAGCGCGGGCATCGTCGCAGCATTGATCTCCCCGCCGGCAATCACGAATGCCATGTAATCTTTAATCTCTTCGGCGGAGATCGCCGATGGATGGATCGCACGGAGCGTCATTGAATGATTGATTCTCTTTGGCTTCAATCGGGGACATAGTTTGATATTCATGTTTGCGAATGTCGAGTGCATAGCGGGAACGGTTGCTGCTCAAGCTGCCATAATCGATCGCGCATCAAGGGCCCCGATCCGAAAACTGACCGCCACGACCTCATGAGCGGGTCTGATCGACTCTTTGATCATTCGTGCGACCCGACGTCCGCTCTTGTAAATTCCGCCTGCCGGCCGGAATGACCGATATTGGGGCGCCAAGCAGCCTCTGATCACGCCGCAATCTGGGTCATATCAGGGGCGTCACCTCGGATCAGTTCGATGATCCGCTTCGCCACGATCGGCGGGCTGATCAGATAGCCCTGAGCAAGGTCGCAGCCGACCGACTTCAGGAAGTCGAGGCAGTCGTCGGTCTCGACGCCCTCAGCCACCACCTTCAAGCCCAGTTCGTGGGCAAGATTGATGGTCGACCTGACGAGCACCGCGTCGCCGCGATTCTGATGTGCGAACTCGACGAAGCTCTTGTCGATCTTGAGTTCGTCGAGCGGCAGTTTCTTGAGATAGGTGAGGGTCGACTGGCCTGTCCCGTAGTCGTCCATCGAGATCGCGATGCCGAGCTGCTTGAACCGCAGCAGCGCCGCTGCTGCTACTTCCGGCGCATGCATCGCGGCGGATTCGGTGACTTCGAAGGTCAGGAGGGTTGGGTCGACTTCACTTTTCTGCAGCAGGCTCTCGAGATCGGCGATGAAGGTCGCGGATTCGAGCAGGATCGCGGACAGGTTGACCGCCGCCGTCAGGCGATGCCCCGCCGCCAGCCACGCCTCGAGATCGGCAATCGCGCATGAGACGACGTGCAGCGTCAGGCCGGCGATGCGATCCGATTTCTCGAGCAGCGGAATGAACAGATCGGGTGACAGCATGCCGTGCTCGCGATGCTTCCACCGGACCAGCGCCTCGACGCTGACGACCTTGCCGGTCTTGAGATCGAGTTTGGGCTGATAGAGTGCGAATACGTCGCCGTCGGCGATCGCCGCGTCGAGATCGCCAGCGAGCGACAATTCCTTGCTCGCGACCTCGGAATCGCTGGCTTCGTGCAGGTGCCAGCCCGTGCCGCTCGACAGCGCGTGAGAGGCCGCCATCGATGCGTTGGCGATTACGTCGCGCACCGATCCGGCCTCGACCAACGCGAACCCAGTCGCGAGCGAAACGTCGACGCGGCGTCCCTTGACCTCGACCGGGGTGAGCATCAGCGCGCGCAGCTGTTCGTGGCGCAGTGCTAGCTGGTCGGCACGGACAGTCGCTTCCCAGGCGAGCACGCGATCGTCGACCCGATAAATTTCGACCCCGTTGCCGAGCACGCTGATCCGGTCGCGCAGGCGGCAGATCAGGTCGGCGGTACCGTCCGCGCCCAAGGTCGCGAGCAGGCGGTCATAGTCGGCGATACGTACCGCAGCGACGGCGCCGTTGGGCTTGCCGGCCATTGCCTCGGCCAGTGCGTGCTGGTTGGGCAGGCCGGTGGCGTCATCATGGGCGCGCCGCGCCACCAGCCAGTCGTTCACGCGAACGAGCGAAGCGCCCATCGCGACGACGTAGATTGCGCAGAATGCCGGAAACAGCTGGACCTCCCAGCCGAACGAGGACGCGATCACCGAGCCCGCGAAGAGGATCGCGGTGGCGCCGACGCCAGCCATCGCCAGCATGATGCTGGATCGCGCGCGCAGCATCGGCACGATCAAGATAAAGGCGAGGGCGAGCGCAAAGCCCCAGTCGAGGCGGCCGGGGACGTTATTCTCGAGCGTCAGAGCCGCTAGCGCCTGAATGACGACACCGGGGATCACGCCGTAGCGCGGTACGCCGTAGCGGTCGCCGACTTCGATCGCGGTCGCGCCGATCAGGATGCGCTTGCCGCGCACCGCGGCCGGATCGAACCGGCCGTCGCGCACGTCGATGAAGCTCAACCGCGGGATCGAGGAGGGATCGATCGAATAGTCGATCGGGAAGTCGGCACCGGCGCGACCGTCGCGCCCGGCGATCATCGCCGCAAGCGAGGGACGGGGCACCCCCGCAGTGATCTCGCCGATCGGCGCGTTGCGGATGTCGCCGTCGCTATCGGGCAGGATGCTGACCGTGGCGGCGAGCGCGTTTTTGCGCAGGGCGGGGATCGGCATGGAGTCGACGAACCCTGTCTTGCCGCTGTCGGCCGCCTGGCGAAATGTGGGAAGAGTGACGAAGCCATTGGCGCGCGCGAGCGCCTGCGCGAAGGCCGTGTCGTCCGCGGGATTGGACGGTGTCGAGAAGTCGACGTCGAACGCGAGCGAGGCTGCACCGGCATTATGAAGGCGATCGACCACGCTGGCATAGTTGTGTCGCGGCCAAGGCCAGCGATCGATCGCGGCGATGCTGCGCGCATCGATTTCGACGATTACGACATCGCTGGCTGCCTGATGATGGCGGATCGCATAACGGGTGTCGGCTAGCCCGCGTTCGACACCCCGGCCGACGCCGCTGAGCCCGGCGAGCAGGCCAGCCGCCAGCGCGACGATGACCGCGAGAATGCGCCAATGTTTCGCCAGTTCGCGCAACGACTTGCCTGCGGCCATCCCCGTCCCTTTCCCGAGGATCGGGCGTAGCGCGAAACGACTAAGATTGCGTCAAACGGTCGGCGATCAATGCCCGCCACCGCCGTTGCCGTTCCCGCCGCCGCTGCCGTTTCCGCCACCGTTGCCGTTGCCGTTTCCGCCACCGCTGCCGTTGCCGCCACCGTTGCCGTTCCCGCCGCCGCTGCCGTTCCCGCCGCCGCTGCCGTTCCCGCCACCGTTGCCGTTCCCGCCACCGTTGCCGTTCCCGCCGCCGTTGCCGTTTCCGCCACCGCTGCCGTTGCCGCCGCCGTTGCCGTTTCCACCACCGTTGCCGTTCCCGCCGCCGTTGCCGTTTCCGCCCCCGCTGCCCTTGCCCCCGCCGTTGCCCTTTCCCCCACCGGTGCCGATCCCCCCGCCGTTGCCCATTCCACAACCCTAGCAGTTCC
>NZ_JBQCCN010000180.1:0-10109 GCF_051962185.1 Sphingomonas sp.
CGGAAGATGAAGGCGATCGAGATGAACCCGGTCCAGGTCTGCCGCAGCGCGGTCGACAGATTATAATGCTGCGAGCTGTGGTGGATGACGTGGCTCGCCCAGAACCAGCGCACGCGATGCGCCGAGCGGTGGAACAGATAATAAGCGAAATCGTCGATCACGAAGCACAATACGAACCAATACCAGGCCCAGGGATGGGGCAAGGTCACGATCCGGAAATGGCCGTACAGCCAGGTCGCCAGCGCATAGATCGCGCCCGCGGTGATCGCGCCGGCCACGGTGCTGCCGGTGCCGAGCGCGAGGCTGGTCAGCGTGTCTTTGGGCTCGTAGCGGCTCTTGTCCCTGGCCCAGGCGACGAGCATCTCGGCCAGCACCAGCAGCACGAAGCCGGGCACCGCGAGCGAGACGATATCGGGGAGCTTGTGCGCATCCATCGGCGCGTTGCTTACACGAGTGTCAGTGGCGCTTCCAGCCCGCGAACCTGATCGGCGGTGATGCCGAACAACACGACCGGTCCGAACAGGCGCTCGCCGGTTTCGACCGTCGCGCCTTCGACCGCTTCATGCACTTCGACCGGGGGGACCAGCCGGCGCACCGCGACCTTGGCGCCATGGCGCTTGACCACCGCGATCGCGCCATGGCCGGCGACCAACGCCGCGCAGCCGTCGCCCGAGACGAGCGCGCGGCCGCCCTCGAATCCGGCCAATGCTTCTTCGGCGAAGCGGCGCGCATCGTCCTCATTGGCGATGCGGCTTTCGCCCAGCTTGAGCCAGCGCGCGACGCCGGCCAGCGCCAGGATCGCCACCACCGACCCCGCCAGCTGGATCAGCTGGTCCTGGCTCATGCCTGCGCCCTGAGCTGGTCGAGCAGCGGCCGGAGACCGTCGAGATTGTAGCCGGCGCCCGCCCCCTTTTCGATCAGCGCGTCGGCATCCGCCCCGTTCCTGGCCTGGGCCAGCGCCCAGAGATTGCACGACCGCGTGCCCGAGCGGCAGAACGCGAGCACCGGGCCCTCGGCCCCCGCCAGCACCTCGGCCATCGCCGCGATCTGCGGATAGCTGAACCCGGCATGGGTGATCGGGATCGCGGTATAGGTCAGTCCCGCCGCCAGCGCCGCGTCGCGAATCGCGTCGCCCGGGATCTGCCCCGCTTCCTCATCGTCCGGGCGATTGTTGACGATCGCGGTGAAGCCCGCCGCCTTGATCGCCGCCACGTCCTCGACCGAAATCTGCGGCGCCACCGAAATGCTGTCGTCGACCTTGCGGATCATCATCGCGTCACCTTGTCCTTCATGCGCCCATCGCCGCCAGCCTTCACGCGATTGCCGCGCTCGATCAAGGCCTGTCCTCCGTCACCCGGTCGGTAGCGGCCGCCGCCATCGCGTCTATCCGGCGATCCGCCTCTTGGAACGGTCCCCAACCCGGATCGCCGGGTCGATCGAGGCACCCGCTGTCGAGGCCGTAATTGACGATCCTGGCGCCATAGACCCATCCGACCCCCGCCGAGCCCGCATCGGTGATGGGCTGGAGGCATCGATAGGATGGTCCCCGCGAGCGCTCGATCGGCAGCAGGATGGCACGCACCGCGGCGAAGCCCTGCGGCCCGGCGGAAAAGCGGACGACATGGGTCACGGGCACTTTGTCGCCGCCGCCTTTCAGCGGCTGGTCCCGGTAGCTGAGCGTGACCGCCCCGCTGCGATCGATACTCCAGTTGCGCTCGCTCGATCCCCACGGCCCTGTCTGGCCAGCGACGATACGATCGGGCGGCGGGCCATCGGGCACTTGCGGGCGATCGGCGGCGGCCTGCGTCGCCAGCAGCAACGGCACCAATGCCACCAATCCGATCATGCCGCCTCCCGGATGACTTGCAGGAAGGCGTCACCATAAGCCTCGAGCTTGCGTTCGCCCACGCCCGAAATCGTGCCGAGCGCATTGCGGCTGTCGGGCTTGAGTTCGGCCATCGCGCGCAGCACCGAATCGTGGAAGATGACATAGGGCGGCACGCTCGCTTCCCGCGCGAGTTCGCGGCGTTTGTCGCGCAATGCCTCGACCAGCGGATCGCCGACCGGGTTGGTGCCGCCGGCGGCACCCGCGCGGCGGCGGCGCTCGCGCTTGGGCGGCAGCACCAGCTCGACCTTTTCGCCTTGCTTCAGGCTCGCGCGCGCGCCGGGGCCGAATTCGAGCCCGCCGTGCGGGTTGGTGCGCAGCGCATCGCGGACCTGGAGCGCGCGGCCGACCGGGCGCAGCAGCGCCGCTTCCTCGCCGTCGACGATGCCGAATACCGACAGCCGCTCGTGCCCGTTCATCAGGCTGCGCTCGCTCGACTGGCCGGTCAGGATCGACTCGACATAGCCGCTGCCGAAGCTCTGGCCGGTGCGGAACACCGCCGAGAGATATTTCTGCGCCGTCATCGTCGCGTCGATCGCGGCGGGCGGGGCCAGGCAATTGTCGCAATTGCCGCAGCGATCGGGCGCGTCGCGCTCGTCGAAATGCGCCAGCAGCAATTTGCGGCGGCATTGCGCGGTCTCGACCAAAGCGCCGAGCGCGTTGAGCCGGGCGCGCTCGCCCGGTTGCCGCGCGGTATCGACCTCGCCGATCCGCTGACGGGCGCGGGCGAAATCGTCGGCGCCCCAGAACAGATGCGCGATCGCCGGATCGCCGTCGCGCCCGGCGCGCCCGGTCTCCTGGTAATAAGCCTCGATTGACTTGGGCAGGCCGGCATGGGCGACGAAACGGACGTCGGGCTTGTCGATGCCCATGCCGAACGCGACCGTGGCGACGATCACCATGTCTTCCGAGGCGACGAAATCGGCCTGGTTCCTGGCGCGGACCTGGGGGTCGAGCCCGGCATGATAAGCGCGGGTCGGGCGGCCGGTCTTGGCCAAGGCCTCGGCCAGTTTCTCGGTCGCGGCGCGGGTCTGGGCATAGACGATACCGGGTCCCGGCGTCTCGGCGATGAGGTCGGCGATCTGGCGCGTGGTGTTGTCGCGCGGGCTGATCGCATAGCGGATGTTGGGGCGATCGAACCCGGCGACGATCAGCCCGTCGCGCGGAATACCGAGCTGGTCGAGGATGTCGGCGCGGGTATGCGCGTCGGCGGTCGCGGTGAGCGCGAGCCGCGGTACGGCCGGAAAGCGGTCGAGTAGCGGGCGCAGCAAGCGGTAATCGGGGCGGAAATCATGCCCCCATTCGCTGACGCAATGCGCCTCGTCGATCGCGAACAGGGCGACGCGGCCGCGTTCGAGCAGCTCGCGAAAATCGCCGCCCGAGGCGCGTTCGGGCGCGACGTAGAGCAGGTCGAGCTCGCCATCGAGAAAGCGCCCGCGCGTCTCCGCGCGATTCTCGTCGACGCTGGTCAGGGTGGCGGCACGAATGCCGACCGCCTCGGCCGCGCGGAGCTGATCGTGCATCAATGCGATCAGCGGGCTGACGACGATACAGGTGCCGTCGAGCATCACCGCGGGGAGCTGGTAGCACAGCGACTTGCCCGCGCCGGTCGGCATCACCGCCAGCGTATTCTCCCCCGCCAGCACGCGCGACACGACCGATTCCTGCACGCCGCGGAAGGCGGGAAAGCCGAAGGTCGAGTGGAGAACGGAAGCGGGGTCGATCACCCTATCGCCCTACCCGTCACGCGCCGGCAAAGTCGAGCACCCTCAAACGCATGGAACGGGGTCGCCCGCCTTCCATGCGACCAGCCGCAGGTCCGACAGGTCGAGTGTATCGATCGCGAAAGGCCAATGTTCGATCCCGAGCTTGCCCGGCGCCACCAGGCAGACGTCGGTCGGCTGGGCATCCTTTCCGACATGCATCACCGCGCGATAGACCAACGCCTGATCATAGCCGTTCTGGATCGACAGCAGCGACTGGTCCTTGCCCGGCGTGCGAATGAACCGCAGCACGATCTTGCCGGCTTCGGGCTTGGGGGCGAGCGCGCCCGCGCCGGTCTTTCCCATAGGCTGGAAATTGGGGCCGACCGCCTGGTCATAATCCCCGCGCTGCGCCTCGGCCGACCCAACGATCTCGAAATTGGTCGGCGCGGTGGCCGCCCGCTCGACCACGCGCGGGCCCGTATCGTCGACGGCCAGCGTCACTGTCTCGCCGCGCTTGATCGTCACCGTCTGCGCCATCGCCGCGACGGGCGCCAGCAACAGCATCGCCGCCACCATCCCCTTGAGCATCCTCTACACCTCCATCAGGTCGCGCCCGACCACCACCGGACCGGCAAAATTCTTGCGCACCGCGGCGATCCACATCGCATCGCTCACCCCGGCACCGGGGACGAGATGCGACAGCACCAGCTTCTTCACGCCAGCGCGTGCAGCGACCAGCCCGGCCTGTTCAGCCAAGGTGTGGCTGCGGCGCAGATGGTCGGCGAGGGTCGCGGCATTCTCGCCCGCCATGCGCTCGATCATCGGGCCGTAGATCGCTTCGTGGATCAGCAGGTCGGCACCCTTGGCGAGGCGAACGAGAGCGTCCGAATAACGCGTGTCGCCCGAGAGCACGATCGAGCGGCCCGGCGTGTCGAAACGATAGGCGAAGGCCGGCTTGATCGTTTCGTGATCGACCAGGGCCGAGGTCACCATCGTGCCGCCGTCGCGCACGACCAACCCCGGCTCGGCGCGCTCGTCGACCGACACCAGCGGCGCGAGCGGCACGCGGCCCTCCTCGCGAATCCGCGCCTCGACGTCGTAGGCGAGCGCGGCGAGCTGGTCGCGGACGATCTGGCGGATCGGCGGCGGGCCGTGGACGGTGACCGGCGTCTTCAATCCCGACGACCAGGCGATTTCGATCAGATTGCCGACATCGGCGACATGATCGCTGTGATTGTGCGTGACGAAGATCCGCGCCAGCCGGTCGAGCGGCATCCTTGCCTTGGCCAACTGGTTGGCGACGCCGTTGCCGCAATCGACCACCCAGGCACGACCATCCAAGTCGATCAGCGTCGCGGGCTCGGAGCGCAGCGGCGTCGGGGTCGGCCCGCCCTTGGTTCCCAGCAGCACGACCCGGTTGCGCCCGGCCGGCGCCGCGCCGATCAGCGGCATTGCGGCGAATGCGGCGAGGACGGTGCGGCGGCTGGGTTGCATGACGCGGTGCTACCGTTAAGCGGGACTGGCAGCTAGAGCGCGTTCGACCCTATCGAATCGCTCTGGTTTTTTGTGGTCGCGTTTTCCGGGCCGCTGGCTGTTGCACCCAGCTCGAAAACGCTCTGGCGGAGAACCAGCATGGAAAACGTCGTCACCGACAAACGGGCCGAGAACCAAATCGAGCTCGAGGTCGACGGCCATCGCGCGATCGCCGCTTATCAGCTCGACGACGACACCATCACCTTCACCCACACCTTCGTGCCCAAGAAGCTCGAAGGGCGCGGCGTCGCCTCCAAGCTGATCCGCGCGGCGCTCGATTCGGCGCGCGACCGCGGGCTCAAGGTCATCCCGATTTGCCCGTTCGTGAAAGCGTTCATCGAGCGCCATCCCGAATACCAACCCCTGGTCAAGCACACGACCTGAGGCGAGGCGATGAGCGAGCCCAAACTTCACCCGAGCTGGCTCGAGCCGCTGCGCGGCGAATTCGCCAGCGACTATATGGCCGCGCTGCGCCAGTTCCTGGTCGCCGAGAAGGACGCGGGCAAGGCGATCTTTCCCCGGGGGTCCGAGTGGTTCCGCGCGCTCGACCTGACCCCGCTCGACAATGTCCGCGTCGTCATCCTGGGGCAGGACCCCTATCACGGTGCCGGCCAGGCGCACGGCCTGTGCTTCTCGGTCAAGCCGGGGACGCGCACGCCGCCCAGCCGGGTCAACATCGACCAGGAAATGGAGAGCGACCTCGGCATCCCGCCGGCGCGTCACGGCTTCCTCGAACATTGGGCCGAACAGGGCGTGCTGCTGCTCAACGCGGTGCTGACGGTGCAGATGGGGATGGCGGCGTCGCATCAGGGGCGCGGCTGGGAACGCTTCACCGACGCGGTGATCCGATTGGTCAACGCCCGTGCCAAGCCGGTCGTGTTCATGCTGTGGGGCAGCCACGCGCAGAAGAAGGCGGCGTTCGTCGAGTCGACCGAGCGCGGCGGCCGGCATCTCGTGCTGCGCGCGCCGCATCCGTCGCCGCTGTCGGCTTATTCGGGTTTCTTCGGCTGCGGTCATTTCTCCAAGGCCAATGCGTTCCTGGAAGCGCATGGCGAAAAGCCGATCGACTGGGCGTTGCCGGCGATCGGCTGATCGGGCGTTCGGCGCTCGAATCCTCCCCGGAACGGGGAGGGGGGACCAAGACGCGGAGCGGCTTGGTGGAGGGGGCCCGCGACAAACGAGCAACAAGCCAGGAGGTAGCCGCAGGAAGGGGCCCCCTCCACCACCGGGCTACGCCCGGCGGTCCCCCTCCCCGTTCCGGGGAGGATTTGCGCCCACAGCTCACTGGAACAGCGGCAGCTCGGGTGCCAATTCCCAGCGGCTGACGATGTCGTGGCGCGTTTCGCCGACATGGCTCAGCACCAGCACCAATTCCTCGACTTGCCATTTGATCGGATCGATCGCCCGCGCGAAGGCGGCGCCGGCGTGATAGCCGAGCGTCATGTGCGGATTGAAGGTCCATCCCTCGCGGCTCGACAGCCCGGCATCGGCGACCCGCTCGCGGATCGCGCGCTGCAGCAGCGACAGCCCGGTCGAGCGGCCGCTGGGACGCAGTGCGACCGATTGCGTGGTGCCGACCACGCGGCCCATCGACAGCAGGAAGCCCGGCATGTCGATATCGTTGCCGACCGCGATCAGCCGCTCGACCAGCCGTTCGGGCATGCCGATATGGTCGTCGAATATCTCCATCGTGACATGGAGGTGCTCGCCGCGGACCGGCCGCCCCGGGCAATAGAGCCGCCGCGTCGCCTCGATCGTCGGGACGACGTGGAGCGCGGGCTTGATGGCGAAGAACAGGCGATGGAGCTTTTGCAACAGCATGGCGTTCCTCCGAATCGGGTGATATGTTCATGATATGTTCTACGGCTGAAGGAGTCGACTCATGACCGACGCAGGGGCCAATCGCGGCGCCGTCCACCATATCGACCTGAGCGTATCGGACGTCGCGGCGGCCAGGCGCGTCTATGGTCCGGTGCTCGATTTCCTCGGCTATACCCAGGTCAAGGACCAGCGCGACGGCTGCGAATGGGACCTGAAGGACCGCGAGCCGTTCGGCGCGTCGATCGGCATCCGCGTCGCGACCAGCGGGGGTGGGCATGATCGCTATGCACCCGGCCTCCACCACCTCGCGTGGCGAGTGGAAAGCCGCGCCGCGGTCGACGCCGCGCACGCACTGCTGGTCGAGCGCGGCATTCCGGTGCTCGACCCACCGGCGCATTATCCCGACTATTCGGGCGACTATTATGCCGTGTTCTTCGCCGATCCAGACGGACTCAAGCTCGAGATCGTCCATGCGCCCGGCTGGATCTGAGCCGGCAGGACCGAAGGGTGGCCGTCGCCCGCCCGTTATCCTCGCGGCATTGCAACCGAGAGGAGAAGAGACATGCGTACCAGGCTCTTATGTGCCGCCCTGATCGGGCTCGCCGCGCTGACTGCCGCCGCGCCGGCCGAGGCACGGATCAACCAGCGCCAGCATCGCCAGCAGGATCGCATCTATAACGGCGTCCGCACCGGCGAGCTCAATCGCCGCGAGGCCTATCGGCTCGAACGGCGCGAAGGCCGCATCGCACGCTATGAAGCGCGGGCGCGAGCGTCGGGCGGCGGGCTCAACGGTCGCGAACGCTATCGCATCGAGCGCATGCAGGACCGCACCAGCCGCGCCATCTATCGCCAGAAGCACGACGCGCAGGTTCGCTGACCGCGCGAGACGGCGGGGAGCGCTGGCGATGGCGCTCCCCGCTCTTCCCCGTTGCGCTGGGCCGCCGGCCTCGCCAAGATGCGCACGACGGTCCGGCCTGGACCGTTTGTGGGGAGGGGCAATCCATGGTTTCAATCGCCGATCGCGGGCGCCTGTCGGTGCGTCGCATCATGCTCGCGGGCTGCGCCGCGACGATCGCCATCGCCGGCGCCGCGCACGCCGCCGTCTATGTCGAGAACAAGCTGGTCGAACTGACCGCCGCCGAGAAGGTCGCGGTGACCAACCCACCGCCGGTGCAATTGATTTCCGAATTTCAGACCGACGGCGTCGCCAACGCGAAGGCGACCAAATACGCCTCGCCGATCATCGAAAAGGAAGTGGCGGCGACCGGCGTGTTCGGCGCGACCAGCGCGACTCCCTTGGCCAATGGCGGGCGGCTGACCATCCTGATGAACGACATTCCAGACAAGGGCGCCGCCAAAAAGGGGTTCGCCGCCGGCCTGACGCTCGGCCTCGCCGGGGTGATCGCGGGCGACACTTACGACGTGACGTCGACCTATACGCCGGCCAACGGGGCGCCGATCGTCAAGGTCGAGCATTACCGCATCATCTTCAAGTTCGGGAACAAGACGCTGCCGCCCGATGTCGTCAAGGTGAAGGGGTTCGAGGAAGCGGCGAAGACGATGATCCATCTAACCGTCAGCCACACGCTGAACGCGATCGCCGGCGATCCCGCCTATCCCGCCGCGAGCGGCGCGACGGTGGTGATTCCCGTCGCCGCGGCGGCACCCGCGCCGAGCCCGGCGGCGACCGCGCCGGCATCGTGACCGTCGCCCGGCTGGCCGCGCTCGCCGCGGCGGTCGCGCTCGGCGGGTGCGCCATCCCGCGCATGCCCGCGCCGCAGCCGTCTATCGCGGTGATCGACCGGATCGGCGCGGCACGACTGCCGGCGATGGCGGTCGGCAGCTTCACCGCCGCGCCCGGCCTGTCCGACAAGGCGTTGGGGATCCGCGTATCGCAAGTCCGGCCGGAGGGCGGGTCGTTCGCCGCCTATCTCGGCGAAACGCTCAAGGCGCAGCTCGCCGCGGCGGGAAAGCTCGACGCGACCGCGCCGATCGCGATCGGCGGCACGCTGACCGAGAGCGATGTCGGCGCCCCGATCGGCGAAGCGCGCGGCCGGCTCGGCGCCGAATTCGTCGTCACGCGCGACGGGCGCGAACTGCTGCGCAAGCGGCTGCGCGTCGAGCGGCGCTGGGGCAGTTCGTATTTCGGCGTGATCGCGATCGACAAGGCGGACCGGATGTACACCGCGCTGTACGCGGACCTGGTCGGCACGTTGATCGACGACCCCGATTTCCGGGCGGCAGTCGGCGCCGTACCGCTCCAGCCGTCACGCGGCGGCGCGCGATAGCTATACTGACCCCGCCGAAACGGACCTAAATGCTTGATCCATAATGGGTAGGGAGCACGAATAGGCTACTGGACAATAGAGGTGTCTTATCCTAGCGGCACGCGTCTGGCGCGCCGTCCTGGCGACTTGCCGGTCGAACACCAATGAGTGTGGGGGTATAATCATGAAGAAGTTTGTCGCGCTCGCCGCGTTGATGGCGTGCGTCCCGGGTGTCGCGTTCGCGCAGGACAAGCCGGCTGACGAAGCCAAGCTGTCGGGCGTCCGCCTCGAGGCGCGCATCGGCTATGAGACGCCGACCGTCAGCGATAACAGCGGCATCTACAAGATCGGCAGTGCGGTGTCGTACGGCGGCGAGGTCGGCTTCGACCTGCGCGCCAAGAACGTCACGATCGGCGCCTATGCGGTCTACGAAGGCTCGAGCGTTTCGCTGTGCGACAGCGGCAGCTGCCTGAAGGAGAATGGCAATCTGGGCGTCGGCGGCCGTCTCGGCTTCGTCGTCGCGCCGAAGGTCGTGATCTACGCCAAGGCCGGCTATGCCCGCATCAGCTTCAATGCCAGCAGCGGCGGCGCCTCCGCCGATGCCCATAAGGAAGGCGTGCAGGGCGCGCTGGGCGTCGACGTCAACGTCACCAAGAACGTCTATGTGATGGGCGAGATCAACTACGCCGATTACGGCAGCTTCTACGGCATCAACCTGCAGCGCCGCCACGTCGCGGCGGGTGTCGGCGTCCGCTTCTAGACTCGTTTTCTGATTGATTGAATCGAATGGGGATTCCCAAGCGGGTTGAGATCTGATTCAACCTGGTGGCTGGGGATGGAGGCCAGCGATCATGGCGAGACCCTATTCGAATGATCTCCGGGAGCGAGCGGCGTCGG
>NZ_JBQCCN010000181.1:0-3029 GCF_051962185.1 Sphingomonas sp.
CGTCTCGATCAACAAGAACCTGCTGCTGCAGTGGTTCACCGACAAGTCGGTCATTATCCCCGAGACGACCGCACGCGCGCTAAACGATCTCAACAAGATCGTCGCCTTCGGCGGTGTCGTGCAGGCAATTCACGACGCCAAGATCAATGTCCTCGCACCGACCACCATCGAAAACCTGATGAACCCGAAGGACCGGTTCACCGAGTGGCTGCATGGTGACGTCGATCCCGCTGCCTACGGCCTCGACCTGACCGAGGATGAACTCAAGGTGCCGGAAGGTTTCCGGTCAGCCAAGGCCAAGTTCGTGGCCGCGTTCACGCCGCCGGTTCCGCCGTATCTGTGGATGCCGGAACTCGACCCGACCACGCTGCCCGAGCATGCGCAGAAGTGGCTCAACGACACCAGCAAGAATGGCATTACAACCTACGGTTCGGATGATCTCGCGATCAATCACAACTGGCTGCGTCTGGTCAAGGACCGGACAGGCAAGGTCGTCCGTATTATGAACGAGAACTCGTATGGTGTCACTGTCACCGAGTTCACTCGTCTGTGGAACGATACATTGCGTGAGGCGTGGCGTGGTGCTGATCCAAGCACTCGCCGCATCCTCGTGCGCAACGTCACTGTCCGTGGCTCAGGTTATGACATGACGGTCTATACCGATCGTGTCGCAATCGGCTGCCAGACGATTAACCGTGTCGGTATCGAGCGCATCGTCAAGCTGCTCGGTTTGTCGGCGGAACCCCATGAACAAGCGTGAACGTCAAACCATTCGTCGTCGCTTAGACAAACTTACCGAGCAGATCGGTAAGGAGCGCGACGAAGTACGCGAACTGGTCAGCGAGGCACGTGACCTCGCTGATAGTTTGGAGCAGGCGGACGACAGCATGGCAGCAGCATTCAATGCCATCGAAGGTGCCAAAGAGTGCCTCGATGACGCTGCTGACTCCATGTCTCAATACGCCTAATTGGAGTAACGGAAATGTGTGTCAATCTTCGTGAGATTAGCCCGCAGTCGGGCTTGCGTACCCAGTGTGACGTCAGCGATCTTGTACAGAAGGGCGAAGTGCTCCGCGTGATCGACGACAATTCCTCCACCCCCGGCGATCAGGTATACCTGACCAAGAAGGGGCTCATCGACCGTGCTGAGCAGGACGAGCATATCGACCGCTGGCACGACGACGGTGGTCCTGCCGTCTATCGTTCGGACGAACTCGTCCTGAACGACCGTTTCGCACAGGTGCTCGGTGATTGAGGCCTTCCTCACTTGGTGGGCTGTGCTCACCATGCCCAAGCACATGAGCGAAGAAGAACTCATCGCTTATTACCAGAACTTCTATTACGGCCCGATGTAACGGAGGAAAGAAAGATGGCAGGAACTGAAGGTCGCGTCTACGGCGGCGACCCTAACTTGATCCACGTGCCTGACGGCACGCGGGCTGAACTTGGCAAGGCCATGGCCAAGAAATTGGACATGGCTATGCGCGAAGGTGCGGAAAACCGCACAGTTGGTCAGCGTCTCTATCAGGCACTATGTCCGGGCTGTTATATGGTCGTGGGCTTCGACATGCTCGTTACCCTTGCCAACCAGAACGGCCAATCGCTGAACCAGCTTGCTGACTCCATGATCGGCGCATTCGAGCAGTTGAAGGTGAACCCCGAGTTGATCGAGGAAATCTTCATCAAGCTGGACCCGTGCGATGCCGAGCCGGGACAAGACTAAGCCTCTCTCCATGACGTCAATGCCAGAGTTTCTGGTGTCGGCGTCATGGATGACGCAAAGCCATGGCATGACTTGGATGTCCAAGACGATCCATGCACCCAACGCCGAAGAGGCTCGCCTCGCTATGGAACACCACGTTACCAAGGATAAACGGTTGAAATACCTTGGTAAATTAGACATTACGGTGTACGAATAATGTGCAAGCAAGTCTGGAGACTGGAAAACGAGAACGGCGATGGCCCGTTTGACGGGGCCATGTTCGAGGCTTTGTCTTCATCGCAATGGCGAAAGTACACGGAGGAAGTGCTCAAGTCGCAGGCAATCTACGACACCAAGCACAAGTACGAGCACATCTTCCGTGAGAACACTCCAGCCTCGAAAAACATCGCAAAACTGGTTTATCAGTTCGATCCGCCATTTGAGCCTGTCTTTGGTGCGCCTGATCGTGAGTGTTTCGAACGGTGGTTTCCGCTTCATTGGAGGCTACTCTTCCACCAGCGAGGCTATCAAGCCATCCTATACGAAGTTAGGGACGAATACGTGCTCCCCGGCAACTCTGTTGCTGAAGTCGTTTTCATCCCCGACGGTAAGCGCAGGCCCTGCGATACCAAAACACTGGAACCACTGACATGAGCTTCATCTTCGTCGGTGAAAAACCATCCCGCACGGCATACGAGCGTGGCATTTCATGGCATAATGGCGGTCTTGCCGCCAAAACGCTGTGGGATGCTCTCGTATACGCCGGGATCGACCGCACTAAGTGCGGCTTCATGAACCTGTTCGGTGAAACTCCGGATAGTCCGGAGAAGGTCACCGACCAAACCGTGGGCGAGGCTTTACGAGCAGCTAGCGACGCCGGTTTACGCGTTGTTGGTATGGGCCGCAAGGTCCAACGTGCGCTCAACAAGCTTTCCGTTCCGCATATCCCCTTGACGCATCCCGCCGCTCGCGGTGCTATTCGTGCCAAGAGCGCATACCAAGAGCACGTGAAGGAGACGCTCTGTGCCCAAGTCGAATGACGACGAAAAAGAACTGCTCGATGCCCTCGATGATCTGTTTATTAACGGGTCGTGGCACGACGATGGTTCTTTCGTATACTGGCCACCCAGTGAAAACCCCGACGACGAAGGTGCCTTAGGCACTCTGTCTGTTATTCTCCTGCGCAGGAGGCAAGGACTATGACCAATCCTATCCAATTCGACGGTGTCGAGGAAGGCGATGACAACCTTCACTTCGAAGGCACCGACGAGGCCTATGACAAAGCACTCGACGAGGTTGCTGACCTCATCGTGAGCAAGGTCGCAGC
>NZ_JBQCCN010000182.1:0-3983 GCF_051962185.1 Sphingomonas sp.
GCCAATCGCGTCGCGCATCGCCAGCGCGCCTGCTCGGCTTTCCTGTTTCCGCACGAATCGCCGCTGCGTCCGAACACTTTCGTCACCGGCAAGCTGATGGCGGCGATCCGGCGCTTCGCGGCAGGCGACCGCACACCGCTCGAACTCGGCGACCTCGGCGTGGTGCGCGACTGGGGCTGGGCGCCCGATTATGTCGCGGCGATGCGGGCGATGCTCCAGCGCGAGAGCCCTGAGGACCTGATCCTCGCGACCGGTATCAGCATGCGGCTGGAGGATTTCGTCGCCGCCGCCTTCGCCGCCATCGGACTCGACTGGCGCGATCATGTGAAGAGCGTTCCCGGGCTGCGCCGCCCGGCCGACATCGCCGAGCAGCACGCCGATCCGTCGCGGGCGGGCGAGCTGATCGGCTGGCGCGCGAGCGTGGCGGGCGAGGAGTTGGTGAAGCGCCTCGTCGCGGAGGCTATTTCGCCATCCGCGTGAGCATGTCGGCGGTGTAGATGCCGCCCTTGGTCGAGGCCATCTCGACCATCAGCCGGAATTTGATGCTCAGCCGGATCATCTGCCACAAGACGTAGCGGATCGTGCTGACGACACCGTGCGGGCGCGGGCCGCATTCGCGGAAATCGAACCGCTTGAACCCGCACAACAGGCCGATCTGGCGGAACGCCGAGGGCGTGTAAGCGATCTCGTGCGTGATGTCCCAATAGCGCGTCATCGACCCGAACGGTGATCCGGCATTGGGAGTCATTGCGACCAGACAGCCGGTCGGCTTGAGCACGCGCGCTCCTTCTTCGAGCACCGTCGCCAGCGTCTGCTTGTCGATATGTTCGAGGATATTGAGCGCCATGATACGGTCGACGCTGCCGTCGGCGAGGCCCTTGAGGCCGGAAACGAGATCGGTGTCGAGGAAGGTCGCGCCCGGCACGCGCTCGCGCGCCAGCTCGTTCTCGCCGCTCGACAGATTGATGCCGGTCGCGCTCGCAGCGCCCCGCGAGAGCGCGAACAGGCAGCCTTCGCCCATGCCCGAGCCGAGATCGACCATCACTTCGCCCGGCTGCGCGCCCCAGTCGCCGAGCAGGCGGCCGAGCGTCGACACGGCATTGGCCTTCATCGCCTCGGTGAAGGCGGTGCGCGACGAGGTCGTCTCGAAATATTGGTCGATCACGCGCTCCTGCGTGGTCGGCGCGGCGGCGTCGCTCATCCGATCAATCTCCTCATCGCGGTCTCGACCATGGCAGCCTGTTCGGGCCACGTGAAGAAGCGTTCGGGCATGTTGGGGTCTGGGGTGAAATGTTCGGCCGCCGTAAGCGCTTCGACAAGCGCCCCCGGCGTGGTCGGCATCGCCAGCGGGGCGTGGAGGCGGGTCGCTTCGGAAATGCTTTCGCGCAACTCGCCGCCATAAGCGACCACCGGGCGACGGCAGGCGAGCAGCTCGAACAATTTGTGGTGAAAAGTGCGGCCGAGGAAGACGTAGATGTTGGCCAGGGCGTGCTGGCACAATTGGGCCATCTCATCGGGCGAGACATAGCCGGGGATCTCGATCTCGACTCCGCGATCGTTGCGCAGCCAGTCGCCCTGCTTGCCGAGATGGATCACGCTGACCGGCGGCCGGCCGCTGCTCGCGTTGAACTCCGCGATCGCGCCGAGAATCGCGTCGACCGTCTCGCGATAATAGAGGCTGCCGACCAGCGTCACATAGCGCCGCGCCGGCTGGGGGGCGGGATGGGCCTCGAAGAAACAGGCGTCGACGCCGCTGTAGATTACCTCGGCGGTGTCGCCGAGCCAGCGCCGCGCCGCCATGCCGTGGAGCACCGAATTGGCCTGGAGCGCCGCATACCCCCGCAGCCGCCAGGCGAGCGGCAGGCGCGCGACCCGCGGGACATAGATGTCGGGATTGTCCTTGTCGTCGAAGATCCAGGGGAAACCCAGCGCCAGCGCCAGCGTGCGGAGCGCGGTCACCGCTTCGAGCGAACCGAAGGTCGCCCAGCCGATCTGTGGCCGGAAATCGGCGGCGAGCGCGCGGCCCGCCGTGACGACATTGCGCTGAAAGGCGGCGCGGCGGCCGCCATAGCGCAAGAGATCGGCGAAGGTCGCGACCGCGTTGCCGCCTCCGGCCGTGCCGGGATCTTCGGCCTCGACGATCAGCGGCCGCGACCAGTCGTGATCCGCGATCGACGCCGGCGGACTCGCGGCCGCACCGGGCACCGGCGGGCAGAGCAGCACGCAGCGATGCCCCATCCGCGCCAGCTCGCTCGCGAACCGCCCCGCGCGCACGCCCGAAATGTGCGGTGCCGCGGGATGCGTCCCGTTGATCAGCAGGATGTCCATCGCGGGCGTGAGGCGTCAGGCGGCGAGGCGCTTCGGCTCGATGCCCTGCGTCGCGGGTTTGAGGAAATGCTGCTTCCACATTTCGTGGATGAACGGCTGCCACAAATTCCAGCCGAGCCCGAGGTCGCCGGCGCGGATGCGGTCGAGCACCTTCAGCCACCATTTCTGGTCCCAGATCTCGGACTGGCGGAACGAGGCCGAGGTCAGCGTGTCCTGCATCAGCTCGAGGAAGCCGGGCGAGGTGAACCACAGATCCTGCGGCGGACGGAAGCCCTGCTTGTTCCAGCGCGTCGCGATCGCCTCGGGCAGGAACTCGCGCAGGCCTTCGCGGATCGGGCGCTTGGTCTGGACGTCGCCCATGATCAGTTCGGGGGGCAGCGACAGGACGAATTCGGACAGGCGATGGTCGCAGAACGGCAAGCGCACCTCGCGCGAATGCGCCATCGAATTGCGGTCGCCATAGCGCAGCAAGGTGGTCAGGAAGCGCTCGAAACTGTCCTCATAGAGCGCATCGCGCAGCGGATCGCCGCTGCCATGATCGGTGCGCGCCCGCTGGTCGGATACCGCCTCGCTGAAGCCGGGCTTGAGCCCGAAGCGGATGTCCGAGCCGCGGTTGAGCATATGCGCCAGCGCGTGGCGCAACCGCTGTGGCACCGCCGATTTCATCCGCATCGCGCGATCCATCTGCGCGGCCGGGTAGCGGCGCTCGATCTCGGGCAATTCGCGCGCCAGGCGATCGGTCTCGCCCCGCGCCTTCAGCGCGCGGATGTAATAAGCGAAATATTGCTCATAGCCGCCCATCAGCTCGTCGGCGCCCTGGCCGTCGAGCAGCACGGTGATGCCGTGCTGCTTGGCGAGGTGGAATACGCACCATTGCGCGAACTGGCTCGACGATCCGACCGGCAGTTCGTTGTGCCACATGAAGCTCGGCAAATCGGCGATGAAGCGGTCGACGGTCGGCTCGACGATATGGCTGGTGACGCCCGAGGCGTTCACCACCATCTCGGCATAATGCCATTCGTCGGCGGGCGTGCCCGGGAAGCGGCCGGTGAAGGTGTGATAGACCGCGTCGGGGCCGAGCAGGTGGCGGACCGCGCCGACGATCGCCGACGAATCGAGCCCGCCCGACAGGCACGAGCCGACCTCGACGTCCGAGCGCATGCGGATGCGCACCGAATCGACGAACAGGTCGCGGAACTCCGCCATCGCATCCTTGGGATTGGCGAACTGGCGTTCGCGCGTCAGGTCGATGTCGAAATAGCGCCAATGCTTGGTGTCGAGCGTCTGGCAATTGAGGACCATCGCTTCGCCGGGGAGCAATTGCTCGATCGCGGTGAAGACGGTCTGGCGCTGGCGATCGGCGCTCGATCCCGGCTGGCAGGTCTCGGTGACGACGCGCAATTCGTCATGGTCGTGCGGCACGCCGGGGAGCGCCAGCAGCGCCTTATATTCGGACCCGAAGGCGAAGAAGCGGTCGCGCAACGTATAGAGGAACGGCTTTTCCCCATATCGGTCGCGCGCGCACAGCATCATCTTCTGGCCGCGATCGTAGAGTGCCAGGCCGAACATGCCGTTCAATTTCGACAGCACGCCGACGCCCCAGGCGCGATAGCCCTCAATGATGACTTCGCTGTCGCTCGCCGACTGGAAGCTCA
>NZ_JBQCCN010000183.1:0-25252 GCF_051962185.1 Sphingomonas sp.
GCGCACGAAGGCGCGACGCGCGTCTACGAGATGGTCGACCGCCCGATCATCCCGGTCGTCGCCGGCATGGAACGCGCCGGGATCAAGGTCGATCGCGACCAGCTTTCGCGCCTGTCGAGCCAGTTCGCGCAGGAAATGGCGCGGCTGGAGGAAGAGATCCAGGCCGAGGCCGGGCAGCCGTTCCAGATCGGGTCGACCCAGCAATTGGGCGCGATCCTGTTCGACAAGATGGGGCTGAAGGGCGGCAAGAAGGGCAAGTCCGGCGCTTATTCGACCGACGTCACGGTACTCGAGAAGATGAAGGCCGAGGGCGTCGCGATCGCCGGCCTGGTGCTCGACTGGCGTCAGCTGTCGAAGCTCAAATCGACCTATACCGACGCGCTGCAACAGCAGATCGATCGCGACACCGGGCGCGTCCATACCAGCTATTCGCTGACCGGGGCGCAGACCGGGCGGCTGGCCTCGACCGACCCCAACCTCCAGAACATCCCGATCCGCACCGAGATCGGGCGCCAGATCCGCGACGCCTTCGTCGCGGAGCCGGGCAACGTCATCCTGGCCGCCGACTATTCGCAGATCGAGCTTCGGCTGGCGGCGCACATGGCCGACGTGCCGCCCTTGCGCGACGCGTTCCTGCGCGGCGAGGACATTCACGCCGCGACCGCCAACGAATTGTTCGGAGAGGTCAACCGCGACACCCGCGGACGCGCCAAGACGATCAATTTCGCGATCCTCTACGGCATTTCGCGCTGGGGCCTGGCCAGCCGGCTGGAGATCGACGCGGATGAGGCGCAGGCGATGATCTCGCGCTATTTCGACCGTTTCCCGGGTATCTCGGCCTATATCACCGAGACGCTCGAGCATGTGCGGCAGAAGGGCCACACCGAGACATTGTTCGGCCGGAAGACGCATTTCCCGCAGATCCGCGCGCCGATCCAGCACGTCCGTCAGGGCGCCGAGCGCGCCGCGATCAACGCGCCGATCCAGGGCACCAGCGCCGACATCATCAAGCGCGCGATGGCGCGAATGGGCCCCGCGCTGGAGAAAGCAGGCCTCACCGGTACCAAGATGCTGCTCCAGGTCCATGACGAACTGGTGTTCGAAGTGCCCGAAGCAGAGGTCGAGGCGGCCAAGCCGGTGATCCAGCACGTCATGTCGACCGCGTCGGAGCCGGCGGTGCGGCTGTCGGTGCCGCTCGTGGTCGAGATCGGTACCGGCCCCAGCTGGGGCGCCGCGCATTGAATCGTCCCGCGCTCGCCGGACGCACGATCGGGGGAATGGCGCGTGTCGACTGACGCGGCCGCCTCGCCGCCGGTCGTCCCGCCCACCGCGGCCGACGAGGATCTCGCCGCGCTCGCCAAGGGCGGGCGGACCAACATCACCGGGTTCATCCTGCGGCTCGCCGCGCGCATCCCGTTCCTGTTCGTCGCGGGACGGCTCTATGGGCCCGATGCGGTCGGGCGGTTCGCGCTCGCGGTCGTGGTGGTCGAGCTCGCCGCGCTGATCGCCACGTTGGGGCTGAAGCGCGGGCTCGCCCAGGCGCTGGCCAATACCGATCGCCCGCATCCGCATGTCGTGTGGGACGGGATGGCGGTGGCGATGCTCGCCTCGACCATCGCCGGCGCGGTGCTGATCGCCTTGCCCGAGGTAATGTACCCGCATGGCGACATCACGCCGATCGAGCGGCTGCTGCCCTGTATCATCGTCGCCAGCGCCTGGTCCGACGTGGCGTTGTCGGCGCTCGCGTTCCGCCACAACATCAAGGCGAGCGTCACAGCGCGTGCGGTGATCGAGCCCTGGACGATCTCGATCGCCGCCCTGGCCTTCTATTTCATCGATGCGCGCAATGGGCTGGTACTCGCCTATATGCTGTCGATGGTCGCCGCGATGGGCGCCTCGCTGGTGCCGCTGATCCGCAGCTACGGCCTGCCGCACGGCTGGACGCCGCAAGTCGCCAGTGTCGCCACGCTCGCCCGGCGCAATGCGCCGCTCGCGGGCGCCGACGCGATCGAATGGGCGACGCGCAACGTCGATCGCTTCATTCTCGGCCTGCTGTTCCCGCCGGCGATCGTCGGCATCTATTACATGGCGCAGCAGATCGCCTCGATCCCGCAGAAACTGAAGACCAGCTTCGACCCGATCCTGGGCCCGGTCATCGCCACCAGCCTGGCGCGCGACGACAAGGCGGCGATCGCCGACCAGGTCCGCCAGGTCGGCTTCTGGATCATGGCGCTGCAGATGTGCCTGGCGTTGATGGGCTCGATTCCGGGCGAAGGGGTGATGGGCCTCGTCGGGCGGCAGTTCGTCGCCGGCACCGCCGCGCTCGCCTTCCTGCTGTGGGCGGAAGTGTTCGCCTCAACCGGGGCAGTGTGCGAATCGGCGCTGGTCTATATCGCGCGACACCGCAATCTGATGATCTCGATCGGCGTGCTGTTGTTGCAGATCGCGCTCAGCTTCGGCCTGGTCGTAGCGATGCGCTCGTTCGACTGGAAGCACAGCGTGCTGGCGCGGTTCGGCGATCGCGATTCGGTGCAAGGTGCCGGCGTCGCCATCGCCTTGCTGATCGCGCTGACCGTGGGATCGGTGATCAAGTCCAACTTCCTCGGCCATTTGCTGAAGGCGCGGGTCGCCGGCTGGCGCTGGTCGCTGGTCGGGGCGGGGCTGGTCGCGACGTTGGTCGGGGTCGCGTTCACGACCTTGCCCAAACATTTCGAATGGCTCGAACTGTCGGCCGGCGTGCCGGCGATCATGGTCAGCTATCTGTTCGTGCTGTGGAAATGGGGGTTCCGGCCGGAGGACCGCGCCCTGTTCAAGAAACTGCCCGGCAGCCAGCCGGCCTGAGCGCGGGCCACGGTCGGCCGCGCAGGCTCAGCGCAGCGTCGGCCCCGACACCCCGCGCTTGGGCCCCGTCGGCAGGTCGGCGAACAGCTTGATCATCGTCGGGTTGCGCGTATCGGCATTGGCATAGTCGCGGGCCGATTTGCCGGCCATGTAATCTCGCTTGTCGGGATCGGCGCCGCCTTCGATCAGGTCGCGCACCATCTGCTCGTCGCGGCGCAGCACCGCCTTGATCAGCGGCGTCTGCCCGCCGTCACCGGCCAGATTGGGGTTGGCCTTGTACTTGATCAGGATGGGGATCAGGTCGTCATAGCCGCGATCGATCGCGACCAGCAGCGGCGTGTCGCCCTGCCGGTTCTTGATGTTGGGATTGGCGCCCTTGGCCAGCAAATAGGACAGATATTTCGAATCGTCGCGGCGGGCGACGATGTGCAACGCGCCTTCGCCGGTCGACGGGTCCTGCGTGTCGATGATCCGCGATCCCGGCTTGGCCAGGATCGACTCGACGTCACTGCCCTTGGCGTTCTTGACCGCGTCGAGGAATTGATAGCTCGGCGAGCCGCTGGCGAGTTGCGCCGCGGCGGGAAGCGCGGTCACGGCCAGCGCGCCGGCCAGCGCGATGTGGGAAAGACGTGCGATCATGATGCTCTGCCCTGCGGGAAAGTCGGGATGAAACTTGCGTAGCCGCCGGTAAAAGATCAAGGCTGGCGCTGCAATGAACCTGCGTCTTTTCCCGATCGCGTTGCTGCTCGGCCTCACCGCCTGCTCGAATGCCGCCCCCACCGACGCGCCGCTCGCCGGCGCGAAGATCGGCGGCCCGTTCCAGCTGACCGATCAGGACGGCAAGCCGTTCGGCGACGGCGCCTTGGCCGGCAAATATCGCATCATGTATTTCGGCTATACCTATTGCCCCGACGTCTGCCCGACCACCGCGCAGACGATCGGCGCGGCGATGCGCAAGCTCGACAAGAGCGATCCCGCGCTGTCGGCGAAGGTGGTGCCGGTATTCGTCACGGTCGATCCCGAGCGCGACACGCCCGCGGTGCTCAAGCAATTCGTCTCGGCCTTCTACCCGCGCTTCGTCGGGCTGACCGGCAGCCCGGCGGCGATCGCCAAGGTCGAGACCGAGTTCGGCGTCTTCGCCTCCAAGGGCAAGACCACGCCCAACGGCGGCTATCTGATGGAACATTCCAACGCTGCCTATCTGATGGACGGTGCCGGCAAGCCGTTGGCCTTGCTGCCGACCGATCAGGGCGCCGATGCCACCGCCGACGAGATCAAGCGTTGGGTCAGGGCCCGCCCTCAATGACCGATCGTTTCTGGGAAACCAAGACGCTGGCCGAACTCGATCGCGGCCAGTGGGAAGCGTTGTGCGACGGCTGCGGCAAATGCTGCATCCACAAGCTCGAGGACGACGAGACCGGCGAGCTCTACCCCACCAATGTCGCGTGCCGGATGCTCGACCGCCGCTCGGGCCAGTGCAAGGATTACCGCAACCGCCGCGCCTTCGTGCCCGATTGCGTGCGGCTGACGGTCAAGAACGTCTTCACTACCGATTGGCTGCCTACGACCTGCGCCTATCGCCTGCGCGCCAATGGCGAACAACTGCCCGACTGGCATTATCTCGTGTGCGGCGATCGTGAGGCGGTGCATCGCGCCGGAGAATCGACGCGCGGCTGGACGGTCAGCGAGGACGACGCCGGCGAGCTCGAATTCCACCTGGTCGATCGCAAGCTGTGACCGCCGATCTCGACGTCGTGCGTCACGCCCGTGCGCGACGGATGCGATTGTCGGTCGATCCGGCCAGCGGCCGCGTTCGGCTGACCATTCCGCCGCGCGCCTCGCTCAAACAGGCGATGGCCTGGGCCAACGAACATCGCGGCTGGATCGACACGCAACGTGCGAAACTGCCCGCGGGGCGGCCTTTCGCGCCGGGGGCGTTGATCCCGGTAGAAGGCGAGGACGTCATCATCGACTGGTCGCTGGAGCGGTCGCGGACGGTAACCCTCCACCGTCATGCCGGCCTCGTGCCGGCATCCACGGGGCCGCAAATCCCAGGCTCGGAGGCGCAGTGGACCCCGGCACAAGGCCCGGGTGGCGGAAGGTTGGTCTGCGGTGGACCATTGGAGGGGTTGCCGAGACGCATCGAGACTTGGCTCAAACGCCGCGCGCTCGCGGTGCTGACCGAAGAAACCGCCGAATTCGCCACCAGGGCCGGCGTCACCATCAGCCGCGTCGCGATCGGCGATCCCAAGGGCCGCTGGGGGAGCTGCGCGTCGACCGGCGTCATCCGTTACAGCTGGCGGCTGATCTGCGCGCCGCCGCACGTCCGGCGCTCGACCGTCGCGCACGAGGTAGCGCACCGGCTCCACATGGATCATTCGCCGGCCTTCCACGCCGCATACCGCGAACTGCTCGGGGCCGATCCCGCGCCGGCGCGAGCCTGGCTGCGCCGCCACGGCGCGGCGCTTCACTGGGTCGGGCGGGGCTGCTGCTGAATTTCGCGCGGGCGGTCGGCCGGCGCTGAGCTGTTCGGCACGACGCGCTTGGGCCGGTTGGGATCGCCGCCAGAGCTGCCGGTCATGCGGTCGATCCATTTGCGGTCGAGTCGCTCGCCGGGCCGCGCGCCGTCGTCGCTCGCGTCGGGCGCGGTCTGGGGCGGGTCGTTTTCCGATTGCGGCGGATTGCCGGCGTCGCCACCGCCATAACCCTGGTCGTCGGGCGCGATCTGGTCGGGCGGGATCGGGTTGCCGTCGGGATCGACGAACAGGCCGTTGTCGGGCTGGCCGAAGTCGGTCTCGTTGTCGAGCTGCCACTCGGGCAAGGTCACCTGGGTGTCGAAATTCTCGACCGGGCGGCCGGCGGTCGCGACCTTCATGAACGCGGCGAAGGCGCGCGCCGGCGCGGTGCCGCCCTGCAGGCCCGGCACCGTCTTGGCGTCGTCGCGGCCCATCCATACCCCGGTGGTGAGGCCGGAGGAGAAGCCGAGGAACCAGCCGTCCTTGTTCGAACTGGTGGTGCCGGTCTTGCCCGCGACCGGGCGCCCGATCTGCGCCGCGCGGCCGGTGCCGGTGGCGACCGCGGTCTGCAGCAGATCCGTCATCTCGGCCGCGACATAAGGCGCGACCAGCACATGGCTGCGATCGACTTCATGCTGGTAGATCGTCTCGCCCATCGAGGTCACCTTGGTGATCCCGTAAGGCGTGACCGCGACGCCCTTGTTGGCGACGCTGGCGAAGGCACGAGTCATGTCGATCAGATGGACGTCGTTCGATCCCAGCACCATCGACGGCACCACCGAGATCGGCGTCGAGATGCCGAAACGCCGCGCCATGTCGGCCACGGTCGAGAAACCGACCTCCTGGCCGATTTTCGCCGCGATCGTATTCACCGAATAAGCGAAGGCGGTGCGGATATCCATTTCGCCGGCGTTACGCCCCGACGAGTTGCGCGGGCTCCAGCCGTTGATCGTGATCGGCTCGTCGACCACGCGGTCGCTCGGCCGGTGGCCGGCTTCGAGCGCGGCCAGATAGACGAACAATTTGAACGACGACCCCGGCTGACGCAGCGCCGTCACCCCGCGATTGTAATTGGAGGTGACGTAGTCCTTGCCGCCGACCATCGCGCGCACCGCGCCGTCGCGATCGAGACTGATCAACGCCCCCTGGGCATTGCCGGGAGCATAGCCGGCGATGGCCGCGTCGGCCGCTTTCTGCATCTTGATGTCGATCGTCGTCCACACTTCGAGCGGACGAGTCGGCTCATCGATCAGGTTCTCGAGCTGGGGAAGCGCCCAGTCGGTGAAATAGCGCACGCTGTTCTGGTTGGGCTCGGGCGCCAGCTTGACCGTCTTGGGATCGACCGACGCGGCCTCGGCGGCGGTGATCTTGCCGGTTTCCTTCATCAGCCCGATCACCACGCCGGCGCGGTCGACCGCGGCCTGGGCGTCGGCGGTCGGCGAATAATGCGACGGCGCCTTGACCAGGCCGGCGATGATCGCCGCTTCGCCCAAGGTCAGCTGATTGGCGCCATGGCCGAAGAACTTGCGGCTGGCGGCATCTATGCCGTAGCAGCCGCCGCCGAAATAGACCTTGTTCAGATAGAGTTCGAGCACCTGGTCCTTGGTGAACTTGCGCTCGAGTGCCACCGCCAGGACCATCTCGCGCGCCTTGCGGCCGAACTTCTTGGCCGAGGACAGGAAGATGTTGCGCGCCAGCTGCTGGGTGATGGTCGAGCCGCCCTGCGCCCAATGACCTTCGCGCAGGCGCACCTCGAACGATCGCACGACGCCGATCGGGTCGACGCCGATGTGACTGCGAAAGCGTCGGTCCTCGACCGCGACCATCGCATCCTTCATCACTTGCGGGATCTGATCGTAGGGGATCCACTCGCCATAGCTCGGTCCCAGGCTGACGATCGGCGTGCCGTCGTCGGCGAGGACGCGGATCATCTGGCCGTTGGGCGAGGATTTGAGTTCGTCGAAGCTCGGCAGCTTCGATTCGGTCACATAGACGGTGACGACCAGCGCGATGATGCCGAGCAGCGCGGCGACGCCAGAGATGCGCAGGCCCAGCACGAGCCAGCGGCGCCATCGGGGGACAATTTTGGACGCCTTGGCCATCGGTATTGGCGGGGGCTTAAAGGGTTAACCGGCCATCGACAAGCGAAGCTTGAACGATCAACCCTCGCGCGGGCGGAAATCGAGGCTGATCGAGTTCATGCAATAGCGCAGGCCGGTCGGCGGCGGGCCGTCGGGGAAGACGTGGCCGAGATGGCTGTCGCAGCGCGCGCAGCGGGTTTCGGTCCGCGTCATGCCGTGGCTGGTGTCGGTGTGATTGGTGACGTGATCCTCGGCGATCGGCTGGGTGAAGCTCGGCCAGCCCGACCCCGAATCATATTTGTCGGCGCTGTCGAACAGATCGAGCGCGCAGGCCGCGCAGGCATAGATGCCGTCGGCCTTGTTGTCGTTGTAGATCCCGGCGAAGGCACGCTCGGTCCCCGCTTCGCGCAGCACGTGATATTGTTCGGGGGTCAGGCGCTTGCGCCATTCGGACTCAGACAGCGAGAGATGTTCCATGCCCGTAAAGATCGTTACGGTCCGATCACCCGTCAAGCGGCTTGTGGCTGATCCGGGTTAGCCGCGCGGCGATTCCGGCGAGCGCGGGCGCCAGGCGCACCGCCGCGACCAGCGCATGTGCCCAGGCGGGGCGTTCGGCGGCCGCGCGGATGCGATCGGCGATGGCGAAGGGCATCGACAGATCGCGCGCCAGGGTCCGCTGATAGTCGTCGGCGCCGTCCGGCCCATACCGCAGATAGGCGGCGGCCGCGCGCGCGCCGCTTTCGATCGCGATGCCCATGCCTTCGCCGGCCAGGCTGGGGATGCACGCCGCCTGGTCGCCGAGCCGGAACAGCCCCGACTTGCCCAGGGTCGCGCGCCAGCCGTAAGGGACGTTGGCGACGGCATCGATCGCCGCCCCGCTCGCGCGATGCGCCAGCCGCTCGCCGAGCCGCGGCGATTCGGCGCCGAGCGCGGCAAGCAAGGTATCGGGCGATCCCGCGTCGCTCAGCCGCGAGCGATGCACCGCCATGCACAGGTTGACCGTTCCGTCCTCCTGCCGCGCGAGCCCGGCATAGCCACGGTCGAACAGGTGGAGCTCGATCGTGTCGCCGATCAGGCGATCGAGCGCGGCGCTCGGCCCGAGCCGGATGCGCAGGCCCAGGGTCGGGTCGTCGCCGCGCTCGGCGCCGCGCACCAGGCCGCGCAAATCGTGCTTGCCGGTGGCGAGGAACAAGGCGTCGGGCGCGATCTCGCCATCGTCGGCCAGCCGGACCACGCCGTCCTCGGCGGCGCGGACGGCGGCGCCGCGATCGACCGCCGCGCCCGCAGCCATGGCATGATCGAGCAGTAAGCTGTCGAGGCGGCGGCGCGATACCGCGAGCGCGGGGCGCGGCAGCGTAGCTTCGGCCGTGCGCCCTCCGGCGACCAATCGCAGCCGGCGGATGGCGTCGCGATTGAGCGCGTCGCGCGGCACGCCGAGCCGATCGAGCGCCTCGAGCGTCCGCCAGCTCAGGAACCCGCCGCACAAGGCATCGCCGGTCTCGGCATTGCGCTCGACCAGCAGGTGCGGGGCACCGGCGCGCGCCAGTTGCAGCGCCGCGACCGCGCCCGCCGGCCCGCCGCCGACGATCAGCGCAGGCGTTCGGCGCACAGCCGGAACGGGAAGGCGCGATAGATGCGCGCTTGGGTGATCCCCGCTTCGCTCAGGATCGGCGGCCATTCGGCCGGGCGATAGGAGCGCGCGATCGACAAGGTGCCGTCGAGCCGCACGATGCGGTGCCAGCCGAACGTGCGCGCGAGGATCGGGAATCCCCAATGCGCGAAACCGTGGCGGTGAAGATCGTTGACCAGCCAGCCCATCCGCGCCTCTTGCTCCATGAAGCGCAGGAAAGCGACGAGCTGGTCGTGCGTCATATGATGCGCGACCAGGCTGGAGATGACCATGTCCCAGCCTTGACCGCCGAGATCGGCATAGTCGCCGGTGATCCAGCGGATCGGCAGGTCGGGCGGGCTGTGCTGTCGCGCGGCTTGCTCGCTGCGCGGATTGAGGTCGACCCCGACCAGTTCGGCGTCGATGCCGCGTTTCGCCGCCCAGCGCGCGATCCGGCGCAGCATGTCGCCGTCGCCGAAGCCGACATCGAGCAATTTGAACGCCTTGCGCCGTTGAAGCGCGCGATCGAGGAACGACAGCGTCGGCCGTGCCGCCATCGTCACGACGTTGACCTTGGCGAGATCGCCGACCACCGCGGCGTAGGTCGCGGCGTCGAGATCGTCGGCGTCCATCAACTCGTCGGCGATGGCGCGCTGGGCGAGCGTCACGCCGCGCTCCGGAACCCGAATCCCTCGGCGGCCAATCCGGGCCCGAACGCCAGCGCGATGCCCTGGTCGATGCGCGGCCCCTTGAGCATCTTGCCGAGCGCGAACATCAGCGTCGCCGAGGACATGTTGCCGTAATCGTGCAGCACTTCGCGCGACGCCCAGAGCGCGCCTTGCGGCAGGTGATAGGCGCTCTCCACCGCATCGAGGATCGAGCGCCCGCCGGCATGGACCGCCCAGCCGTCGATCGCCTCGGGTTCGCGCCCGCCGAGCGCGGCGGCGGCGAAATCGGGATCCGCCAGGCCTTGGGCGATGCGCTGCGGCACTTCGCCCGACAGGTGCATCTCGAACCCCTTGTCGGTGATGTCCCACCGGATCAGCCGGTCCGACTCGGGCAGGGTGGTGGCGAACGGCGCCTCGAGCTCGAATCCGCTCGCCTCGCCGGTGACCAGAGCGGCGCCGGCGCCGTCGCCGAACTGGAGCATCGCGAGCAATTTCTCGACCTGGTCGGTGTCCTGCAGATGGAGCGAGCACAATTCGACGCACACCACCAGCACGCGCGCCCGGGGCTCCGATCGCACGATATGCCGCGCGCTCCTCAGTGCCGCGACCGCGGCGTAGCAGCCCATGAAGCCGACCAGCAGCCGCTCGACCGATGGCGCCAGCCCAAGCCGGCGCGCGACGATCTGGTCGACCCCCGGCGCGACGAAGCCGGTGCAGCTGGCGATCACCAGATGGGTGATGCGATCGACCTCGACCTGTTCGGCCAGCCGGTCGATGGCTGCCAGGCTGAGCGTGGGCGCGGCGCCGGCATAGACGCGCATCCGGGCATCGGTGCCGGGCATGAAGCCGCCTTCGTAGAACCCGCCCGGCCCGATCGGCGACCCGCCGTCGTCGGCGCGCGGCAGCACGGTCCAGCGATGCTCGATCCCCGAGCGCCCGACCATCCGGCCGAACAATTTCGCCAGCCGCGGGTCGGCGATCTTGGGTTGGGCCCAGCCGATGAACGCCTGATGCGCCTCATGGTCGGGCACCGCGGTGCCGATGGCGTTGAGATAGACGTGACCGGCCAAGGGTAAGGCCCTTTCGAAGCGGAAGACACCCGGTGAGTGCCCGGAAAGCTGTACGCTACATGAACAGACCTGTCGCGCTTTTGCTCCGGCGAGCCTCGCGGCTAAAGACGGGATATGAACCCGATCTATTCCCGGATGGGCACCACGATCTTCGAGGCGATGTCGGCGCGAGCGCGGGCAAGCGGCGCGATCAACCTTGGTCAGGGCTTTCCCGAGGCGCAGGGCCCGGCGGATATTCTCGCCGCCGCGGCGCGCGCGCTCACCGAGAAATCGAATCAATATCCGCCGATGATCGGCCTGCCCGAGCTGCGCCAGGCGGTCGCCGCGCATTACGCTGCGCATCAGGGGCTCGACCTGTCGCCCGACGAAGTGGTGGTGACATCGGGCGCGACCGAGGCGATCGCCGCCGCGCTGCTCGCGCTCGTCTCGCCCGGCGACGAAGTGATCCTGTTCCAGCCGCTCTACGATGCGTATCTTCCGTTGGTCGAACGCGCCGGCGGCGTCGCGAAGCTGGCGCGGCTAAGCCCGCCCGACTGGCGTATCACTGCCGAGATGCTCGAGGCGGCGTGGTCGCCGAAAGCGCGGCTGCTGGTGCTCAACAGCCCGCTCAACCCGTCGGCCTCGATGACCGATGCCGACGAGCTGGCGAAGATCGCGCGCTTCTGTATCGAGCGCGACCTGATCGCGATCTGCGACGAAGTGTGGGAGGCATTGGTGTTCGACGGCGCGCGCCATCGGCCGCTGATGGCCGAGCCCGGGATGCGCGACCGCACGGTCAAGATCGGCTCGGCGGGCAAGATGTTCGCGTTGACCGGCTGGAAGGTCGGATGGATGTGCGCGGCGCCCGACCTCGCCCGGGGCCTCGCCAAGGCGCATCAATTCCTGACCTTCACCACCCCGCCCAATCTGCAATGGGGAGCGACCTACGGTCTGGGCAAGGACAAGGCGTGGTTCAACGCCGAACGCGCCGCCTTCCAGCGCTCGCGCGACCGGCTGGCGGCAGGGCTGTGCGCGGCGGGCTATGCCACTTTGCCGTCGGCGGCGACCTATTTCCTCTCGATCGACCTCACCGCCTCGGGCATCGCGTTCGACGATGTCACCTTCTGCAACCGGCTGCTCGACGAAGCCGGAGTAGCGTCGATCCCGGTATCGGCTTTCTATGCCGAGGATCCGGTGACCGACGTCGTGCGCCTGTGCTTCGCCAAGAGCGACGCGACGCTCGACGCCGCGGTCGAGCGGATGGCGGGGTTTCGACAGGGTTTATGAGGGAAGTCGGAAGGTAAGCCTCACATTTTCGCACCCACAACCACGCCACAAAGGGCGCAACTGGAATTATGCCGATCCGCTTCACCTCGCGTCACCCCGGGCTTGTCCCAGCATCCACACTGGCCGCAGACCAACGGCCGATGGGTGTGCGGCACGGTGGATGCCGGGACAAGCCCGGCAGGGCGGTAGCGTGGAACTGAGCGAGATTAGGACGATTTCGGGCAACGGATAAGGTTAGGCAGGCGTTGATGATGGGCGTCGGCTGGGTCACTACATCCCCCCTCGTCCAGCCGACGCAGCTTATGCATGCTCCCTGGGCGGGCGGCCGGAAGGTCGCCCGTTTGGCGTTGCGGGGAGGGGGGGCGGATTGCCGCTCACCGCCACTCGGCCTAAGTCGCGCCGATGACCGTCACCCGTTTCGCGCCGAGCCCGACCGGCAAGCTCCATATCGGCAATATCCGCACCGCGATCCTCAATTGGCTGTTCGCGCGCTCGACCGGCGGGACGTTCGTGCTGCGGATCGACGACACCGACGTCGAGCGCAGCGAGGAGCGCTTCGTCGACTCGATCCGTGCCGATCTCGCCTGGCTGGGGTTGAGACCGGACGCCGAAGTGCGCCAGTCGCAGCGGACCGCGCTCTACGAACTTCGTTTCGAGGAATTGCGGGCGGCGGGGCGGATCTACCCCGCCTATGAGAGCCAGCAGGAACTCGAGCTGCGGCGCAAGGTGCTGCTCGGCCGCGGCCTGCCGCCGATCTACGACCGTGCCGCGCTCGCCCTGACTGAGGCCGATCGCGCGAAACTGGAAGCGGGGGGCGTGCGCCCGCATTGGCGCTTCAAGCTCGATCCCGGTGCGATCGAATGGCACGATCTGATCCGCGGGCCCCAGCATTTCGACGCCGCGACGATGAGCGACCCGGTCATCCGCCGCGCCGACGGATCGTGGCTCTACATGTTGCCCTCGGTGATCGACGATATCGACCACGGCATCAGCCATGTCGTGCGCGGCGAGGATCACGTCTCGAACACGGCGCTCCAGCTCCAGATGTTCGCCGCTCTGGGCGCCGAAATCCCGATCTTCGCGCATGCGGCGTTGCTGACCGGCGCCGAGGGCAAGCTTTCCAAGCGGCTCGGCTCGCTCGGCGTCGAGCATTTCCGCGACGAAGGGATCGAGCCCCAGGCGATCGTCGCTTTGCTCGCGCGGATCGGCACCAGCGATCCGGTCGAGCCGTTCGCCAATCCCGCGCCGCTGATCGCCGCGTTCGATTTTTCGCGCTTCGGCCGAGCGCCGGCGCGGTTCGACGAGGCCGAGCTTGCCCAAGTCAACGCGCGGATCATCCACCAGCTCGCTTTTGCGACGGTGGCCGATCGCCTGCCTGCAGGCATGGACCAGGCGGCGTGGGAAGCGATCCGGCCCAATCTGACGACGATCGCCGGCGCCGCCGACTGGTGGCACGTGATCGAGGGACCGGTCGAGGCGGCGATCGATCCGGAGGATCGCGATTTCCTGGCGACGGCGCATCGCGTCGCGGGGGCGATCGACTGGGCGGGCGATCCCTGGCACGCGCTGACCGGCGCGCTCAAGGAGGAGACCGGGCGAAAGGGCAAGCCGCTGTTCCTGCCGCTGCGCCGCGCGCTGACCGGACTCGACCATGGGCCCGACATGGCCGCCCTGCTCCCACTGATCGGCCGCGATCGTGCATTGGAACGGCTCGCGCCGAGCTAATCGATGATATCTTGTATCCTGTAAGGTGATGTTGTATCATCTCCGAGTCGCGGCATTCCAGACCGTGAAAGGAGAGACGATATGGCGACTTATGCCGACCGCTATGGCTCGGGGCCGACCGTCAAGCCCGGCAGCCTGACGCTCGCGCTGGCGATGACCGCCCTGCCCGTCGTGGGACTGGCGTTGGGACTGCAGATCCGCAATGCGATCGAGAAGCCGACGACCCTGGATACTTACGTCGTGACGCCGGAGCGCAAGCCGCCGCCGCCCGATCCCAAGCCGCATCCCAAGGCCCCGGCGCCGCAGAACGAAAGGGTCTACGTGCCGCCGGTGCAGCCGCCGCCGGTCGACAAAGGGCCGCCGCTCGACCTGACGTGGACGCCCCCGCCGCCTCCTGCCGGCGGCGAAATCGGCAAGGCGCTTGATCCCGCGCCGGTCAAGCCGGTGGCGACCCCTAAGCCGGTGATGGTCGATGCCTTCGTCGATCCGCAATATTCCCGCTATCTCCAGCCGCCTTATCCGCCCGAGGAACAGCGCGCCGGCAATGGCGGTCGCGTGGTGCTGCGCGTGCTGATCGGCACCGACGGCCGAGTGAAGCAGGTCGAGAAGGTCTCGGCCGCGTCCGACGCCTTCTTCGCCGCGGCGCAGCGCCAGGCGTTGGGCAAATGGCGGTTCAAGCCGGCGACCAAGGACGGCGTGCCGTTCGAGCAATGGAAGGTCATGAGCCTCCGTTTCGAGCTCAACGAATGACCGTTACGGGCGCGGGGCTGGCCTGTTCGCCGTCCCGCGCCTATCTTGGCGGCATGGGAAGGTTCCTGGGTCGCTTCAATCCGTTTCGCGCGTTGCTCGATCTGCGCCGCTATCTCGGCACGCGCCAGAAGTACGAGATCCTGTTCCTGTTCGGTTCGCTGATGGCGTGCATCCTGATCGTCGGGGGCTTCGCCGCCGGTTCGACCGTCGAGCGCGAGTGGCAGCGGCCGACGATCATCTACGTCCAGTCGTGGCGCGCCGACCGCACCGATGCCGAGATCATTGCCCAGCAGAAGATCGACCAGGCGAAGAAGGATGCGCTCGCCGCCAAGCAGAAGAAGCTCGACGACGAAAACCAGGCCGCGTTCAAGCGCCTGAACGACAAAGTGTCGCCTTGGCTGTAGAATCTTGGTCAGCGTCGCTGGCGCCGCCGCCGGTTCAACCATGCTGAACCAGAAAAGCGTGGATCAGCGCTTCATGGGGGTCGCGCTGGCGCTCGCCGAGCGTGGGCGTGGGCGGACCGCCCCCAATCCCAATGTCGGCTGCGTTATCGTGCGCGACGGCCGGGTCGTCGGGCGCGGCTGGACGCAGCCGGGCGGGCGGCCGCATGCCGAGGCGATGGCGCTCGATGCGGCAGACGAAGCTGCGCGCGGCGCGACCGTCTACGTCACGCTCGAACCCTGCGCGCATCAATCGCCGCGCGGCCCGGCCTGCAGCGACCTGCTGATCGCCGCGGGCATCGCGCAAGTGGTGGTCGCGCTCGGCGATCCCGATCCGCGGACCGACGGCCAGGGCAATGCGCGGTTGCGCGCCGCCGGCATCGCGGTGACCGAAGGCGTGATGGCCGATGAGGCGCGGCGCTCGATGGCCGGTTTCCTGACGCGCCGCGCCTTCGGCCGCCCACACGTCACGCTCAAGCTCGCCACCTCGCTCGACGGCTGCATCGCGCGCGCCGACGGCGAATCGAAATGGATCACCGGCGACGCGGCGCGCGCGCATGCGCATCTCGAACGCGCGCGGCACGAAGCGATCCTGGTCGGGCGCGGGACCGCGGAAGCCGATGCGCCGCGGCTCGATGTCCGGCTTGGCGGGCTCGAACAGCATAGCCCGCGCCGCCTGCTGCTGACGCGACACCGTGGCGATCACGAACAATGGGACTGGGTCGAGACGCCCGCCGCGATCGCCGGGATCGAGCAAGTCGACCAGGTCCTGGTCGAGGGCGGCGCCGGTGCCGCCTCTGCCTTCCTCGCCGTGGATCTGGTCGATAGGCTCTTGCTGTACCGCGCGCCGATCCTGATCGGTGGCGGCCGGCCGGCGCTCGGCGAGATCGGCCTTGCGCATCTCGCGGCGGCGCATGGTCGCTGGCGGTTGCACGATGCGCGGATGTTGGGCATCGATCGGCTCGAAATCTACGAACGGACCCGCTGAGGGCTCGCGCATCTTGGGAATTTAGCGATGTTCACGGGCATCATCACCGACGTCGGATCGATCCGCAGCATCGAGCATCGCGGCGATCTGCGCGCGGTGGTCGAGACCGCCTACGACACCGGCCAGGTCGATCTCGGCGCGTCGATCTCCTGCTCGGGCGTGTGCCTGACCGTGGTCGACAAGGGGCCGGGCTGGTTCACCGTCGACATTTCGGGCGAGACCGTGTCGCGCACCGCGCAAGGGCAATGGAGCGAGGGGCGCAAACTCAACCTCGAACGCGCGATGAAATTGGGCGACGAGCTCGGCGGGCATATCGTCACCGGGCATGTCGACGGAGTCGCCGAAGTGGTGCGGGTCGAACCCGCGGGGGACTCGAAGACCATCGCCTTCCGCATCGGGCGCGATCTCGCGCCGTACGTCGCCACCAAGGGATCGATCACGATCGATGGCGTGTCGCTGACCGTCAACAATGTGAGCGACGGGCCCGACGGCACCGATTTCACCGTCAATCTGATCCCGCACACCCAGGCTGTGACGACGCTTGGCGCATTGGAGGTTGGCCAGGCGGTCAATATCGAGATCGACGTGCTAGCACGCTACCTCAGCCGGATGCGGTCGCTGATCGAAAAGTAGCGTTTCGATGTGATTCTTGGTTGGACTCATCACATTGCAATGTGATATCGAGTCGATCATGAGCACTATGCTGATCGATCGCGTTCGCGATCTTGTTTCCGCGGGCGGTATCTCCCGCTCGGGGCTTGCCCGCGCCGCCGGGCTCCACGCCAATTCGCTGCGCATGCTCGACGAGCCGGAATGGAACCCGACCGCCGACACGTTGCGCAAGCTCGAATTGTATCTCGACCGCCGCGAGAAGCGCCCGGCGCTGGTGCCGATCGAGGAGATCATCGAGGAAGCGCGCAACGGCCGCATGACCATTCTGGTCGACGACGAGGATCGCGAGAACGAAGGCGATCTGATCATCCCGGCGCAGATGGCGACTCCCGACGCCATCAACTTCATGGCGCGCTTCGGCCGCGGGCTGATCTGCCTGACGCTGACCGAGGCGCGGATCAAGCAGCTCGAGCTCGAACCGATGGTGCGCAACAACGGCACCCGCCATGGCACCGCTTTCACCGCCTCGATCGAGGCGCGCGAAGGAATTACCACCGGCATCTCGGCGCACGACCGCGCGCGCACCGTCGCGGTGGCGATCGACGCGTCGAAGGGGCCGGCGGACATCGTCTCACCCGGTCATGTCTTCCCGCTGATCGCGCGCGACGGCGGCGTGCTGGTGCGCGCCGGCCATACCGAGGCCGCGGTCGACGTCGCGCGGCTCGCCGGGCTCAATCCGTCGGGCGTGATCTGCGAGGTCATGAAGGACGACGGCACGATGGCGCGGATGGACGACCTCATCGAGTTCGCGCAGGAGCACAAGCTCAAGATCGGTACGATCCGCGACCTGATCGCCTATCGCCGTCAGCACGACCATCTCGTCGAGCGCCGCGCCGAGGCGCGCTTCACCAGCCGCTGGGGCGGCGAGTGGACCGCGCGGACCTATTACAACAAGGCGACCGGCACCGAGCAGATCGCGCTGATCAAGGGGCATATCGATCCCGACAAGCCGACCCTGGTCCGCATGCACGCGATGAACGTCTTCGCCGACATGTTCGGGGAGGAAGGCAAGCGCCGCGGCCTGCTCGAACGCTCGATGGAGATCATCGGCGAGGCGGGATCGGGCGTCGTCGTGCTGCTGTCGCCCTCCGGCTCGGCCGGATTCAGCCAGGCCCTGCAGCGCAAGGCTGGCGGGCCGATGCCCGACGAATTGCGCGATTACGGTGTCGGCGCGCAGATCCTGACCGAATTGGGGGTCGAGGACATGGTGCTCTTGACCAACACGCATCACACGTTGGTCGCGCTCGACGGCTATGGCCTGTCGATCGTCGGCGAGCGCGCGATCGACCTGGAAGGACTCAATTGATGGCGAAGGTCCTGATCGTCGAGGCGCGGTTCTACGACCATCTCAACGACATGCTGCTGGCCGGCGCGCGCCGCGCGATCGAGGAGGCGGGGCACGCCCACGAGACGGTGACCGTCCCCGGCGCGCTCGAAATCCCCGGCGCGCTGGCGTTGGCGGCGGAGACCGGGCGTTACGATGCCTATGTCGCGATCGGCGTGGTGATCCGCGGCGAGACCTATCATTTCGAGATCGTCTCGAACGAAAGCGCGCGCGGCATCATGGCGCTGACGATGGACGGCATCGCGATCGGAAACGGCATCCTGACCACCGAGGATGAGGCCCAGGCGATCCATCGCGCCGATCCCGAGCAAGCCGACAAGGGCGGCGGCGCGGCCAAGGCGGCGCTCGCGATGCTCGAATTGCGGCAGAGGTTCGGCTGATCCCGTGTTCCTGCGAAAGCAGGAACTCAGGGTTGTCCACTATTTCACTATCCCGGGCTCCTGCTTTCGCAGGAGCACCGGGTTGATCACACCGTCTTCAGCGTTCCGCGGCGGTGAAGGTACTCGAGCAGCCTGCGCCATAGCGCCATGGTGATGAGCATCGGTTGTCCCAACCACGGATTGACGAAGCAGAACAGCAGTGCCGTCGCGGTACCGAGGATGACCGCCCAGCCGCGGCGCCGTATCATCGCCGCATATTCGGGGTCGAGATCGTCCGCCGCGACCGGTGGCGATACCGCCATGCTGTTGTTCCACAAATTGCAGATCGCATAGACCAGCAGCCAGGCGCAGTACGCGACCGACGGGACGAGGCTGCCATAATAGTCGCTGACGAACGCGGTGAAGAACGGCATCGCCGCGACCGAGCAGAGCACGCATAGATTCGGGATCAGCAGTCTGGGCGACCAGTGCCTGGCACAGTCGAACGCGCGGTGGTGGCCGTTCCAAAGCGCGCCGATCACGAAGAACGACACCAGAAAGCCGATGAAATGCGGCAGCAGGTCGGCCAGCCCCTGCAGATAGATGATGTTCGAGGCGCCGCGCGGCAGCTCCGGCACCTTGATCTCGATAACCAGCAACGTGATCGAGATCGCGAACACCGCGTCGGAAAAGAACACCAGCCGCTCCAGCGCATGCGCCGGCGCGCCGTGATGCATCGGATGGTCGTTCGCTTCGTTGCTCATTCGGGCCCCTTTTCGTCGAACACCGTGACACGGCACCGACGCGCTTGCCAAGCATGCATCGCTGCCGCCAATAGGGATCGACAAGGAGAGCGGCATGTCGGAGCAGAGCGTCTATCCGGTACCCGGCGATTGGGCCAAGCGCGCGCGGGTCAACCGGGCGGGTTACGAGAAGCTCTATGGCCGTAGTCTCGCCGATCCCGGCAGTTTCTGGCTCGAACAGGCGCGTCGGCTCGACTGGATCAAGCGGCCCGAGATCGCCGGCGACTGGTCGTTCGAGCGCGACGATTTCCACATCAACTGGTTCGCCGACGGCGTACTCAACGTGTCGGCCAATTGCCTCGACCGCCATCTCGCGACCAAGGGCGATACCGTCGCGCTGATCTGGGAGCCCGACGATCCCGCCGAGGAGCCGCGCCGGATCACCTATCGCGAGCTGCAACGCGACGTCTGCCGCTTCGCCAATGCCCTGAAGGGCCAGGGCGTCGAGAAGGGTGATCGCGTCACCATCTACATGCCGATGATCCCCGAGGCGGCGGTGGCGATCCTCGCCTGCGCGCGGATCGGCGCGATTCATTCGGTGGTGTTCGGCGGCTTCTCGCCCGAGGCGCTGGCCGGCCGCGTCGAGGATTGCGGATCGACCCTGGTGATCACCGCCGACGAAGGCCGCCGCGGCGGCAAGAAAGTCCCCTTGAAGGCCAATGTCGACGCCGCGCGCAAGCACGCGCCGGGCCTCGAGAAGGTCATCGTGGTCAAGGCGACCGGCGGCGACGTCGCGATGGGCGAGGGCGATTTCTGGTACCACGATCTTGTCGCCGATGCCCCGGCCGAGTGCCGGCCCGAGCCGATGAATGCCGAGGATCCGCTGTTCATCCTCTACACCTCGGGCTCGACCGGCAAGCCCAAGGGCGTGCTGCACACCTCGGGCGGCTATCTGTTGTGGGTCAGCCTCAGCCACGAACTGACCTTCGATTACCGCCCCGGCCAGGTGTACTGGTGCGCGGCCGATATCGGCTGGGTCACCGGGCACAGCTACATTCTCTACGGCCCGCTCGCCAATGGCGGGACCAGCCTGATGTTCGAAGGCGTGCCCAATTGGCCCGACGCCAGCCGTATCTGGCAAGTATGCGACCGCCACCAGGTCGAAACGCTCTACACCGCGCCGACCGCGCTGCGCGCGCTGATGCGCGAGGGCGACGAATACGTCACGCGGACCAGCCGCCAGTCGCTCAAATTGCTCGGCAGCGTCGGTGAACCGATCAATCCCGAAGCGTGGCGCTGGTACCATGAGGTGGTCGGCGAGGGGCGGTGCCCGATCGTCGACACCTGGTGGCAGACCGAAACCGGCGGACACATGATCACGCCGTTGCCGGGGGCGACCGATCTCAAGCCCGGCTCGGCGACGTTCCCTTTCCCCGGCATCGACCCGCAGATCGTCGATCCCGACGGCAATGTCCTGACGGGCGCGACCGAGGGCAATCTGGTCATCGCCAGGAGCTGGCCGGGGCAGATGCGCACCGTCTGGGGCGACCACGACCGCTTCTTCCAGACCTATTTCACCACCTATCGCGGCAAATATTTCACCGGCGACGGCTGCCGCCGCGACGAGGACGGCTATTACTGGATCACCGGCCGCGTCGACGACGTGATCAACGTCAGCGGCCACCGCATGGGTACCGCCGAGGTCGAGAGCGCGCTGGTGCTCCACGCCAAGGTGGCGGAAGCGGCGGTGGTCGGCTTCCCGCACGACATCAAGGGCCAGGGCATCTACGCCTATGTCACGCTCAACGCCGGCGAGACGCCGTCGGGGGAGCTGCGCAAGGAGTTGGTGCAATGGGTGCGGACCGAGATCGGCCCGATCGCCTCGCCCGACGCGGTGCAATTCGCGCCCGGCCTGCCCAAGACGCGCTCGGGCAAGATCATGCGCCGCATCCTGCGCAAGATCGCCGAGGGCGACGTGTCGAACCTAGGCGATATTTCGACCCTGGCCGATCCCAGCGTGGTCGACGATCTGGTGAAGAACCGGGTCGGCTGATGCCGGTCGAGGCGTTCCGCGGCGACATCACCAGGCTCGACGTGGACGCGATCGTCAACGCCGCCAATTCCTCGCTGCTCGGGGGCGGCGGCGTCGACGGTGCGATCCATCGCGCGGCAGGGCCGGAACTGCTCGCCGAATGTCGGATGCTGCATGGCTGCAAGCCCGGCCAGGCCAAGTCGACCAAGGGCTATCGCCTGCCGGCGCGCTACGTGATCCACACGGTCGGGCCGGTTTGGAACGGCGGAGCGAAGGGCGAGGCGGAGACGCTGGCGAGTTGCTATCGCGAGAGCCTGAAGGTCGCGGAAGGGATCGGCGTCCATACCATCGCCTTTCCCGCGATCAGTACCGGCGTCTATGGCTATCCGCGCGCGGCGGCGGCCGACATCGCGGTGCGCGAGACGCTGGCCGCGGCGGATCGCTTTGATCGCATCCTGCTCGTGGCGTTCGATGAGGAGACGTTCGATCTCTATCGCCAGCGGCTCGACTAACACCCGGTCGTCACCCGGCTTTGTGCCGGGGTCCAAGCTTCCACACCGGAATCCGGCCGTTGTTGCATGTTGGATGCCGGGACAAGCCCGGCATGGCGGTCGAATGATCAGGCCGACTGTTCGCTCAATGCCGCCATCACCTCAAACGAAACAGGCGATCTTTCCCATCTCCGGCGGGATCGGATAGCCGGTCACCTTGACTCCCGCGGCGTCGAGCCAGGCATGGCCGGCGATCGCACGCTGGTCGTTGGGGCTGGCGCCGAAATGCATCACGCTGGCGATACCCCGGCGGCGGAGCATCATCTGCGCCGCCATCGCCTGTTGCAGGCAGACCGATCGGAACGGCATGAACGGCGCCGCCGCCTTGACCGCCCAGCCGATCGCGCGTGCGGTCGCCGCCTGGTCGGGCGTCGTCGCCGCGGCGCGCTCGGCGACGCGGGGATCGGCCGGCGGCACGAATTCGCCCAATCGGCGTGCGACGCGCGGAAAGGGCCGCAGCAACTTGAGCCGTGCGGCGAGCATGCTCGCCGACGCCTCCACGACCAGCGCCTGCCGCCGCCATCCGACGCCGGCCAGGGTCCCAATCTTGCGTCCGATATCGCGTCTCATCACGCCGCATGACTGACAGGAATCCTGCCCAAAGTCGATTGCGCCCTATTCGGGCGGCCGCTATAGATCGGTAATACACGTAGGGTGGGAGTTTTCTGTAAATGAACAAGAAGCTTATGGGCCGGCTGGCGCTCGGCGCGGCGGCGTTGGCGTTGACTATTCCGGCGGTCGCCAAGATGACGGCGGCGCCGCGTTACGGCGCGTTCGGCATCGACCTCACGACCCAGGACAAGGCGGTCAAGCCGGGTGACGATTTCTGGACCTACGCCAATGGCGCCTGGGCGGCGCGGACCAAGATTCCCGACGACAAGGGCTCGGTCGGCTATGGCGCCATTCTGAGCGACGAGGCCGAAGCCAACGTCCGCAAGATTCTCGACGACATGGCCGCGAACCCGGCCAAATACGGCGCCACCGGCAAGCAGGTCGGCGACTTCTACGCGAGCTGGATGGACGAAGCGGGAATCGAGGCGAAGGGGGCGGCGCCGCTCAAACCGTATCTCGACAGGATCGCAGCGGTGAACAATCTGACCGATCTCCAGACCCTGTTCGCCTCGACCGGCTACGAATCGCCGATCGGCGTCGGGATGATCCCGTCGCTCGCCGATCCGACGCATTATGTCGCGGCCGTCGGTCAGGGTGGCCTGGGCATGACGCGCGATTTCTACCTGTTGCCCGGCGAGAAATACGACGGCTTCCGCAAGGCTTATCGCGCCTATATCCAGCAGATGCTGGAGCTGGCGGGGATCCCCGATGCCAGCACCAAGGCCGACGGGATCTTCGCGCTCGAAACGGCGATGGCCAAGGAGCAATGGTCGCCCGAACAGAATCGCGACATTGCCAAGCTCAACGATCCCGAGGATCTCGCCGGGCTAAAGGCCAAGGCCCCCGACGTGGACTGGGCGCTGATGCTCAAGGTTTCGGGCTTCGACTCGGCGAACAAGGTGTTGATGACCAACAACACCGCGCTGACCGCGATGGGCAAGATCATGGTCGCGACCCCGCTCCAGACCTGGAAGGACTATCTCGCTTTCCATTTCGTCAGCGGCCACGCGGCCTTCCTGCCCAAGGCGTTCGACGACGCGCAGTTTAATTTCTATTCGAAGACGCTGTCGGGCGTGAAGGTGAAGCGCGACCGCTGGAAGCGCGGCGTCCAACTGACCAACGGCGCGCTCGGCGAGGCGGTGGGCAAGCTCTATGTCGAGCAATATTTCCCCGCCTCGAGCCAGGCCAAGATGGCCGAGCTGATCGAGAATCTGCGGACCGCTTACGGCGAGAAGATCCGCAACTCGACCTGGATGGACGATGCCACGAAGAAAGCGGCGCTGGCCAAGCTGACCGCGTTCGAGCCGCGCATCGGCCACCCGGTGAAATATATCGATTATTCGTCGCTCAAGGTGGAGCGTGGCGACTTGCTCGGCAATGCGATGCGCTCGGCCGAATTCGACCATCAGCTCGATCTGCAGCGTTTCCCCAAGCCGGTCGATCGCACCCTGTGGGGGATGACGCCGCAGACCGTGAACGCATATTACAATCCGCTCGCCAACCAGATCACCTTCCCGGCGGCGATCCTGCAGCCGCCCTATTTCGACCCGAATGCCGATCCGGCAGTCAATTACGGGGCGATCGGCGCGATCATCGGCCACGAAATGGGCCATGGTTTCGACGACCAGGGCAGCCAGTTCGGCCCGACCGGCAAGTTCGAGAATTGGTGGAGCGACGTCTCGAAAAAGGCCTATGGCGAGCATACCGCCGCGCTCGCCGCGCAGTACGACACGTACGAGGCGATCCCAGGAACCAAGGTCAACGGCAAGCTGACGCTGGGCGAGAATATCGGCGACCTCAGCGGGATCGAGGCCTCCTATGCCGCTTACCAGCTCTACCAGGCCAAGCACGGCAAGGCGCCGGTCATCGGCGGGCTGACCGGCGACCAGCGCTTCTTCCTCGCTTACGCCCAGGCATGGCAGGCGAAGCTGCGCGAAGGCCTGCAGCGCCAGTTGCTGCTGAGCGATCCGCATTCGCCGGCGATGTTCCGCGTCAACGGCGTCGTCCGCAACTTCGACCCCTGGTACAAGGCGTTCGACATCAAGCCGGGCGACGCGCTGTATCTCCCGCCCGAAAAGCGCGTTCACATCTGGTAAGCGTTTAGAATCCAGACGTTCGAAAAGGGGCGTCCGCGAGCGGATCGCGGGCGCCCCTTTTTTTGTCCATCGGGAGATAGGCACTACATCGTCACCTCGGCCTCGTGCCGGAATCTGCCGTGCCGCAGATCATGGTCGCGGGGCGAAAGCGATATCGGAGCAAAGGTAACGCTCTGGCGCCGCGGTCTTTTCGAATGAACGGACGAAATCTCAAGCCGCATCGCTGGATGCTCGGCGGACCCTGGCGCAAGGCCGGGGTGACGGAGCGGAAAGACGGTCGGCGGGAAGCTACCGTACGTACGGCTCTAGGCGTGCATCAATTTTGCCAGTGCCCAAATGTCGGCGCCAGCGCGAGCACCTCGAACCCGGCCGCCGCCCAGTCCAATAGGTCGGACAATAAGGCGTCAGTCGCGCGGGCCGGGCGGGGTCTCGCGTCACAATCGCGAGATTAGCCGCTTGAAGGCGGCGTGGTCGATGCTCACGCCGCTTTCGCCGCATTCGTCCTCCAGTTTCTTCCTGATCTGCTCAAGCTCGTTTTGCGACAGATGCTCGATGCCCACAAAGACGTCACGCGGGCCTTCGATCGCGCGGATCAGCTCGTCGAGCTTGGCCTGGATCGCCGATCCGTCGCGATTCTGCGCGTTCTGGATCAGGAAGACCATCAGGAAGGTGATGATTGTGGTGCCGGTATTGATGATCAGCTGCCAAGTGTCCGAATATCGGAAGATCGGCCCGGTCACGCCCCATACCACGATCACCGCTACGGCCAGGATGAAGGCCGGCGGGCGTCCGGTCCAGCTCGCGACCTTGCCCGCGATCATCTCGAACATGCGCTCCATCGCGTCCTCCTCTTGAACGAGCGACAGGGACTGCCACTTTCACGCCTTC
>NZ_JBQCCN010000184.1:0-7172 GCF_051962185.1 Sphingomonas sp.
AAGGAGGAGATTTTCGGCCCCGTGCTGCAGATCGTCCGCGCGCCCGATTTCGAAGCCGCGATCAAGCTGCCGAGCGAACATCAATACGGCAACGGCGTCGCCATCTTCACGCGCAACGGCCATGCCGCGCGCGAGTTCGCCGCGCGGGTCAATGTCGGCATGGTCGGGATCAACGTGCCGATCCCGGTGCCGGTCGCCTATCACACGTTCGGCGGCTGGAAGCGCTCGGCGTTCGGCGACACCAACCAGCATGGCATGGAAGGCGTCAAGTTCTGGACCAAGGTCAAGACCGTGACGCAGCGCTGGCCCGACGGCGGCGCCAGCGGCGACAGCGCCTTCATCATCCCGACGATGTGAGGACGGGGCGGTCGGCGACGATCGCCTCGAACTTCTCGTGATAGCGCGGATGCTCCGTTCCCATCATGCGGTCCCACCAGGTGAAATAGAGGCCGAAATTGTGCCGGCCTTCGCTATGGTGGAGATCGTGGTGCGTGGTGGTGGTCAGCCATCCCGTCCAGCGGCTCCGGGTGAAGCCCGGCCAGGCGAACTCGTGCCCCGAATGGCCGATCACGTTGCGGATGATCTGGTGGAGCAGGAACGCCAGCACGACCAAGGCGTGGAACGGCACGATCAGCAAGAACAGCGGCAGGAAGGCGGCCTCGAACCCGGCCTCGATCGGCGCGAAGCTGTAGGCGGACCAGGGCGTCGGGGTGCGCGACATATGGTGCGTCATATGCGCGCGGCGGAACAGCGCCTTCAGATGCAGCGCGCGGTGCATCCAGTAGAAATAGGCGTCGTGCGCGATGACGATGCCGACGAACTCGACGCCCGCCAGCCACGGCGGCGGCGCCGCCATCGAGACGTGGATGATACCCATCCGCGCCAGCGCGATGGTCAGCATGGTCGAGGCGGCGAAGGTCACCATGGTGACCAGCGAATTGATCACTTCGTGCTGCCAATCGGCGAAATCGGGCGTGCGCAACTGGATGCGCCGGCTTTCGGTCCAGCGCGCGCCGATCCACAGGATGAGGGTGACCGCGCCCGCCGCGGCGACGTAGCGAGTCAGTTCGATCATATAGCCCTGCGCGCCGCCCCTGATCAGGCTCAGCATCCAGTCGTTCATAACAAGCTCCCGTCGATTGATGTGGGAGCAATGGCGGATCGCCAGCGGCGGGTCGCGGCGTGGCCGGAAAAAGCCGGTCGATTCCGGAATCAATCAGCTATTTTCGAAACCGGCGAGCGCGGTGCGGCGCCAGTCGGTCGGGGTCTGGCCGGTGGTGTCGCGAAACGCGCGGTTGAACGGCGCCAGGCTGCCATAGCCCAGGTCCATCGCGATGGTGAGCACCGGCAGCGCCACCCTGGCCGGGTCGCGCAGCCATTCCCGGGCATCGGCGATGCGGTGCGAATTGAGGAAGTCGGAGAAATTGCGATAGCCCAGCCGCTGATTGATCAGCGCGCGCAGGCGGTGCTCGGGAACCCCGAGCTTCGCCGCCAGCACGCCGATCGACAGGCCCGGCTCGCGATAGACATGATCGGCCATCGCCGCGTCGAGTTGCTGCTTGAGCACATTCTCGGCGGGGCTCAGGCTCGGCAACGGCGGGGCAGGGGCGTCGGCGTCAAACAGCAATTCGGCATTGCTCGACAGCAGGACCGCGCCGAACGCCAGCACCGCGACCAGCGTGCTGCCCGATTGCAGCAGCATCAGCCAGGGAATGGTGACATAGCCGACCACCGCCTCGACCACGACCACGGCGAGCGTCTGGAGGCCGACCACCACCACGAAACCCGTGCGAAAGGCGCGTCGGCGCTCGATCAGATCGTCGCCGCGCTCGGTGATCGCGATCCAGATGGCATGGACGGTGAGCGCGAAGGCCAGCGCATGCTGGGTGACGTCGGCAGTCACCGGCATGCGGTGCGTCCAATATACGGCCACGAGGAAATTGAGCCAGCAGGCGAGTGTCACGGCGATCGCGATCGCGAACAGCCGGCGGTCGATGTGGCGCTCGAAGATCAATTGCGCGAACACCCACAAAGCGAGCGGCGAGCATTGCGATCCGAGCTGGACCACCGGCCAGATCTTCATGCTGCGCACATCGATCACCGGCGCGACATCGGCGAGATACGCCGCCACGCACAGCAGCAGCAGCACCGTCGCCCAGCGGATCGCGCGCGGCGCATGGCCGCGGCCGATCACCAAAGCGATCAGCATCAATTGCCCCGCCGACAGCAGGCGCAAGGCGGTATCGATCAGCAGCATGCGATCCATGACGCACGCGTTATGGCTTCGCTCCCGGCGTGGGTCTATGGCCCTTTCCACACCGTCCAGACGAGACTTTCCGCATGACCAACCAGTTCGACCTGACCGACGACCAGCGCGAGATCCAGGACCTTGCGCGCAAGTTCACCGCCGATCGCATCACGCCCTTCGCGGCGGAATGGGACGAGAAGCATCACTACCCGGTCGACGTCTGGAAAGCCGTCGGCGAACTCGGCTTCGGCGCGATCTACGTGTCCGAGGAATCGGGCGGGATCGGGCTCGGCCGGCTCGAGGCGGCGCTGATCATGGAGGCGATGGCCTATGGCTGCCCCGCGACCAGCGCGTACATCTCGATCCACAATATGGCGACGTGGATGATCGACCGCTTCGGTGGGCAGGAGATCAAGGACCGTTTCCTCCCCGACCTCGTCACCATGGACAAGATCGCGAGCTATTGCCTGACCGAGCCGGGCTCGGGGTCGGACGCCGCCGCGCTCAAGACCAGCGCCCGGCTGGACGGCGATCAGTATGTGCTCAACGGCACCAAGCAGTTCATCTCGGGCGCCGGCTATAACGACATCTACGTCTGCATGGTCCGCACCGGCGAGGAGAAGTCGAAGGGCATTTCCTGCCTGGTGGTCGAGAAGGACACGCCGGGTTTGTCGTTCGGCGCGCCCGAGAAGAAGCTCGGCTGGAACGCCTCGCCGACCGCGCAGGTGATCTTCGAGGATTGTCGCGTGCCTGTCGAGAACCGCGTCGGCGCGGAGGGCGATGGTTTCCGTTTCGCGATGGCGGGATTGGACGGCGGCCGGCTCAATATCGGCGCCTGCTCGCTCGGCGGGGCGCAGCGCTGCCTCGACGAGGCGGTCAAATACACCAAGGAGCGCCAGCAATTCGGCACCCCGGTGGCGGATTTCCAGAACACGCAGTTCATGCTGGCCGACATGGCGACCGATCTCGAGGCGTCGCGCGCGTTGCTCTATCTCGCGGCGGCCAAGGTGACGGCCAACGCGCCCGACAAGTCGCGCTTCTCGGCGATGGCCAAAAGGCTGGCGACCGACAACGGTTCGTCGATCGTCGACCGCGCGCTGCAATTGCACGGTGGCTACGGCTATCTGCGCGACTATCCGATCGAGCGCTTCTGGCGCGATCTCCGGGTGCATTCGATCCTGGAGGGGACCAACCAGGTCATGCGGATGATCGTCGGCCGGGATCTGACGCGGCAATGAGGGCTGCTATGAAAATCCTCCCCGGAACGGGGAGGGGGACCGCGCCGCGTATCGGCGTGGAGCAGGGGGCCCATCCCAAGGCCGCCTCCTTGCTTGCTGCCCGTTCGTCGCGGGCCCCCTCCACCACCGGCCTTGCGGCCGGCGGTCCCCCTCCCCGTTCCGGGGAGGAATTATTATGACCGCCACCGAAACTCCCACCCAGCTCTGGCAGGACGCGCTCGGCGATATCGGCCGGGCGTTGACCGCCGCCGCGCGCGCACCGGCCAGGCCGGAGGCGACACGCCCCTACGACCCGCTGGCGCTGTTCCGCACCATGTCGGACTTCGCAATCGGGCTGGGCAGCAACCCGGCGCAATTGCTCGAAGTGCAGGTCCAGGCCGCGCGCGAATGGGGCGAATTCTGGGCGCAGACCTTCACGCCGCGCGCGCCCTCGACCGAGCGGCCGCGCGACCGCCGCTTCGCCTCGCCCGAATGGGAGGAGAGTCCTTATTTCCGCACGATCCGCGACGCCTATCTGCTCGCCTCGAAGCAGATCCGCGGGCTCGCCGATGTCGCGGAAAAGGGCGACACGCCCAATGCCGCGATGATCAATTTCCTGGTCGACCAATATCTCAACGCGATCGCGCCGACCAATTTCGCGATGACCAATCCCGACGTAGTCAAGCGCACGATCGAGACCGGCGGCGCCAATCTCGCCCAAGGTTTCGCGCATTTCATCGAGGACGTCGCCGAAGGCAAAGGCATCGTCCGCCGACGCACGGCCGACGTGTTCGAAAAAGGCAAGACGCTCGCCGCGACCCCGGGTAGCGTGGTGTTCCAGAACCATCTGTTCCAGCTGATCCAGTACGATCCGGCGACCCCGGACGTGGCGGCCGAGCCGTTGCTCTACGTGCCGCCGCTGGTGAACAAATTCTACATGATCGACCTCCAGCCCAAATCGAGCCTGGTCAAATGGCTGGTCGACCAGGGGCGAACCGTATTCGTCATCTCCTGGATCAATCCCGACGAGCGCCATCGCGACTGTGGGGTCGAGCAATATGTGCTCGACGGGATCGTCGAGGCGATCGGCGCGGCGCGGCGCGCATCCGGCGCGGACAAGGTCGATCTGTTCAGCTTCTGCCTCGGCGGGACGCTGGCCGCGGTGGCGCTCGCCTGGCTCCAGGCCAAGGGTCGCGCGGAGGAGGTCAACACCGCGACGCTGATCGGCTCGATGGTCGATTTCGCCGACATGCGCGACTGGGCGGCGTTCGTCCACGAGGCGCATCTCGACGCGCTCGAAGGCCATCTCGAGCGGCAGGGATTCATCGACTCGACCGAATTGCAGCAATTGTTCGCCGCGGTGCGCTCCAACGACCTGATCTGGTCGTCGGTGATCAACCATTATCTGCTCGACCGCGACGCCCCGCCATCGGACCTGCTCTATTGGTTCGAGGATGGCGCGCGCATCCCGCGTGCCTTCCTCAAGTCGTACAATCGCGGCTTGCTGTTCTCGAACGCGCTCAAGGAGAAATCGGGCTTCGCGATCGACGGGGTGGAGATCGACCTGGCGGCGGTGACGACGCCGGTGATGCTGATCGCGCTGAAGGACGATCACGTCTCGGCGTGGAGTGCGGTCTATGACGGCGGCAAGTTGTTCGGCGGTCCGGTCACGTTCGTGCTCGGCGGATCGGGGCACAATGCCGGGGTGATCAATCCGCCGGCGGCCAACAAACACGGCTATTGGACCAGCGACGCGGCGCTCGAGGATGCGAGCGAATGGCTCGCCGGGGCGACGAAGAACGAAGGATCGTGGTGGCCATTCTGGACCGAATGGCTGGCCGAACATGGCTCGGGCAAGCGGGTGGCGGGCCGGGTGCCCGCCGATCCGATCGAGCCGGCACCGGGATCGTATGTAGCGATTACGCACTGAGGGACAGAAAGCCCCTCCCCTTCAGGGGAGGGGTTGGGGTGGGGGGAAGCCTCGTAGAGTGCGCCGCCCTTGACTGCCCCACCCCAACCCCTCCTCTGAAGGGAGGGGCTCGAGAATAGAAAAAAGGGAATGAGCTTGAACCTGATGACTACCGACGACGTCCGGACCTATCTCGATGGCGGCGCGGGGCGCTTGCGGCTCAACCGGCCCAAGGCGTTGCATTCGCTCAACCTCGACATGGTCCAGGCGATGACCCGCGCCTTGCTCGCCTGGCGGAGCGATCCCCAGGTGCGGATCGTGATGATCGATCATGCCGAAGGCCGCGGTTTCTGCGCCGGCGGTGACGTCGTGACGATCGCCAAGGACGTTCCCGAAGGCGGCAACGCGGGGCACGATTTCTTCTTCTACGAATATCGCCTCAACCACCTCATGTACACCTATCCGAAGCCCGGGGTCGCGTTCATGGACGGGGTGACGATGGGCGGCGGCGTCGGCATTGCCTGCCCGTGCCGTTACCGCGTCGCGACCGAGCGCACCCTGTTCGCCATGCCCGAGACGACGATCGGGCTGTTCCCCGATGTCGGCGGCGGGCGCTATCTGTCGCGGCTGCGTGGCCGCAGCGCGCAATTCCTTGCCCTGACCGGCGCCCGGCTCGACGGCGCCGAATGCGTCGCGATGGGGCTGGCCAATTTCTACGTGCCGTCGGAGCGGCTCGACGAGGTGAAGGCGCAGATCGCCGCCAATCCGGAGAAGACCGAATCGATCCTGGCCGGTGCCGCGGTGCCGCCGCCGTCCGCGAAAATCGTCGAGCATTTGCCCGATATCGACCGGCTGTTCGCTTCGGACGATTTCGAGGAGATCGTCGCCGCGCTGGAGGCCGATGGCGGCGATTGGGCGGTGAAGCAGCGCGCGGTGCTCGGCGGCCGCTCGCCGACCGCGTGCAAGGTCAGCCTGCGCATGCTGGTCGAGAGCCCGCGCCACCTTCATTTCGTCGACGAGATGCGGATGGAATTCGCGATCATGGCGCGGATGTATCGCGCGCACGATTTCGCCGAGGGCGTTCGCGCGCTGCTGATCGACAAGACCGGTGATCCGCGCTGGAGCCCGGCGACGCCGGCCGAGGTCACCGACGCGATGGTCGATGCCTATTTCCAGCCGCTGTCGGAGGACGAGCAATGGACGCCGCTGTGACTGTCGCCGACCCGGCCGATCTCTATCATGCGGTGAAGCGCGCCTGGGCGCCCGAGACGGTGACGACGCCGTTCGATCCCGCCAATCCGTGCCGCAACCAATGCGCGGTGACCGCGCTCGCGGTGCAGCGGCTGCTGGGCGGCGAGATCGTCAAGACGCGGACCAAGGGCGGCACGCATTTCTACAATCTGATCGATGGCCGCTATTGGGACCTGGCCGCCGATCAGTTCGACGAACCGATCCCCTACGAAAACCTGCCGACCTCTGCCGACGAGGCTTTCGAGCATGCGACCCCCGCGCAGCTCGACGCGTTGCTGGCCAATATCGCGTCGGCGCGCTGATGGAGCAGATGATGAGCTACGAAACGATCCTGGTCGAACAACGCGAGGGCGGCGTCACGCTGATCGCGCTCAACCGGCCGCAGGCGCTCAACGCGCTCAACAACCAGGTGCTGGGCGAATTGGTCGCCGCGCTTCAGGCGTTCGATGCCGATCCGTCGCAGGGTTGCGCGGTGCTGACCGGCAGCGAGAAGGCGTTCGCGGCGGGGGCCGACATCAAGGAGATGCAGCCGCAATCGTTCGGCGAC
>NZ_JBQCCN010000185.1:0-34190 GCF_051962185.1 Sphingomonas sp.
GGCGGGTGGAGCACCAACCATCCGGTGCTGCGCGGCGCCGATCGCGCGATCGAGATCGCCGTGACCGATACCGGCATCGGCATCCCGAAGGACAAGCAGAAGCTGATCTTCGAGGCGTTCCAGCAGGCCGACGGCACCACCAGCCGCAAATATGGCGGCACCGGGCTCGGCCTGTCGATCAGCCGCGAGATCGCGCGCCTGCTCGGCGGCGAGCTCCAGGTCCGGTCGACACCGGGCAAGGGCTCGACCTTCACCCTGTTCGTGCCGCTCCAGGCGATCGCCCCGGTCACGCTCGCGCTCGAAACCAGCCAGGCCCGTTACGACAATAGCGGCGCGATGGTGCCGCCCGCGCTGCCCAGCACGTTCGACCTGAGCGACGATCGCGACGCGCTCGACGATACGCCGTTCGTGCTGATCGTCGAGGATGACCCGACTTTCGCCTCGATCCTGCTCGACGTCGCACACGGCGTCGGGCTGAAGGGTGTGGTCTCGGCCGCCGGCGCCGGCACGCTGGCCTTGGCGCGCAAGCTCCAACCCAATGCGATCACGCTCGATCTCGGCCTGTCGGACATCGACGGCTTCGTGCTGCTCGACCTGCTCAAGCACGATCCGCAGACGCGGCACATCCCGATCCACGTCATTTCGGGCGCCGAGAAACTGGCGCAAGCGATCGATCTCGGCGCCACCGGCGTGACGGAAAAGCCGGCCGACAGCGAAGCGCTGGCGGGCGTGTTCCGCGACCTCGCGGAGCGGATCGACAGCGGCAAGATCGTGGTCGAACTGGTCCCCGACGCCGACATTGCGCCGGGGGTCCGCACGGTGCCCGAACTGGCCGGCGCCAAGATCCTCATCGTCGATGACGACATCCGCAACATCTATTCGCTGACCAGCGTGCTGGAGAGCTATGGCGTCGAGGTGCTTCATGCCGAACGCGGGCGCGACGGCATCCTCATTCTCGAACAGACGCCGGGCATCGATATCGCGCTGATCGACATCATGATGCCGGAGATGGATGGCTATGAAACCATGAAGCAGATTCGCAAGCGTCCCGCGCTTGCCGACCTGCCGTTGATCTCCGTCACCGCCAAGGCGATGAAGGGCGACAGGCAGAAGTGCCTCGACGCCGGCGCATCGGACTATATCGCCAAGCCGGTCGACATCGACCTCCTGCTCGCCTTGCTGCGCGTCTGGATCTCGCGCTCGCGCGAAACGCAGCAATCGTCAGCGCCGATCGCCGCGGAGCAGCGCTGAGATGGCGCGTCGAGTCGTACCGATCTCCCCTACGATCGTCGTCAGCCCGGCGGCGATCGAGCCGTCCCATCCCCAGCCGCTGCCGGTCGAACCGGCACGCGTGCTGGTGGTCGATGACGACGAACGCAATTTGATCGCCATCACCAACGTCCTCGAAGATCTCGCCGAGATCGTCGTGGCGCGGTCGGGCGAGGAAGCGCTCCGGCATCTGCTCCGCGAGGAATTCGCGGTCATCCTGCTCGACGTCTATATGCCCGGTCTCGACGGCTATGAGACCGCGAAGCTGATCCGCGAACGCGAGCAGACGCGGCGCATGCCGATCGTGTTCCTGTCGGCCGTCAACAAGGAGATGGAGCATCTGCTGCGCGGCTATGCGATGGGCGCGGTCGACTATGTGTTCAAGCCGGTCGAGCCGACCGTGCTGCGCTCGAAGGTCGCGGTGTTCGTCGACCTGTTCGCGATGCGCAAGGAAATGCAGCGCAACGCCGAGGAGCAGCGGCGGCTGCTCGATGAGAACCTCCGCGCCAATGCCGAGCGGTTCCACGCCGAGCAGCAATTGCGCCTGGCCGAACAGCGCCAGGCGGCGATCATCGCATCGCTGCCGATCACCTTGTATCTCGAAGACGTCGGCATGGCCGAGCGGGCGCCCAAATATGTCAGCGGCAATTTCGAGGCGCTGACCGGCTTCACCCTCGAGGATATCCAGCGCTCGCCGGGGATCTGGCGCGAGCGGCTCCATCCCGAGGACCGCGACCGCGCGATCGCCGCCTTGGCGACCCGCGGCCAGGGCGGCGCGCATTCGGTCGAATATCGCTGGCGCTGCGCCAACAACGATTATCGACATTTTCTCGACCAGGCGGTGCTGGTTCGCGACGCCAGTGGCGCACCGGTCGAATATGCCGGTACGTTGCTCGATATCTCCGACCGGCGCGAGCTGGAAAGCCAGCTTAACCAGATCCGCAAGATGGACGCGATCGGCCAGCTGACCGGCGGCATCGCGCACGATTTCAATAATCTGCTCGCCGCCGTGCTCGGCGGCATCGGGATGATCGAGCGCCGGATCGAGTTGGAGCCGGATCAGAAGCGTCTGATCGACATGACGCGGCACGCCGCCGAGCAAGGCGCGGAGCTGGTGAGGCATCTGCTCGCTTTCTCGCGCCGGCAGAAACTGGAACCGGCCGCGGTCGACGTGACGATCCTCGAAGAAGCGGTGGGCAGCCTGCTCGCGCACACCCTGGGCGGTCGCGTCGAGTTGATCTGGAAACGCGAGGACGAGCTCGAAGCGGTGTTCGCCGATGCCGCCCAGCTCGAACTGGCGATCATGAACCTCGTCATCAATGCCCGCGACGCGATGCCCGAGGGCGGCACCGTGACCGTCGAGGCCAGCGGTCGCGACGTTCGCGTGTCGGAGGATATCGACGGCGTCCTGCTCGACCCGGGCCGCTACATCGTCCTGGCGGTGTCGGACACCGGCTGCGGGATCGATCCCGATCAGATCGAACAAGTGATGGAGCCCTTCTTCACGACCAAGGCGGTCGGCAAGGGAACCGGCCTTGGCCTCAGCATGGTATACGGGTTCGCCAAGCAATCGGGCGGGGCGATCCGGCTGACCAGCGACCTGGGCGTGGGGACGCGCGTCGAGATCTGGTTGCCCGCGGCCCCCGAGGACGCCGTCAGCAAGGCCCATGGCGCGGCGCCCGCCGAAAGCACGCACCAAGGTAAGCGTCGCGCGCTCAACATCCTGCTGGTGGACGATCATGACGGCGCCCGCACCGCGACCGCAGCGATGTTACAGGACCTCGGCCATCGCGTCTCCGAAGCGTGCGAAGGAGCCGCCGCGTTGGAGATGATCCGCAAGCGCCCGGCCGCGTTCGATCTCGTGCTGAGCGATTATGCGATGCCCCGCCTGTCGGGATCCGAGCTTGTGCGTCAGCTCCGCGCGATTCGGCCGACACTGCCGGCGGTGATCATCACCGGTTATGCCGAGCCGACCCTCGAGTTGGCCGAAGACGAGGTGCCGGTTCTCGTCAAGCCGTTCACCCCGGTGCAGCTCGACGCCATGCTGCATCAGGCAAGCAGTCAGCCGGCGGCGAATTGATGCTATAGGCGCAGGGTCGCACATTACGCTTTCAAAACGAGCCGGTAGCGAACAAGGTTTGGCGAACGGAGCCGAATGCCGCGCGCCGCCTGATACTGACGTGGCCCGGATAAGGGGACATTGAGATGAGCGACCTGCACCGACGATCGTTCATGACGGCATTGGCGGCAGTGGGCGGCGCGCTGCCCCTTGCCGCGCGCGCCCGCGCCGTTCCGCAAAAGGATGCGGCGACGATCGTGTCGACCTGGGATTTCGGCGCCGCCGCCAATGCCGTCGCCTTCGCCAGGCTCAAGGCCGGCGGGTCGCTGCTCGACGCGGTCGAGGCCGGCGCGATGGTGCCCGAGGCCGATCCGACCAACCATTCGGTCGGGCTGGGCGGCTATCCCGATCGCGACGGTCACGTCACGCTCGACGCGGTGATCATGGACGATGCCGGAGGGGTCGGCGCCGTCGCTGCGCTGGAGGATACCGTCCATGCCATCTCGGTCGCGCGCCGCGTGATGGAGAAGACGCCGCACACGTTCCTGGTCGGCGAGGGCGCCACGCGCTTCGCCCGCGACCAGGGCTTTCCCCAGCAATCGCTGCTGACGCCTGACGCGGAAAAGGCGTGGCGCGACTGGCTCAAGACCGCCGATTATCGGCCCGAGGCGAATATCGAGAACCGCCGCCCGCTGGGCGACGCGCGCGACCACGACACGATCGGCATCCTCGCGCGGAACGCGGGCGGCAGGCTCGCCGGCGCCTGCACGACATCGGGCATGGCGTTCAAGATGCGCGGGCGGGTCGGCGATTCGCCGCAGGTCGGCAGCGGCCTGTTCGTCGAGCGCGGCGTCGGCGGCGCGACCTCGACCGGAGTCGGCGAGGAAGTGACGCGGATCGCCGGCACCGCGCGCGTGGTCGCCTCGATGCGCGCAGGCCGCTCGCCCCAGGCGGCGTGCGAGGAAGTGGTGCGGCACATCGCGCAACTGCGCGGCGACGCCATTCGCGGCATGCAGGTCGGCTTCCTGGCGATCGACCCGGCCGGCCGCGTCGGGGCCTTCTGCCTGTTGCCCGGCTTCACCTACGCTGTCACCGACGCCGCCGGCCGTACCGTCGTCCATCCGGCCGCGTCGCTGTTCAAGAGCTGATGCCGTTGCTCGAAATCTGCGTCGACACGATCGGCGGGCTGGAGGCGGCGCGGCGCGGCGGCGCGGACCGCATCGAATTATGCGCGGCGCTCGCGCTCCATGGCCTGACCCCGCCGGCATCGCTGATCCGGGCGGCGTCGGCACAACCGCTGCCGGTCCACCTGCTCGCGCGGCCACGCGAGGGCGATTTCATCTATTCGGCGGCCGATCAGGCATTGGTCGCCGAGGACATCCGGACCGCCGCCGAGGCCGGACTCGCCGGCGTGGTGATCGGCGCGAGCGATGCGGATCGCCGGCTCGACACGACGGTGCTGGCGCGATGGGTGGATCATGCCCGCGCCCTGGCCGAGGCGCGCGGTACGCCACTATCGCTGACCCTGCATCGCGCGTTCGACCTCGCCCCCGATCTTCCCGCCGCACTGGAGACGGCGGTCGAGCTGGGCTTCGATCGCATCCTGACCTCGGGCGGCGCCTGGCGTGCTCCCGAGGCGACCGGCGTATTGGGGGACCTTCAGCGCCGCGCGGCGGACCGGATCGTGGTGATGGCGGGCAGCGGAATCACGCCCGATACGCTCCCGGCGATCATCGCTATCGGGATACGCGAATTTCACGCCTCGGGCCGCAGCCGACCGGTCGTCACCCCGCGCGCCGTACAGGACCTCAACTTCGATCCGATATCGCCGAGCGAAACGGACGCCGATGTCATCGCCCGAATGGCCGCGATGGTGCATCGATCCGTTGTGCGCTGATCGGCGGGCGGCCGCCCATCGCACACGGTCCGCAGGTCTATCGGTCCGATGATTCTCGCCCCGCGTGATCGGCGATCACCTGGGCGACGACTCCGGACACCTTCTTCCCCGTCGGAATATGAAGGAATTCGTTCGGTCCATGCGCGTTCGAATGCGGCCCGAGCACGCCGGTAATGACGAACTGGGCCTTGGGGAATTTCTCGCCGAGCATGCCCATGAACGGAATCGAGCCGCCCTCCCCCATCATCGCCATGCCACGCCCGAACGATGCCTCCGACGCGCGTTCCAGCGATGCCGCCAGCCAGGGCTGGAGCGGCGGCGCGTGCCAGCCCGCCGCCCCCTTGTGGCTGTCGAAGCTCACCCTGGCGCCATAAGGCGGGTCGCGCTCCAGCGTCCGCTTGACCAGATCGGTCGCGCTATCGGCATCGAGCGTCGGCGGCAGGCGCAGGCTGAGCATCACGCTGGTATGGGGTCGCAGGACATTGCCCGCGTTGGCGAGTGCCGGGATTCCCTCCACCCCGATCGTCGCGAGTTGCGGCCGCCAGGTACGGTTGAGGATCAGCTCGACGAGATCGTCGGAGGCCGGCTTCATCCCCGGCACGCACGGGAATTTGGAATAGATCTCGTCGCCAAGCGCCCGTGCCGCGACACCGGCCTGCTCGACGCGTTCGGCCGGGATGTCGGTATGGAGCCCTTCGAGCAGGATATCGCCGGTCGCCTGATCCTCGAGCCGCGACATCAGGCTGCGCAGCACGCGGAAGCTCGACGGCACGACGCCCGAGGCATCGCCCGAATGCACGCCCTCGGTCAGCACGTCGACGCGCAGCACGCCCGCCATCATCCCGCGCAATGAGGTGGTGAGCCAGACCTGGTCGTAATTGCCGCAGCCGCTGTCGAGGCAGATGACCAGCGACGGATCGCCGATCCGGGTCGCCAGATGATCGACGTAGAAAGGCAGGTCGTAGCTGCCGCTTTCCTCGCATGCTTCGATCAGGATCACGCAGCGCGCATGCGGCACGCCCTCCTCGGCGAGCGCCATCAGCGCCGACAGCGCGCCGAACATCGCATAGCCGTCATCGGCCCCGCCGCGGCCGTAGAGGCAGTCGCCCTTTAGCACCGGATCCCACGGTCCCAGCCCCTCGGACCAGCCCGTCATTTCGGGCTGCTTGTCGAGATGGCCGTAGAGCAGGATGGTGTCGTCGACCGTCCCCGGTAGCTCGATCAGGATGACTGGCGTCCGGCCTTCCAGCGTCACCACGTCGAGGCGCGATCCGGGCAGCTTGCCGAGCCGCGCCCGCGCCCAATCGGCCAGCAAGGAGACCGCCGCGTCCATGAAGCCCTGCGCCTGCCAGTCGGGATCGAACGCGGGCGATTTGTTGGGGATGCGGATATAGTCGACCAGGGCCGGCGTGATCGCCTCGTCCCACAGGGCATCGACATGACGTTGCAGGCGCGCGGCGTTGGCCATCGGAATCCTTTCGCTGACGCCCGACAGATACGTGTTGAAACGTGCGGAGTTCAATCGGGCAGATTCGACGTGGCCGCCTTGTCGCGCGGCGCCGATAACAGGAGCGCGAACGCGCGATCGAAGCGCGGTGCCGCCTCGTGAATCGCGCGCACGCGACGTCGGCGCGGGTCTTCCGGAGAGGTCAGACCTTCAATTTATAAAAGGCCGCTGCGTTGTTGAAGAAGATGTCGCGCTTCTGCCCCTCGGTCAGGAAGGTCGCGGCCTCGACATGCTCGACCGCCAGCCCGATCCCGTCGGGCCAGTACATATGATCGGAACCGAACATCACGCGCTTGCCGAACCCGGCGTCGACCAGCCGGCGCAGATAATCGTGGAACGCCGGAAGTGGCAGCAGCCAGGACAGGGCGCCGGTGTCGATATTGACGTTGTCGTAGAGCATCATCATCGCCTCCGCCTCCTCGACATAGGGCCAGCCGCTATGCATCAGGTTGACGCGCAGCTTGGGATATCGGTTGAGCGCGCCCTCGACCGTTTCGGGATGGCCGAACGCGGCGCGCGCCGAGCGACAGCACGGATCGAACGTCGTCCCCGCCGGCATGGTGCCGAGATGGATCGCGACGGGCACGTCGAATTCCTCGGCGAGTGCGAGATAGGGATCGTATTTGGGATCACTGATCGACAGGCCGGCATATTGAGCGGTCACTTCGCCCAGCACCTTGAGCTTGCCCGAGGCGAACGCGGCGCGCAGCGTGTCGAGCGGCGGCAGGGGGGTGTCCTCCGATCCGCGGATACCGGCGCCGGGGACGATGCGCGCCGGATCGCGATCGTGCCAGTCATAGACCGCCTGCAGCCGATCGCCGTCGCCGCCGCTGACCACGCCCTTGACGAGATTGTACGTGCGCATCTGCTCCAGGCACGCGGCGAGATGGTCGGCGCCGGTGACGATCGGGCTCTTCGCGCCGGTGATCGGATTCACGATCGGTACCGGAAGCTTCATCGCCGCCGGATAGGCATGCATATGGACGTCGATGATCGGCTCGCGCGGCGCGCCGGCGGCGGACAGCGTGCCGGGCAATGCGAGCGCCGCCACCGTGCCGCTGCCAATTTTCAGGAAATCCCTCCGCCCGATCTGCATCTCGATCATCCTTTCGTCGGCGCATGTCGTGCCGTGTCGCTTCGCTAGCGCCTGCGCCGTTCGGGCGACATGATCTCCGAGGTCATGGACCGATAAAAATGTGCCGCCTCCCCGCCCTTCCCGCTTGCAGCGTTTCGAGCTAGCAACCGGACATGTCCGAAGCCGGCTCCCCGCAAATCGGTCCCTTCATCCAGGCGTTCCGCAAGCGGCAGTCGCTGACGCTCGATGATTTGGCCAAGATGTCCGGCGTATCGCGGTCGATGCTGTCGCAGATCGAGCGCGGCCAGGCCAATCCGTCGCTGGCGACCGTTTGGTCGCTGGCGAGCGCGCTGCGCGTCGACATTTCCGAGCTGATCAGCGGCCATGCCAGCGATCTGCGTGCCAAGATCGAGGTCGCCTCGGCGTCGTTCACGCCCGAGATCAAGACCGACGACGGCCTCTGCACGTTGCGCATCCTGAGCCCGCCCGACCATGCCGAGCTCTACGAATGGTACGATCTGATCTTCCAGCCCCAGGGCTCGCTCGAATCGCAGCCGCACGCCAAGGGCATGCGCGAACATCTGACGGTGCTCGAAGGCTCCCTCGAAGTGACCGCGGGCGACGACGTGGTCGAGGTGCCCGAGGGTGCGACGGCGCGATATTCCGCCGACGTGCCACACACGATCCGCAATACCGGCCCCGGCCCGGCGCGCGCGTTGCTGGTGATGAAGAGCTAGAGTGGATTGCTGGGCAAACCTCTAGTTCGTCATGCCGGGCTTGTCCCGGCATCCACCGAGCGGCTGGCTGAGGAGGAAGAGGATAGAGGGCCGCGCCTGCGGCACGGTGGATCCCGGCACAAGGCCGGGATGACGATCGAGTAGAAGGCGCGGCGCGCAATCCCATTTCCGGGATACTAGACACTCATTCCACTATATCGTACTCCGCGTCCCACTAGGGAGACGGCGATGGACACCCGATTCTACGCACGACTGGCGGACGAGCTGCGCGAGATCGACGCCGCCGGGCTGATGAAGCCCGAGCGCGTCATCACCTCGCCGCAAGGCGGCACCGTCGAGATCGGCGGCCGCCGGGTGCTCAATCTGTGCGCGAACAATTATCTCGGCCTCGCCAGCGACCCGCGCGTGATCGAGGCGGCGATCGAGGCGACGCGGGCCTGGGGCGCCGGCCTCGCCTCGGTGCGCTTCATCTGCGGCACGCAAGGCATCCACAAGGAACTCGAGCGCGCGATCGCCGACTATCTCGGCTATGACGACGCGATCCTGTTCGCCGCCGCGTTCGACGCCAATGGCGGCGTGTTCGAGCCGCTGCTCGGCGAGCAGGACGCGATCATCTCCGACACGCTCAATCACGCCTCGATCATCGACGGCGTGCGGCTGTCCAAGGCCAAGCGCTACCGCTTCGCGACCAACGACATGGACGATCTCGAGCGCGTGCTGAAACAGGCCCGCGACGAGGGCGCGCGCACCATCCTGATCGTCACCGACGGCGTGTTCTCGATGGACGGCACGATCGCGCAGCTCGACACGATCGCCGATCTCGCGGCGCGCTACGAGGCGCTGACCATGGTCGACGATTGCCACGCGACCGGCTTCGTCGGCACCGAAGGCCGCGGCACGCCGACGCTGAAGGGTGTCGCCAGCAAGATCGACATCGTCACCGGCACGTTCGGCAAGGCGCTGGGCGGGGCGATGGGCGGGTTCATCGTGGCGAAGCAGGCGGTGATCGACCTGCTGCGTCAGCGCGCACGGCCCTATCTTTTCTCCAACGCGCTGACCCCGGCGGTGTGCGGCGCCAGCCTCGCGGCGATTGCGATCGCGCGTTCGGACGACGGCGAGGCGCGTCGCGCGCGAATCCGCGACAATGCGGCGCTGTTCCGCAACCGCATGGCCGCGGCCGGCTTCGACCTACTGCCGGGCGAGCATGCGATCATCCCGGTGATGCTGCACGAGGCGCCGGTGGCGCAGAAAATGGCCGCGGGGCTGCTCGACGCCGGCGTGCTGGCGAGCGGGTTCTTCTTCCCCGTCGTGCCCAAGGGCAAGGCGCGCATCCGCACCCAGATGTCGGCGGCGCTCTCCACCGAGGAAGTCGAACGGGCCGCGGGTATCTTCGCCGAGGTCGGCCGTAAATTGGGAGTGATCTGATGGACGCGCGCTTGATCGAGAAGCCCGAAGCCGCCGCGAGCACCGGCATCATGCACGCCCTCGCCAAGACCGAGAAGCGCGAGGGCATGTGGCGGATCGAGGCGCCGGTGCCGGCGCCGGGGCCCGAGGACGTGCTGATCCGGGTGAAGAAGACCGCGATCTGCGGCACCGACATCCACATCTACAATTGGGACGAATGGGCGGCGAAGACCATTCCCGCCCCGATGATCGTCGGCCATGAATTCTCCGGCGAGATCGTCGAGATCGGCTCGGCCGTCACCCGCGACCTCCACATCGGCCAGCGCGTGTCGGGCGAAGGCCATGTCATCGACTTCAACAGCACCGCCGCGCGCTCGGGCCGCTTCCACCTCGACCCCAATACGGTCGGTGTCGGCGTCAATCGCCAGGGCGCGTTCGCGGACTATCTGGCGATCCCGGCGTTCAACGTCGTGCCGCTGCCCGACGACGTCAGCGACGATGTCGGCGCGATCCTCGATCCGTTCGGCAACGCCGTCCACACCGCGCAGCAATTCGACCTGATGGGCGAGGACGTATTGGTCCCCGGCGCCGGCCCGATCGGTATCATGGCGGCGGCGGTCGCGCGGCGTGCCGGCGCGCGCACGGTGGTCATCACCGACGTCAATCCGTTCCGCCTCGACCTCGCGACCAAGCTCGCCGACGTGCGGCCGGTCAATGTCGCCGTCGAGGATCTGCGCGACGTGATGGCGTCCGAAGGCGTGGAGGATGGGTTCGGCGTGGCGCTCGAAATGTCTGGCTCGGTTCCGGCGATCCGCCAGGCGATCGACGCGCTGATGATGGGCGGCAATCTGGCGATGCTCGGCATTCCCAGCCTGAGGATGGAGGTCGCCTGGGGCGACATCATCCTGAAGGCACTGACCATCCGCGGCGTCTATGGACGCGAGATGTTCGACACCTGGCGCAAGATGTTCGGGCTGATCCGCAACGGCCTCGACCTGACGCCGCTGATCACCCACCATTTCGCCGCGGCCGATTTCCAGCAAGGCTTCGACGCGATGCGCTCGGGCGAGTCGGGGAAAGTCGTCCTCGACTGGTAAAGGCGGCGTTGGCGTCGGCGACGGCCCCCCACGGCAGGACGATCGCACCTGGCCGGAACGCGACGGGCGTCGTTACGCCTGGTTCGACGCCCCGCCGCCGGCGCTTCTGTAGCGCGCCGGACTGGTGCCGAAATGGCGGCCGAAGGCGCGGGTGAAGGCGGCGGTGTTGCGATAGCCGACGCGATAGGCGATCTCGTCGATATTCTTGTCGCTGCTCAGCAACAATTCGGAGGCCGCGGCGAACCGCGCCTCGGCGATCGCATCGCCGACGCTGCATCCATAGATCATGCGGAAACCGTTGGTCAGCTTGACGCGATTGACCCCGCATTGCCGCGCGATCGACTCCAGCGACAGCGAGTCGCCGGGACGTTCGGCGATGATCCGCTTCGCGTGGACGATCCGCTCGGTGTCGGCGCTCGACAGCCGGCAATGGTCGGTCGTCGCAATCAGATCGTCCGGGCCGAGGCCGATAACGCCGCACAATAATTCGGCGCATTTCGCCGCGAGCGACAGCCGGCGCAGCACGCCGGCATCCGAACAGGCATGGATCGCCGCCAGGATCGAGCGCAGGCGCGGCGGCAGGTGATAGCTGATGCCATCGGCCAGATGCATCGCCCCCAGCCGCGGCAAGACGTCCCGGCGCAAGAGCAAGGTGAGATAGGGCGCGCCGGCATCGCGGAGCACACGGGCACGCTGGTCGAAACGCACCGTGGCGATTCCGTTCCAGCCGGGCATCGCGAAATTCAGGCTCTGCGCGGCGGCACGCTCGGGCGCGATGTCGGCGGTCGCGGATCCAAGCAGGGCGCTGACCCCGTCGAAAACCGACAGGCGCTCGACTCCCCGGTTGGACGCGAGCGGCAGGGCGGTCGGCCAATCGCGACGCGCCTCGACGACGCCCGGCGATGCCGCGGTCTGCGGTTGACGAAGCTCGAAAGCACCCATGGGTCGCCACACTGGACTTCGGCGAATTTGCCGGCAATGTGAAATATCACCGCTTTGGATTGCAAAAATGCAGCGCATCAACTGGAACGACATTCAGGACTTCCTGACCATCGCGCGCGCCGGGCGGCTGGCCCGTGCCGGCACGCTAGCGGGCGTCGACGCGACGACGATCGCCCGGCGGCTGCGGCGGCTCGAACGCCGGCTGGGCCAGACGCTGTTCGAACAAACGCGCGACGGGCTGGTGCTCACCGCGGCAGGCGAAAAGCTGCAGATCCAGGCCGAGGCGATGCAGATCGCCGCCGATCGCATCGCCGACACGCCCGATGACGGCCGCGCGCTCACCGGCCTGCTGCGGGTGAGCGCGTCGGAGGGTTTCGGCACCTGGTACATCGCGCATCGCCTGCGCGATTTCGCCGCCAGTTATCCGCGGCTCGTCATCGACCTGGTCGCGAGCAGCGGCTTCCTCAATCCCTCCAAGCGCGAGACCGATATCGCGATCATGCTCAGCCGACCGACATCGGGACCGCTGGTGGGCAGCAAGCTGACCGATTACGATCTCGGCATCTATGCAGCACGCAGCTACCTCGAGCATCACGAAGCGCCGCGCACGCGAGAGGACCTTGCCCGCCACGATCGCTTGGTCGGCTATGTGCCCGAGCTGCTCTACGCGCCGCAACTCAACTATATCGACGAACTGAACCCGACGCTCGAAGCGACGATCCGCAGCACGAGCATCAACGGCCAATACCGGCTGATCGCCTCCGGCTGCGGGATCGGCGCGCTTCCCCATTTCATCGCGCGGACCGACGACACGCTGGTGCGACTGATGCCGGAGATCATGATCCGGCGCTCGTTCTGGATGGTCGCCCATCGCGACACGCGCGAATTGCGCCGCGTGCGCGAGTTCCAGGCGTGGCTGACCGCGGGAGTCAAGCGCGACCGCCGCTGGTTCCTGATCGACGGCTGACGCGGTCCGCGTCGATATCGTCGGAGGCGCAATCGGATCGCGCGATCTCGCTCCCATAGCTCGGTGAAACCCTGCCATAGACGCGGCGCATAGGACTGCAATCGGGCCCGTGCGCGGCGCTTTTCGATGCTTCTAGCTTCGCCGCATGAAGCTGCATCTCGCCTTGCCGGCCGTCGCCCTGCTCGCCCTTTCGGCTCCGCTCGTCCCGGCGCTCGGCCAGCGACCGGCGGCCGATGCTGCCGCCGGCCAACCGGATGACGCGCTCGCCGCCAATCTCGCGCTTCCTTTCGCCAGCGACCTGACCGGCGCGCCCTCGGCGCCGGTGTTCGTCTGGATCGAGGACGTGGCGGGATCGCGCAATATCTGGGTCGGCGGTGCCGACATGCCCGCGCATGCGCGCACGAGCTTCGTCGGCGACGACGGCGTCGAAGTGTCCGAACCGCGACTAAGCGCGGACGGCCGCCGCTTGCTGTTCGTGCGCGGCGGCGACGCCGAATTCCCGGAAGGCAGCGCGCCCAATACCGGGATCGCGCTCGAGACGCCCGAGCAGACCATCTTCGTCGCCGACGTCGCCGGGGCCGAAGCGCCGACCAAGGTCGGGCTGGGCCATGGCGCGGCGTTCAGCCCCGACGGCGGGCAGATCGCCTTTACCCGCAAGGGCGAGCTGTGGCTGTGGAGCGGCAAGAACGCGGCGCGACGCCTCGCCACCGTCCAGGGCACGATCTCGGACATCCAATGGTCGCGCGACGGCCGGCATCTGCTGTTCGCCGAGCAGCGCAGGGGGCACAGCTTCGTCGCGCTGCTCGACATCGCCGGGCACGCGTTGCGCTATCTCGGCCCGACCCTGGGTCAGTCGAGCGACCCGGTGTTCTCGCCCGACGGCACCCATGTCGCCTTCCTCCAGTTCCGCGAACCGCCGGCCGACGTGCCGGACAGCAGCGCCTCGTTCTGGTCGGTGCGCGTCGCCGACCTGGCCGACGGCGGCGTCCGCACGCTCTGGACCGCGCCCGCAGGCGAAGGCGGCCGCTTCGCGGGCACGCGCGGGCGCAACCTCTATTGGACCGCATCGGGCGATCTGCTGTTCCCCTGGGAACGGACCGGCTGGATGCACGTCTATGTCCTGCCCATCGCGGGCGACGGCGTGCCGCGCGACCTGACGCCCGATGCCAATGAAGTCGAGAATTTCACGCCCACCCCCGACGGCAAGGCGATCGTCTATTCGGCGAACGCCGGCGATCTCGACACCCGCCAGCTCTGGCGCGTCGCGACCGCGGGCGGCAAACCGGCGCGGCTGACCCCGGACGATGTCTTCGCCTTCCGCCCCGTCTTCGGCGGCGACCGATTGGCGGCGACCGCGACCGATGCCCAGCGGCCGGCGCACATGGTGCTGGTCGACGGCCTGAAGCCGCTCGGCCCCGAACCGGTGGTGGCGTCCTATCCGAAGCCCGAGGTGATCGTCTTCACCGCCGCCGACGGCATGAAGGTCCATGGCCAGTTATTCCGCGGCAAGGGCGCCGGTCCGCATCCCGCGCTGATCTTCGTCCACGGCGGGCCGCGCCGCCAGATGCTGCCGGCGTTCAACCCGATGCATTATTATTCGAACGCCTATGTCCGTAACCAGCAGTTCGCGGCGCTCGGCTACACCGTGCTGTCGGTCAATTATCGCAGCGGCACCAATTACGGCCATGCCTTTCGCGAAGCGCCGGAGATCGGGCGCAACGGCGCGTCCGAATATCGCGACGTGCTGGCCGGCGGCCAGTGGCTGGCCAGGCAACCCGACGTCGATCCCAAGCGCGTGGGCATCTGGGGCGGGTCGTGGGGCGGCTATCTGACCGCACTGGCGCTGGCGCGCAACAGCGACCTGTTCGCCGCCGGTGCGGATTTCCACGGCGTCCACACCCTGGTGCGGCCCGGCGACGCGGCGCTTTCCCCCGACGCCGAGCTCAAGGCGCGCGAGAAGCAATGGCAATCCTCGCCGATGGGATCGATCGAGCGCTGGCGTTCGCCGGTGCTGATCGTGCACGGCGACGACGACAAGAATGTCGACCACGAGCAATCGCTGCTGCTCGCCCGCGAACTCACCGCGCGCGGCGTGCCGTTCGAGGAAATGAGCCTGCCCAACGAGCGGCACGAGTTCTTCCGCTACCGCGACTGGCTGGCGAGCTATCGGGCGACCGAGGCGTTCTTCGGGCGGGTGCTGAAGGGGAAGTGAGGGACTGACCAAATCCTCCCCGGAACGGGGAGGGGGACCGCGCGGCGTCAGCCGCGTGGTGGAGGGGGCCTGCGACCCACTAACCTTCTGGCTTACGGCGCGTTCGTCGTGGGCCCCCACCACCAAACCGCGTAGCGGGGGGGGGGTGGCGGGGGTCCTCCCAGCTACGTCGCTTGCCGCCCACCCCCTCCACCAAGCCGCTGCGCGTCTTGGTCCCCCTCCCCGTAAACGGGGAGGATTTTGTTCACCCTAAACCGGCATCACCGTCGTGCGCGTCACCGCCTGCGCATCGACCGCGGCCTTGCTGAACCACAAGGTGTGCGTGTTCGCCGTCAGCCAGTCCTGATACCAGTCGCGATAATGCGGCGAGCGTGGGTCGGCCGACTGGCCTGGCAGCAACAGCACGCGCGAATTATCCCAGGCGCCGACATCGGCGACGAGCAGATAGCTGGCGCCGTGCATCACGTTGAAATTGCCGCGCCCGATGTTCACGCCGCGCGCGCAGACCGTATAGCTGTCGCCGCCCGATCGGCCGCCGTCGATCTTGGGGAAAGCGGCGGCGATCTCGGGCGACCTCGACAACGGGTGGGCGATCGAGACCTGGTGGAGGTCGCCCCAGCGCCATTGCGCCGGATCGGGCCCGGCCAGCTCGACGGCTTTCGTCCATCCGGCGGCCAGCGCCTTGTCGAGCAAAGCGTCGCGCGCCGCGGCGGGATCGTCGCCGAGATATTTGTCGGGTTTGGCCAACAGACGCAGCATCTCCGACAAATTCATGGTCTTGATGAGGTCGTGAGCGGCCTTGGGAATGACGCGGTCGCGGAACGCCGCCGACAATTCGGGCATGACCAGTTCGTAGAGCAACGCCGCCGCGCTGTCGGCGGCGATCCCGCAGTCCCATTGTCGCAACAGCGCGGCCGCCGGTGCCGCCTCGGGCGACACGGTGGCGGGCAGCAATTTGACCAGCGCGCGCGCCGGCAATGACTGGAAGTCGTGCTGGAGCGCGACGCTGTCGGCGACCCGGTGCTTGGGTTGCGCGCTCAGCACTTCGGCGATGCGGTCGTGGCGGTAGGAATCGCTCCAGCTGAAGCTGATCTTGCGCTCCTTATAGGGATAATCCGCCGGCAGGTTCATTTCATTGGCAGAGGCGAACCACCCCTGTTTGGGATTGTAGATATGAGGCATCTCGTCGACCGAGAGGATGCCGTTCCAGTCGTAGCTGCCGTCGCCCGGCGCGGGAAAAAGGCCGTCGTGCTTCGGCCGCCGGGGAACGAAGCCGGATGCATGCCAGCCGGTATTGCCATGGATGTCGGCGTAGTGATGATTGGTCGGCGAGACGTGGATCTTGTACGCCTCCCGCAGCGAGTTCCAGTCGTGCGCCAGATTGATCGCGATGATCGCGAACCGCATGTTGGCGCCGGGCAGCAGCGCCACATTGGCCTGCACCACCGCGCGATGCCGCGCCGGATCCTCCGAAATGACCGGCCGTCCCAGCGAATAGCGCAAGGTGACGCGTTCTGACGCGCCATCCTTGACCGCGACCTCCTCCTCGACCGTCTCGAATCGCTTCCATTGGCCGTCGTGCCAATATTGTTCGGGGTCGTCCTCCTTGGTGCGGAGAATGAACAGGTCGGTCTGGTCGATGTGGAAATTGGTCCGGCCGAACGCGAAACGATCGGTATGCCCCTGCATGATTCCCGGCAAGCCGGGGTCGCCGCCGCCGATGACGTCGAGCCCGGGCGCGGTCAGATGGGCGATGTGGCGCGGACTGAGCCCACCGATTCCGAGATGCGGATCGTTGGCAAGGATCGGGCGGCCGGTCGCGGTGCGGCTGCCGGCGACGGTCCAGGCGTTCGATCCTTGCGCGATGCGGTCGATGCGGTCGAGCTCGCGGTCATAGGCGGCGATCTTCTTGCCGAACGGCAGCGGCTCGGCCTTGGCCCGCAAAATACCGAGATCGGCCTCGCTGACCGCTGCGCAATCGAGCCCGTCAGGCACGGTGAACCGCCAGGCCGGCCGCAGCGGGTCCATGAAACGGTCGTATTCGAGCAACCCGCGCGCTTCGAGCTGCGCATGACGCACCTCGTCATCGGCATCGCCCATGCCGCCGCCGCGCATCACCACCAGGTCGCGCACGTCCCAGCGCAGCGGCGTGATGCCCAAGATGCCGTATTCCAGCGGAAGCTGACTGGGATCGGCCTCCAGCTCGGCGATGCGTGCGTTGACCCCGGCGACGTAGCCGCGCGCGCAATCCAACACCTCGGGCGGCAGCGACTTGAGTTCGGCGTCCACGTCGCCGTGATAATGGAACAGCCGCGCCGACCGGTCGGCCGCCACGTAGCGCGGGCCGAACGCCTCGGCCATGCGGCCCATCTCGCGGCGATAATCCCAATCCATCTGGAACATGCGGTCGCGCGCGACGACATAGCCCTGGCCGAAAAAGGCGTCGTGCTTGGACTGGGCACGGATGTGCGGCACGCCCATCCGATCCTCGAGAATCTCGATCGGCGCGCGCGCGCCGGGCAAGCGGATCGTGCGTCGCCCCATTTTGCCGACCTTTTCTATCGGGCGCGCCATGCCGGCGCCAGCCAAGGACAGCATCGCCACCGATGCCAACAGGAACGCGCGCCGCTGAATCATCAAGGCCCCTCTATCGCCACCACGATGACCGCGGACCCTATCGCAGCGACGCAGACGCGGCACATAGCAAGCCGAATATGGTCCATAACCGGGAGCTATCGCGGCCGCACCGGGCATTGTTCAGCCCTGCCGCAAGACTGGCCGATGCTCCATTCCCTCTGGCTATACCCGAACAAAATCATAGTAGGCCCGGTCATATTGACCCCCTTTGGGTGCCCTGTAACTTTCCGTCTCGGAACTGACATGATCCGCCGACAAGCGGGCGGTCGCTCCTTCAAAAGGCAGGGATGACGGGAAGAATCGGGCCCAGCGGCCTTTCCCGAACAACCCGTCGAAAGATGACAGGCAGGAACTCATGCGCTGCCCCACGCGGCCGCATGATTGGATGTACGAAATCGGGTGTCGGCGCCACGCATGTCGGAAGGGTCCTTCCGCGCCAACCCGATCGCAAGGCAAAGGGTTTTTCAGATGGTGAATTTCGGGCGACTTCATTCGCGCAACGGCCGCTATTACGCGGCAGGCCTCGCCATGACGGCCCTGGCGATCGTGCAGGCATCGCCGGCCTTCGCGCAGAGCACGCCGGCCGCGCCGCAGGATGCCCAGGCGGCTCCGCAGAACGATCAGGCAACGTCGGACCCGACCAAGGGCGACATCGTCATCACCGGTTCGCGCATCGTGCGCAGCGGGTTCCAGACGCCGCAACCCCTGACGGTGATCTCGCAGAAGGAAATCGAGACGCAGTCGCCGACCAACAACCTGGCCGATTTCGTCAATACCCTCCCCGCGCTCGCCGGATCGACCAAGCCCGCCAATTCGCGCCTCAACCTGTCGAGCGGCCAGGCCGGCATCAACGCGCTCAACCTGCGCAATCTCGACAATTCGTCGACCGGTACGCGCACGCTGGTGCTGATCGACGGCCGCCGCTCGGTCGGCTCGACGGTCAACGACATCGTCGACATCAACACCATCCCGCAAGGCCTGGTGAAGAGCGTCGAGATCGTGACGGGCGGCGCCTCTGCGGCATACGGCTCGGACGCCGTCGCCGGCGTGGTCAACTTCATCCTCGACAAGAAATATGAAGGCCTCAAGGTCTCCGCCGACAGCGGCGTCACCACTTATGGCGACGGCGGCAATTATTCGGCCAGCCTGACCGCCGGCACCGGCTTCGCCGGCGGCCGCGGCCATATCCTGTTCAACGCCGAAGTCGCGCATCAGGACGGCATCTTCAGCGTCGATCGCGCGTGGAACGCGACCGGCTATGTCTCGATCCCCAATCCCGCCTGGGTGGCGGGCGATGCCACCGCGCCGCGAAATCTGACGACGCTGCGTCAAGTCGGCGCTGCCAACTCGACGCCCGGCGGCCTGATCACTGGAAATGCTCCCGTGGGCGGTTTGACGCCAGCGCAGACCGCCGCGTTCACCAATAATCTCCGCGGCATCTATTTCGGCCAGGGCGGGTCGGTAAACCACTTCAATTTCGGCACTTACACCTATCCGGCGATTACCGGCTCGTCTGGTCCGTCGCTGACCCAGGGTGGCGACTGGCAAGTCAACGATTCGGGCCGCCGTATCGGCCTGATGCCGGCGGACAACCGCTATGGCTTCTTCGGCCGCCTGAGCTACGATGTCGCGGACAATGTCGAGATCTTCGCCGAAGCGTCGTACAATCGCGAGAAGTCGGTGTTCAACGCCGGCCCGAACCTGTCAACCGGCATCACTTATCAGGCGGACAATGCCTATCTGATCCAAGAACTGGGTCTGGCGGCGCTGACCAATGTCAAAACCGTCACGGTGGCCACGACGGCCGCCGACCTGCCCTATCGCGGCGTCAACAACGAGCGAAAAGTGCAGCGCTACGTGATCGGCGCCGACGGCCAGTTCCAGGCCTTCGGCAAGGCGGCGCATTGGGATATCTATGCCCAATATGGCCGCGCCGACATGCGCGAGCAGCTCACCAATATCATGAACACGCAAAACATGCTGAACGCGACCGACGCGGTGTTCGCCCCCGCCGGCAACGCGCTCGGCGTGCCGGCCGGGACGATCGTGTGCCGGTCGACGCTGACCAACCCGACCAACGGCTGCATTCCGCTCAACCGCCTCGGCATCGGCGTCGCCAATCCAGCTGCCTTCGCCTATGTGCTGGGCAATCCCGAACGCGACGAGATCGCCGAGCAGAAGGTCGCCGGCGCCAATCTGTCGCTGACGCCGTTTCGCACCTGGGCGGGCGATGTCAGCGTGGCGGTCGGCGGCGAATGGCGCGAGGAAAGCATCAAGGGCTTCGTTCCGCAGAAGTACCAGCCCATCATCAACCGCGATGCAAACGGCGTTGCGACTTCCACGACGAACCTGTGGTCGGTCGGTAACTATCTACCGACCAACGGCCGCTACAATGTGAAGGAAGCCTATCTCGAAACGGTCGTGCCGCTCGGCCTCGGGCTCGAGTTCAATGGCGCAGCCCGCGCGACCGATTATTCGACGTCAGGCTATGTCACCACCTGGAAGGCCGGCCTGACGTGGCAGCCAATCCGCGACATTCGTTTCCGGGTGACCCGGTCGCGCGACATCCGCGCGCCCAACCTGAGCGATCTCTACCAGAGCGGTGGCTCCAACAGCGACTCGGTCCACAACCCGTTTTATGACCTGGATCCGGTGCATAACCCCCAGGCGAGCTACGGCTATTCGGCGACGGTCGTCGGCAATCCCAACCTCAAGCCCGAGAAGTCGAATTCGTGGAACATCGGCGCGGTCATCACGCCGCGGTTCCTCAAGGGCTTCAATGCCTCGATCGATTACTTCCGGATCGAGATCAAGGATGCGATCGGCTCGTTCGGCGCGCAGGACATCATCAACCTGTGTTCCCGCGGCAATCAGGATTTCTGCGCCGCCTACACTGTCGATCCGAACAATACGCAGAGGTTGTTGTTCCGCACCCAGCCGTTCAATTTCGCACGGCAGCTCGTTCGCGGGATCGACTTCGAGGCAGCGTATCGGGTGCCGCTTGGTAGCGTGAGCGCCTTCACCCTTCGCGGCACGGCCACCGAGTATCTCGACAATCTGCTCTATACCGGAATCCAGGGAGCGGTGACCACCAACACCGCGGGCGTGAACGGTGGCCAGGGCAGCACACCGCGCTGGATCTTCCACTTCAGCGGCACGCTGGACCTCCCCACCACCTCGATCACGGCAGTGGCGCGCGGCGTCAGCTCGGGCAAATATTCGGCGAGCGGCATCGAGTGCACGTCCGGCTGCCCCGTCTATAGCAGCGCGGCCCCCACCTATGACAACAACCACGTCTCGGGCCTGTTCTACGTCGACCTTAACCTGACGCAGAACATCAAGATCAACAGCAAGTCCGACGCGCAATTCTTCGTCAATGTGACCAATGTGTTCAACCGCTGGCCGCTGCTGGTTCCCGAAACCGGCCTCGCCGCCAACACCACTTACTCCGATATGCTCGGCCGCACTTTCCGTGCGGGCGTGCGGATCAAGCTGCGCTAACCCCTTCCCAAGCGTAGCGATCCAGGGCGTCGTGCGGCCGCCCCGCACGACGCCTTTTCTTTTGGAGACCACCGCACCGGCACGACTTTCGCGCAATGTTGCGGTTATCGCCCACCGCTCATAGGCTTGAGGATCGATCGCGAGCGCCGCGAGCACGCGATCAAAAGGATCGACCCATGAATCTGCGCCAGCTCGAAGTCTTTCACGCCGTCTATCTGCACGGCACCGTCAGCGCGGCGGCGCGGTCGCTCAACGTCTCGCAACCCTCGGTCACCAAGGTGCTGCGCCATGCCGAGGATTCGATCGGCCTGCCGCTGTTCGAGCGCGCGCGCGGGCGGCTGATCCCCACCCAGGACGCGCGCGCGCTGTTCGCGGAAGTGTCCGACATCCAGGATCGCGTGCGCTCGCTGCGCCAGGCGTGCCACAACATGCGGCTCGGGCGCGGCAGCCTGCTCCGCATCTCGGCGCTTCCCTCGCTCGGTCTGGGCGCGATCCCCGAAGCGGTCGCCCAGTTCATGCGCGGGCACGAGGACATCCTGTTCGACCTGCAGACGCTCCACCACGACGAGATGGTGCGCAAATTGTACGAGCGCGAAACCGATATCGCGATCAGCTATGAAGTGCCCCCCGCCGCCCCGGTCGGACACCAGGTGATCGGCGAAGGCGAGCTGGTCGTCTTCTATCGCGAGCAGGACATGCCCGACGCGCCGGCGCGCATCCACCTCGCCGACCTCAGGCCCTACAAGTTCATCAGCCCGGTGCAATCGGGACCGATCGGGCGGATGCTGTCGAGCGAATTGAGCCATCTCGACGTCGTGCTCGACGAAGCGGTGTCGGCGCGCACTTATTATGTCGCGGCGGCGCTGGTCCGGGCCGGGGTGGGCATGGCGATCATCGACAATTTCACCGCGCACGCCTCGCTCGGGCCCGGCCTGTCGGCGCGCCCGCTGCAACCGGCGATCACCTTCGATATCAATGCGGTCTATCTCCAGAACCGGCCGCCGACGCACACCGCGTCCGAGTTCCTCGACCTGCTGTCGGGCGTCATCGACGAGCTATAGCCCGGCGCTATAGGGCCCGTGGCGTTATGTATTGGGGCGTGCCAAAGTGCCGGGATACAGCTTGTTCTTCCCGGAGCCTGCAATCGAAACCGACATGATCGCCACGCCCTATCTTCTCTATCTGGGTCATTCCAATGACCACGCCGGCATCAAGACGTCGCGCGGGCTCGCCGTCTTCCGGCCGGAAATCTGCGTCGGCGAATTTCGCCACGACGATTGCGGGCTGACGCTCGGCCTCCAGCGGATGGACTTCGCGACCGCGGTTGCGGCGGGTGCGCGCACCTTGATCCTGGGCGTCGCCAATGCCGGCGGCACGCTGGGCGACGATCTGGTGGCGGACGCGATCGCGGCGATGGAGGCCGGGCTCGACATCGCCTCCGGCCTGCACGAACGCCTCAAGGACGAACCGCGACTGGTCGAGGCGGCGCGGATCCTCGGCCGCAAGCTGCACGACGTACGCGACCCGCAGCCGGGCATCCCGGTCGGCAATGGCAAGCCCCGCGCGGGCAACCGCTTGCTGACGGTCGGTACCGATTGCTCGGTCGGCAAGATGTACACGACGCTGTGCCTGGCGCGCGGACTCGCCGAGCGCGGCGTCAAGGCGGATTTCCGTGCCACCGGCCAGACCGGCATCCTGGTCGCCGGCGACGGCGTACCGCTCGACGCGGTGATCGCCGACTTCATCTCGGGCGCGATCGAGCAGCTCTCACCCGCACGGAACGACGGCGGCTGGGATCTGATCGAGGGTCAGGGATCGCTGTTCCACCCGTCGTTCGCCGGTGTGTCGACCGGCCTGCTCCACGGTGCCCAGCCCGATGCGATCGTGCTGTGCCACGACCCGGTCCGCAAGCACATGCGCGGCCTGTCGCATTTCCCGCTGCCCGGCCTCGCCGAAACGCTCGAGGCCAATATCCGGGTCGCGCGGCTGACCAATCCCGACGTGCGGGCGGTGGGCATCGCCCTCAACACGTCGGAAATGGCGGAGGACAAGGCCCGCGCTCTGTGCGCTCGGACCGCCGACGATTTCGGCCTGCCCTGTTCCGACCCTTATCGATTCGGCGTCGATGCCATCCTCGACACCCTGCTGACCGCGCCGGCCAAGGCCGGGGCGAAGGTCACGGCCTGAGCCCCCGGGAATGGCGCGCCGCCTGACCGTCCAGGGCGAGACGTTCCCGCTCAGCACGCCCTTCCGCATCTCGCGCGGCACCAAGACCGCGGCCGAGGTGGTGACGGTCCATATCGCCGAGAACGGCACGACAGGGCGCGGCGAATGCGTGCCCTATCCGCGCTATGACGAGAGCGTCGACAGCACGATCGCCGCGATCGAGGCCGTCCGCGACGCCGTACAGGCCGGCGCGGGGCGCGAGGAATTGCTGCGGCTGATGCCGGCAGGTGCGGCGCGCAATGCGGTCGATTGCGCCTTGTGGGATCTCGAGGCCAAGCTGGCGGGCAGCGACGTCGCCATCATGATCGGGCTGAAGCCATTGCGCCCGATCGCGACGGCGATGACCATCGGGCTCGACACGCCCGAGCGAATGGGCGCCGCGGCGGCGGCGCTCGCCAAAGTGCCGCTGATCAAGGTCAAGGTCGATCGCAGCGATCCGGTCGCGCAATTGCGCGCGGTGCGGGCCGCGGCGCCGTTGCCGCGCGTGATCGTCGATCCCAACGAAAGCTGGACGATCGACGAAGTGCGTTCGCTCCAGGATCTGCTGGTCGAACTCAAGATCGATTTGCTCGAACAGCCCTTGCCCGCCGGCGACGACGGCGCGCTCGCCGGGTTCGTCTCGGCGGTCCCGATCGCCGCCGACGAGTCGATCCACGAGGCGTCGAACCTCGCGGACTTGCCCGACGGCTATGGCGTCGTGAACATCAAGCTCGACAAGACCGGCGGGCTGACCGCCGCGCTCGAGCTCGCCGAGGAAGCACGGCGGCGCGGGCTGGGCGTGATGACCGGGTGCATGATCTGCTCGTCGCTGTCGATCGCGCCCGCACTGATGATCGCCGCCGACAGCGTGTTCGCCGACCTCGACGGCCCGACCTGGCTGGCCCAGGACCGCGACGGCGGCGTGACGTGCGAGGACGGGATGCTGGGCCCGCCGCGATCGGGTTTCTGGGGCAATTGAACCCAATCATCGGGGGAGGATCACCGTGTACCATTGGCTCGCCGCTGGCCTGATCCTCGCTTCCTCGATCGCGGTGCCGGCGGCCGCCAGCGAGCGCGCGTTCGACAAGGCGCTGAGCGACTTCCGCGCGCTCCATAAAAGCGAGATGCAGCGTGGCGGCATCGTCGGCAGCAGCTTCTACGTCATCCGCGACGGGCGCGTGGTGGTCGCCGACCATCTCGGCGACCAGGATGCCGACGCCAGGGTGCCGGTCGACGCGCAAACCATCTATCATTGGGCGTCGATCACCAAGACGATGACCGGGATCGCGATCATGCAATTGCGCGACCGCGGCCTGCTCGAGCTCGACGACCCGATCGTCAAATACGTCCCCGAGCTCGCCGGAGTGCACAATCCGTTCGGCGATACCGGCGCCATCACCATCCGCGAGTTGATGAGCCACAGCGCGGGCTTCGGCGGCGCGACCTGGCGCTGGCGCGACCGCGACTGGCAACCGTTCGAGCCGCCGAACTGGGCGCAGCTCAAGGCGATGATTCCTTACACGGAAGTGAAGTACAAACCCGGTAGCCGGTTCAGCTATTCCAACCCGGGCATCGTCTATCTCGGACAAGTGATCGAGCGGCTGTCGGGCGAGGATTTCGAAGTCTATATCGACAAGAACATCCTCCGTCCGCTCGGCATGTTTTCGAGCTATTTCGATCACACGCCGCCCTATCTGCTGCCGCACCGCTCGCACAGTTACTACATCCGCGACGGCAAGCGCGTGGAAGCGCCGTTCGACGTCGATACCGGGGTGACGGTGTCGAACGGCGGGCTCAATTCGCCGCTGCCCGACATGGCCAAATATGTCGCTTTCCTGCTCGGCGATCCCAAGCGCCGGGCCGACTATGACGTGGTGCTCAAGCGCTCGTCGCTCGAGGAGATGTGGAAGCCGCAGATCTCCGCCGGCGAGGATTACACGCAGGGCCGGATGGCGGCGACGACGTGGAGCGGCCTGTCCTTCTTCCTCGACAAGAGCGACGGCATCCGCATCGTCGGGCACAATGGCGACCAGAACGGTTTCCGCGCCTATCTCAGCCTGTGTCCCGACCAGGATATGGGCAGCCTGCTGACCTTCAACACCGAGACGCGCGGGGTCGAGAACGATCCGGGCAATCGCGACATGCCGGAATCGCGCATTGCGCTGGGCACCGATGAATTGTGCAAGGCGGTGAGCAAGCCGGGGAAGTGAACGCGGCGCGAAGCGTGTAGCTGGCGGCAATCAAGCTCCTCCCCGGAACGGGGAGGGGGACCATTCGCGCAGCGAATGGTGGAGGGGGCCCGCGACCAAGGAGCAGCAAGCCAGGAGGCGGCCGCAGGATGGGCCCCCTCCACCACGCGGCTATCGCCGCGCGGTCCCCCTCCCCGTTCCGGGGAGGATTTTAGCCTACCGCGCCCTCAGCAATTTCCCCGAATACCCGACCCGTTTGCCGCCCTCGAACGCCGGCTGACCATTGACCATCACCAGGTCGAATCCCTCGGCGATCGCGAAGGGGTCGACATAGGTCGAACGCGCCTTGACCCGCTTCGGATCGAACAGCACCAGATCGGCCTTCGCCCCGGCGCGGACCAACCCGCGATCGGGCAGGCGCAAGGTTTGGGCCGGAAAGCCAGTCGCCTTGCGCACCATTTCCTCGAGCGTCAGCTTCTTGTCGCGCACGACATATTCCTCGATCAATTTGGCATAAGTGCCGGTCGCGCGCGGATGCCGCATGCCGGGTCCGCCATCGGTCGAGAAGGACACATGCGGATCGACGATCAGCGTGTCCTGCAATGCCTTATCCATGGTGAAATGCGCGCCCGAACCGCCTTCCGGCCCCAGCTTGATCAGCAAGTCGGCATAATGCATCCCTTCCTGCCGCGCGGCCTGGGCCAGGGTCTTGCCGGCATAGGGCTTGGTGCCGATCAGGAGCGCCTCGGGCCCGCCGCGCCGCGTCATCCGGGCGATCAGATAGTCGCGCAATTCCTGCCGCCGCTGCGCCAGCACGCCGGCATAATCGGTCGGCGGCAAGGCCCATTTCGGGAACAGGATCGCGATCCCGGTATAGCCGGCCTCATAGGGATATTCGTCGGCAGTGAGATCGACGCCGCGCGCGCGGATCGCGGCCATGAAGTCGAGCAATTCGTGCGCGCGCTTCTCGCCCTTGCCGAACACCGATTTGAGGTGCGAGACGTGCGGCCGCGCCGGCAGCGAGGAGGTCACCAGCTCATTGATCGAGGCCTCGATCTCGTCGTCATTCTCGGAGCGCATGTGGCTCATGCAGACGCCACCGTAGCGTGCGACGACCTTGCCGAGATTGCTCAACTCGGGAGTCTCCGAATAGATGCCGGGCACATATTCCAGGCCGTAGGAGATGCCGTAGGCGCCGAGCCGGAGCTCGCGATCGAGCTGTGCCGCCATGCGCGCGAGTCCGGCGGCGTCGACGTGATGCACGGTGTCCGCCACACCCGCCGCGCGCCGCAGCGTGCCGTGGCCGGCAAGCAACGCGACGTTGATGTCGATCCGCGCGCGGTCGACCGCGTCCATCCAGCTCTTGGGATCGAGATCCTTGCCGATCCGAGGCCCCTCGCCGTCCTGGCCGAGCGTGACGGTGGTCACGCCCATCGCCAGGAATCCCTCGTAGGAATCGTGCAGCGGGTCGCCATGGCTGTGCATGTCGATGAAACCGGGCGCGAGCACCCGCCCCTCGCCCGCCACGACCCTGGTCGCCGAGACGGCGTTCCGCCCACCCGGCGGCAGGACCCGCGCGATGCGGTCTCCCGCGACGAGCACATTGGCCAGCCAGCCCGGCGCGCCGGTCCCGTCGACCAGCAGGACGTCGCGGAACAGGGTCGTGCGGTCGGCCGCCGCCATGGTGCGAACGGGCAAGCTCGCCAGCCCTCCGGCCGCCATCGCTCCACCGATCAGCTGTCGCCGCGTCAGCCGCTGGGCCATCGCCCTCTCCCTTTTATCGTTCGTTCCGACGGGCAGGCTAATCCCGAACCACGCGATTTCGCGCATAGCGTGAACGCGGTTACCCATAGCCGGCCGGCATAAGTGTCGAGGCCGACGGCCAGGCTAGAGTCCTGCCAGTCTCTCGACTTCGCCGCCGATAAGCGCGCGCGCCTGTTCTATCCCGAGCTGCTGCTCGTCGCGCAGCCGCTGCCAGACCTCGAAGCTCAACATCAGGTCGATCGTCTCGAACCGTGTCGCGTCGTCCGCGATCGATCGTGGCAGCGACGAGCGCAGGCGTTGCCGCAGCACGTCGCGCATCCGCGCATGCTCGGCCTGGATCGCCGGCGACATATGGCGATGCGCGTCGCCAGCGCGCTTGAACGGCAGCAGGCGTTCGTAGGTCGCCGTCCGGCGCTCGACGATCTCGCGCAACTGATCCTGCCACTCCAGCGATTCGAACGGGATCAGCCACATCTCATATTGCTCGGCGAGCGATGCCGTCAGCGAGGCGTAGAGCCCCTCCATGTCGTTGAAATGCCGGAACACGGTGCGCAGGCCGACGCCGGCCCGCGATGCCACTTCCTCGGCGCTCGGCGTGATATGGCCTTCGCCGATCAGCGCGATCATCGCCGCGACGATGCGCTGGCGGCTGTCCTGCGCCCGGCGGCGGCGCCCGTCGCGCGCGATGTCGGAGGAGGCAGCCATCAATTCGACCAATAGATATAGGTTTCGCCCGGGCGGGGTTTGGTGCCCAGCGGGCGGTCGATCGCGATCGGCGAGCGGATCAGCGACGGCCAGGCCGACTTGATGCTTTCGCGATCGTGCCCGGCGATCAGCCCCTTCAATCGCGCCACCACATCGGGGTGCAGCGCGGCGACGTCGCGGCGTTCGGTCGGGTCGGCCTTCATGTCGTAGAGTAAAGCGACGTGCGGCAGATCGAGCAACTGCAACTTCCAGTCGCCGTCGCGCACCACGCGGTACGGGCCGTCACGCCAGAATAAGGTATTGTGAGGCATGCCCGTCTTCTTGCTCTCGATGAACGGCAAGAGGTCGACGCCGTCGATCGCGCGATCTTTGGGCAGCGTCGCGCCGGCGACGTCGCTTGCGGTCGCGAAGATGTCGAAATGGCTGACCGGGCCGGTGATCCGCGTGCCCGGCGCGATCGTCGCCGGCCAGCGCATGAAGAACGGCACCTTGACCCCGCCTTCGAAGAAGGTCGCTTTCCAGCCGCGATAGGGTCGATTGATGTCGGGCAAACCGATGTAATGCGCGCCGCCATTGTCGCTGGTGAAGATGACCAGGGTGTTCTTGTCGAGGCCCTGAGCCTTGAGCTCGGCCATCACCCGGCCGACGCCACGGTCGAGCGCGCGGATCATCGCGGCATAGACCCGCGTCCGATGATCGGCGATCTGCGGCAGGGCGTCGTAATCCGCCTTCAGCGCCTGAAGCGGCGTGTGCGGCGCGTTATAGGCGAGGTACATGAAGAAGGGCCGATTGCGATTGGCCTTGATCGCCGCCACCGCCTGATCGGTCAAATAGTCGGTCATGTAACGCGCCGGCTTGAACCGGTCGCCGCCATTATATTGCACGCTGAACGGCAGATTGGCCCATAGGAACTTGTCGATCGGGTCGAAATCCTGCTTCGAATTCTCCACGTCGGGGCTGTTCTCAGGCAAATACATCTGGCCGCCGATCATGAAGCCCAGGCTCTCGTCGAACCCCTGATCCTCTGGGCGCATGCCTTTGGCTTCGCCGAGATGCCATTTGCCGAGATGGATGGTGTGATAGCCGCGCCCGCGCAGCAATTCGGCGATCGTGATCTCGCTGCCGGGCACGCCCTTGGGCGCCACCGTCGCGGGCTGGCGCGCGGCATCCTCGTCGAAAATCGTCTTGTGTTCCCAGTCGGTCGGGAAATTGGCGATGTTGCGCGAAAAGGCGACATCGGTGCGGATCAGGCCGGAGGGAAACCATTTCGGCGGATGCACCTCGGCCGGCGTGAATTCGTAGCCGAAGCGAGTCGGATAGCGCCCGGTCATCAGCGCGGCGCGGCTGGGCGCGCAGGTCGCGTTGCCGGCATAGCCGTCGGCGAAGGTCACGCCGTCGTGCCCGATCGCGTCGATATTGGGCGTCTTGAGCAATCCGCCCGCGACGCCGCCGCCGTTGAAGCTGATATCGTTATAGCCGAGATCATCGGCGAGGATCAGGACGATGTTGGGCGGCCGCTGGTCGGCGGGCAGCGCCGCGGTCGCCGGCCCCGCCTGCCAATTCACCGGGCGATTGTCGTAGACGTGCGGCGCGAGCCAGCCGGGAAGGTGGAGGAAGACGTAATCCTTCGACGCATAGCCGACGACGGCGAGCCCGCCGACGATCCCCAGCGTCCATTTCATCCAGCGCTTCATGCCCGTGCCTCCGGATCGAACTGCCGCCAGGCGAGGGCGAGGATGGCGAGCATGACGGCTTCGACCGCCATCGGCGGGAAAGCCCTGGCCGGCGCGCCATCGGCCAGCAGGCTGATGACGCGGCCGGTGATGGCGATGCCCAGCAACGTCGCCGGCACCAACAGCGGCGTCCGCCGGGCGCGCCACGCGGCGAGCAGCGCGAACGCGCCGCCGGTCACGAAGAAGGCAGTGAAATCGGCGCGCATCGTCGCCAGTCCCTGGGTGCCGAGCGAGACCAGGAAGAAGCGCAGCCCGGCCTGCGCGGGATCGATCAGGAAGCCGAGCCCAACCAGAATATTGAACGCCCCGACCAGCCCGACGGCAATGCGAACCCCCTTCCGCATCGGCTTCCCCTCCATATTTCGGCCAGTCTAGCGCCGGGCGCGCAAAGCGCAATGTTTCGGCATTGATAATGCCAAAATATCTGCCATCCTCCGCCGAAAAGGAACCGGGAGAGAGCGATGCGGGGCAAGGTGATCGTGGCGATCGCCATCGCGATCGTGGTGGTCGGCGGATTCGCGGGGCTGCAGCGCCAGGCCGGCACCGTCGTCCTGGCCATGGCGCTGGAAGAGCGCGCCGGGGTGGATCGCACGCGCGACCTGCCCGACGGACTGCACGTCGCCTTGTGCGGGACCGGCTCGCCCTTGCCCGACCCGGGCCGCGCCGACGCCTGCACGGCGATCATCGCCGGCCGTCACATCATGGTGGTCGATTCGGGCGAGGGCGGCGCGCGCAACATCGCGTTGATGGGCATTCCCAACGGCCGGATCGACGCCGTCTTCCTGACCCATTTCCATTCGGATCATATCGACGGACTCGGCCCGATGATGCTGTTGCGCTGGACCGGCAGCGGTGCGACCAGCCCGCTGCCGGTCTATGGGCCGCCGGGCGTGGAGCGCGTCGTCGCGGGGTTCGACGACGCTTATGCGCTCGACGCCGGTTATCGCACGGCGCACCACGGCCCGCGGATCGCGCCGCCGACTGGCGCGGGCGGCGTCGCCCGGCCTTTCGCTGTCCCCCCACGCAGGTCGAACGACCAGGTGGTGGTATTCGACGCCGATGGGCTGCGCGTGACCGCGTTCCGCGTCGACCATGGGCCGGTGGACCCGGCGATAGGCTATCGCTTCGACTATAAGGGCCGCTCGGTGGTAGTCAGCGGCGACACCGCCGCCAGCCCTGCGCTGGTCGAAGCCGCGCGTGGCGCCGATCTGCTGGTCCATGAAGGGCTGCAGCCAAGGCTGGTCAAGCTGATGACGGCAACGCTGACCAAACGCGACGTGCCGAACACCGCGCAAATCACTCGCGACATCCTGAGCTATCACGCGTCGCCCGCACTGGTCGCCCGCGAGGCGCAGACCGCCGGCGTGCGGTTCCTCGTCTTCACTCATGTCATCCCGCAATTGCCGTCGCGAATGATGTATCCTGCCTATCTCGGCGATGCCCGCCGCCTCTATGACGGCCCGATGATGGTCGGCGAGGATGGGATGATGTTCAGCCTGCTGCCCAGTTCCCACGCGATCGATTTCACGCGGCTGCCCGTCGGCTAGGCTTATCCCGAGATCGCCTTGGTACGGATGTTGAGCTGACCCGCGAGACCGGCGATGCGGTGCTTCTCGATCGCCTGGTATTCGGGCGATCGCACCATCGCCATCATCGCGACCCGCGACGGATATTGCGCCAGCGCCACCATGTCCCACGGATCCTCGACCTCGCCGATCAGGAGCTCGGTCGCTGAGCCGGCGAACAGCGCCTTCCCGCCGACCGCCTCGAGACAGGCGCCCACCCCGGCAGCGTAACGTGCATAGGCCTCGCGCCCCGACAAATGACCGTCGCTGCCGTCGGCATAGTCGGCGCGTTCCTTGAACTTGAGCAAATTGACCATGACGAACGGGCCGTCGTCGGCGCGCCCGAAAAAGGCCGCCGCCTGGTCGGCCGGCGGAAACACGGCGTTGGTGACGTTCATTGCGCGTCTCCCGCGTCGCCGCGGATCAATCCGTCGATCAGCGCGCACAAACGCTCGGGCGCATCCTCCTGGATGAAATGGCCGCCGCCTCGGATGATCCGGTGTCGTTGCCCCCTGGCGCCCGGTATGCGCTCGATGAAGACCCGTTCGCCGCCGCTGGTCACCGCGTCCTTGTCGCCGAACGCGGTGAGCACGGGCCGCTCGAACGCCTCGAGCACTTGCCAGGCCTGGCGGTTTTCCGCGACCGACGCATGGTCGGGGGTGATCGGCACCAGCGCCGGGAATTGCCGGGCGCCCTCTTTGTAGCTCTCGTCGGGGAACGGCGCGTCGTACGCGGCGATCTCGCCGGGATCGAGCTCGCGGACACTGCCGCCATTGACGATCGCGCCGACCGCGAACAACGGCACGTTCTGGCTGAAGGCAAGCCACGCATCGAACCCCGGAGACGATCCCGTCCCGATCGGCAGGCCGGTATTGGACACCACCAGCCGCGCGAAACGGTCGGGAAAGGCGGCGACCAGCCGCAGCCCGATCAGCCCGCCCCAATCCTGGCAAAAGAGGGTGATGTCGGTGAGGTCGAGCGCGCGCAGCCAATCGCTCATCCAGGCGACATGGCGTTCGTAGGTATAATCCTCGCGCGCCGCCGGCTTGTCCGACCGGCCGAACCCGATGAGGTCGGGCGCCACCACGCGATGCCCGCGCGCGACGAGATCGGGCACGAACTTGCGGTAGAGATAGGACCAGCTTGGCTCGCCGTGCATCAGCAGCACCGGCATGGCGTCGCGCGGCCCTTCATCGACATAATGGATCCGCAAGTCGGTCCCATCGGCATCGGTGACCGTCAGATAATGCGGAGCGAAGCGATAGTCGGGCAGGTCGGCGAACCGCTCGTCCGGCGTCCTCAATATCCGCATCCCGCCCCTCCCGAAATATATTGACACTAAGCGTGCCATAACATCGCCGGAGGGTCAACGCCGGAGCGCTGCCCTCTCAGCAGGGCTAATGAAACCGTTCAGCTAGTGACGGCGCGTCCGGGCGAACTCGGCGACCTTGCTCGCCAATGCCCGCGCGCGCGGGAAGATCTGGCGATCCATCGACTGGAAATCCGGATCCGAACAAACGAAGCGGAATCCGCCGGGAACGCGGATGGCGATCCCCACTACTCTCTTGTTCGCTTCGACCACGAACCTGTCCATTTCTGCACCTCCTCGATGCGCGCACATCCGCCGGGCGGACAAATCGCCGCGAACGTCGCTTGTGGGTGAAACCGGCGAGATCGGCCGGTGGAGGAGAGCCCTAGATCAGGCGCCTATCGACGTGCGCGCCCGTCCAGGGCGAGGAAGCGCTCGGTGCTGCTGCCCGGATGTATCTCGGCATATCGGATGGAGACCGCGTCGACCATGATGCAAACATGGTGCTTCCGCGCGGAAAGTCAAATCGGCGAGCCGCCGAAGACCAACGCTCGGCCGATGTCGCCGATCGCTGCGGCGACAAATTCATGATCCGACGCGCAGCTGCGTCAACATGAGGTTATGTTTGGATAAATCGGGAACCCGTCGAGCTATTCCGTACTATATCTTCGGATCGTCACGTGCCGACTGCAGATCAGTAGCGCCAAGAACAAGGTTACGCCGGCCTTTACCACACCGACAGACCGCATCTTCACACGTGCCGTCCATAAGCATGCTCGCGTTTCTACCAAGGATGCGGACATGAAGAAGGTTTGTGTTGCTTTAGCGGCGGCGTTCGCGCTCGCCACCCCGGCCGCCCAGGCGGTCGACCCGCATGTCGCGGTCAGTTCGGCCCAATATACGATCGGCATCAGTGGCTTCGTGCCGGTGGTGTGCCGCGCGACGGTCGATGCGGCGATGGTGCCCGCCCAGGGCGGCCAGGTCTCGCTAGGCTCGCTCAACGAGTTCTGCAACAACCCCAACGGCTACGCGGTCTATGCCGATTATTCGCCCGACATGGCCAAGGCGAGCCTGTTGGTCGACGGCAAGAAGGTTCCGCTCGGCAAGACCGGCTCGACCCAGGTCTCCAAGTCGAACCGCGCGGGCATCGCTGCCCACGCGGTGTCGCTCGACCTGCCGAAGGACGTCACCGCCGGCTCGATCTCCTTCCGGATCGTCGCGCTATAAGGCGGGGCAATTCTGTTGCGATGGCGCCGTCGACAATAACGGCGTCACCGTGACGGTGATCGTGTCGCTGTAATTGCCCGCCGGGGTCTTGCCCTGCCCGCCCTCGAGCAGGGTCGCCCGGATCGGCAGGATTCCCGCCGCCGCGTCGGTTCCGGCGCGCACGCAGGTGACCGTGTTGAAGGTCGGACT
>NZ_JBQCCN010000186.1:0-11046 GCF_051962185.1 Sphingomonas sp.
CCCACTATCGCTACGAGGGTGTCAACCCTGCTCAGGCCGACACCATCCGTACTGCGGCAGGACGCCGCACTGAGACTGCCATGGAAATTGGCACTATTGTGCCGCCCACTAGCTCGCCTCAGTGGGTGAACGTCGCTTCGGGTACGCCGAACTTCACGGCTAACATCGGGGGCACCGCTGCGGCCACCGTGGTGTCCAACGCCGCTCTCGGCGCACAGGACCCCGGCACTCGTATCAATGCTGCTGCCACTCTCATTAATCCCGGCAAGATTCTTATCTCCGGTGCTAGCACACTTGCCAGTTGGCAAAACGGCGGTGATAACACCAAGATCGAAGGTGGTGCTATTGCCGCCAATACGATCACGGCAAATAAGCTGACCATCGGTAACCGTAACGTCAATGTGATTGACATTACATTCAGCACGAACGGGACAACTCTGTCTTGGACCTCTGGATATGTCGGGTACACAAACGACGCGGGTACTCAGGTACAAGCTTCCGTTTCTGCAGGAAGCACTAGCCTCACCGGGTACGTCTGGGTGTACTGGACACAAGGAGCTACCACTCTCTCTGCTACGAATACAAACCCGTTTTCTGGCAGCTTCAGCCAAGATAATGCCGTCACTTTCTGTACGTGGCAGAGCGGACAAAAATGGTTTGTTGCCAACTATGGAACTACCATCATTGATGGCAGTCGGATTACTGCAGCCAGCATTGCGGCTGACCGTCTGGTGGCCAACAGCATTACCTCGGCTCAGATTGCGGCTAACACGATCACTGCTGATCGTATGAATGTGACCAGCCTGTCCGCGATCACGGCAAACTTGGGTGCGATCACCGCCGGGTCTTTGAACATAAATGGTAAATTTATTGTTGCGTCTGACGGTACAACCACTATTCAAAGTGCAACTTCTGGAGCACGTCTGGTACTCAGCGGTTCCACTGTGGAAGTGTATGACGCAAGCAATGTCCGCCGTGTTCGATTGGGAATTTGGTAATGCCTCAAGGGCTTCAAGTTTGGGATGCATCGGGTACTTTGATTGTAGACACTAGTGTGTCTGTATTGAGAGACTTTGTTACAACCTCAGTAAGTGACACGACAACAGCCACACAAACTGTTGCTATCACGCCCCCCGCAGCAACTACTGCTGTAATTACAAACGCATTCATTACCACGGGCGCAGACAACGATCTTCCACCAGAGACTAACTATAATTCTAGCACTGGTAATCTGGAATATAAATGGAACTCTGCTACAAGTTCAAAGGTAGCTGCACTTCGCGCTTTAGCATATTGAGGAAGTTATGACTGTAGGTTTTGAGGCATATAATGATGCTGGCAAACTTCAATTTGATAGTAATTCATCCGCCTTTGCCTTGGTAGGCTCTGGCAGTATTATCGCTAAAGACATTTGGTTTGTACCGGGGAGCGGCTTCGTCGATGACTACGACCCTTCAACAGGTATTCCCGGTGCTTACTATGATGGTACTTATCCATTAACAGCAAATCAGGCTACGCTTCCGAGCAATACTGAAATGGTAGCCTTTATGAATACAGGCGACCACTGGGGTTCTCCTATTTGGGGCAAGCGCGCCTCGGGTGGATTTTATGCAACGTATGAAACACAGCCCTGTACGTATTTGATGTCTGGTGTTCCGCGCTCAAATCTAGATAGTCACCTTGTCAACTGGTTTGCCTTTACCAGTATGCGCAATCTATCTCCATCTGCTCATAACGCCGGATTACAGATTTTCAATTCTGATGGCAGTCTATCATGGGATAGTTCTAGGCGACCGCTTCTCGTCACCGGCAGCGGAAACTACGCTCCGTCATCGTATCCGAACACTACCTCTGTCGGCGGTTCTCCCGGAGCTATAATTGCTCTCGACTATTTTGCGGCTACGTCTCGTCATTCTAGCATAGAATACCGTCTGGGATTCAACGGCAACAGCATAGGTGAATATGCCTATAAAAGTGGCGTAGGCTCGGGCAATTCAGCAATGATTGTGCCTTTATCTGGCGGATACCGTTTTCTAGGAGTTCACTCACTTAGTTTGAGCTAAAGCAGCTTTTTGATTGACAAAATCGAACCCTAAGCTTAGCCCATATTCACTGGAAAGGAATCAATATGAGTACCAAATCTAAAGACCCTGCTGACCAAGAAACTATCGCTCAGCTTCGCATCGAACTGGAAGAAAAGAGCGAGATCATCAAACTGTTCGAGAACCGCTACAACCGAGTGCATAACGAGGCGATGCAGTTCGAACTGGCGAACAATAAGCTGCAAACTGCGTTGAACGCAGCAAACCAATCGAACGCAAGACTGTCTGAAGAGCTTGCTCAACTGAAAGGACAAGACGCATAATGGCTACGACCTCTACCCCTTCGCTGTATCAGGCGGCTGAGATTGTGCAGTCTGCTGAGTGCACTGCGCTGCAATCGGTCTTGACGGCTCTGACTAATTTCAACAGCGAACTCGATACTATCGATGCAACGCTAAATCTGCCGCCCAATATGCGGTCGGATGCGAAGCGAATTATCACTGACCTCAAGATGCAAATTCAATTCCGACTTGAAACTGAAGTGCCGTCACTTATCGAGGCAGCAACGCCTCCGGCTCAACCCGCCGAATGAAAAAGGCCCCCGGAAGGGGGCCTTTCTTTATGCGTAGGAACCGTGATCACCAAAGTGTCGGATCATATCTCCTGCCGCCCCCGGCTTAGGCCGGTCGTCCTTAAGATTACCAGTGACGGTGGCGTCGGCAATGATACCAAGACAGGCCCGCGCGTGGCCGATATGTTTCGCCTGCGAGATAGGATCAACGTCCTCACCATCGAGGTACTGATAAAGATGCCTAATAGCAGCAGCGACATATACACGAGCAAGTACCTTATTTTCTCGCCAGTTGTAGGGTCCGTATTTACGGGCACCGTCCATCATGGCTTGTGCTTCCCACAGGATGCCTGCGGGAGGGACAAGGCTCACGTCGGGCTTGGTGGCACCGACTAGGTCCTTCGGATTAACACCCTCGTCTAGATCAGCTTTAACAGCAGAGCCAAAAGGTTGCCACTCGCCAATAGGGGTGTCTGACAAAGCTTGCTCAATCTCGACTGGCGTTGGCCGATCAAGAGATTCGCGCAACTCATCTTCTGAGATTGGTTCAGGCAGAGCAATACCGAGCTTGCTTAGGGCCTCGCTCACGTCCTCGGGCACGCCCTTAACATCTTTAGTCATACAGAAACCTCCGCTTCAATTGCAGGTGCTGGGTTGTAGTCCAGCAGCTTGATATCCTCGAAGGTTATTTCTTCGAGAGGTTTGATGTCGCCGATAAGTTCAAGCGACGGGAAAGGAACAGGGGTACGAGACAACTGCTCCTTAGCCTGTTCCAAGTGGTTAGAGTACAGGTGCAAATCACCAAACGTATGGATAAACTCACCCGGCAACAGTCCAACTTCACGAGCGATAAGATGCGTCAGCAACGCATAGCTAGCAATATTGAATGGGACACCGAGAAAGATATCAGCCGACCGCTGGTACAGGTGACAGGACAGATGCCCGTCTTGTACATAGAACTGGAATAGCATGTGACAAGGCGGCAAAGCCATATGCTCTTGCTCTCTAGGATTCCAACTCATAACAATATGACGACGCGATCCCGGATTGGTTTTGATCTGTTCAATTACCTCGGCGATCTGATCAATTCCCCCGTGCCGCTTTTCTCCGTCATCAGCTAGTGCGCCCCATGAACGCCACTGAGCGCCATAGACAGGACCAAGGTCGCCGTACTCATCGGCCCATTCATCCCAAATATGGATATTCTTATCGACAAGGCTCTTGATATTAGTCTCGCCGCGCAGCATCCACAGAAGCTCTTCTACGACACCGCGCCAGAAGACGCGCTTGGTAGTGAGCAGGGGAAAGCCCTTTTGAAGGTCGAAGCGCATCTGCCTAACGAAGACAGAGTATGTGCCTGTCCCGGTGCGGTCTTCGCGTACGTCACCTTCCGAGAGGTTGACGAGTTCCTGCAGCAGAGACAGGTACTGTAGCTCTGGATGGTAGGCTAAGCCATCCTGCCCGTTGCGCAGCATCTGAGGCTCGACGGACAGAATTGTGGTGCCTCCGGCCACCTGCATGAACCCGCCTTGCGGGTCAACAATGGTGCAGCCGTTGCCCACCAATAGGTCATGCTTCATTATGAAAGCTCCGGTTTGAAATAGTCAGGACGAGGATCGCGCGTCCGACGGGGAATAGAATAGAGAATGAGCACCGAACCGTCCCGACCGGTGCACATTTCATGTGTACCGGCTTCGTAGTCTTGACGAGCCTGAGCTATCTCAGGCAGCGTATTGTCCCACGAAGAATCATTGGCCTGCCGCTTTGCGACAACGTACGGGCGAAGTTCTGGACGACCATCACCGCCCCACCGCTGCTCGAACGGGCCGAGCTTGTCCTGATGGTCGTTGATGATATTCCAGACATCATTCACACCGATGCCGGTTGCTCGGCTGGTTTTGAATGGACTGCGAGTGCGCCGATACTCACGAAGCACATCGTCGATAATCTCTTGCGAATGCACGGGGTTTACTCCTTTTGGAGTTTGTTAAGTCATGTTTGGGAAATTTCCCAATTCATAAACTGGTGTTACGTCGTAATATCCATATCTATGACATGATCTGCGATTTCCACTGACCGATGAGTAACTAGAATAATCTGCTCTAGGTTCTCCCGCAAATTAGTCAGTGCTTTGGCGGTAGCTTCACGACGCTCGCTATCAGCATCGCTATCCATTTCGTCACCTATAAAGACAGGAAAAGTTTTTCCGACTAGGATTTGGCCAAGTGCTACCCTGAGGGCAATGTTGGCGACAGTCTCACCAGCGCCCGAAAGCGTCTCAAGCCTTTGCCCGTTTACGGTTATCTCCATGTCCTCGTCCACGACCACATCATAGAGTTCGCTGTTGGTCATCTTGTCGATGAGGTTCGATGCCACCTGCGAAAGGATGGGAGCAAGCAAAGTCTTGAGTTCAGCACGCCCTTCGGCCAAAGCCTGCGCGCCTTTCTTGAACTCGTCAGACATTGTGAGTTTACCAGCGATCTCGTTAGAAACTTTCTCGTAAGTTTCTAACGCAGCTTCATATGCATGAAGCTCATTCTCATAGATCATTGCTCTAGTACGGGCCTCGCGAACGTCCTCGATCAATTCCTCGCTATAAGCAGGCGCAAGGTGAGAAAGAGTTTCGCACACGCTGGCTACCTTGCCAAGCGCCTCTAGATAGCGTGCTTCCTGAGGCGTGTAGATATTCCACTCACGCTGTGTGGTCAGCATAGCCTCCAGTTCCTCACTGCGGTCCCAAAGCGGTTCGGCTTCAACCTTGGCAAGCAAAGCAAGATATTCTTCACGCTTGGCCATTTCTTGCAGCGCTTGGCGATGCACGCCAATCTCGGCTAAGCCAAGATCGGGGCCGTCTGGTATTTCCACCGCACCGATCTTGAAGTCGCAATTGGGACACACGATGCACTCAGGAGCAGTCACCCGAGCGAGCGCAGCATCTAACTCAGCTTCTGTGTAGGGAGTTGTTGCAGAGTTAGCCTCGATAGTGTCTTTGTATGAGCGAATGATCCATTCTCTTTTATGGCGCTCATCCTCATGGTGCTTAAGCCTTGCAATATCGCCATCAGACGGCAGGGGGTTGGCCGGTCGTTCGGGCTCAGCGGGCAGTATTAGCAGAGCTTCAAGCTCAGCACGCTGCCGGTTGTGCTGTTGCATTGCAGCCAATTCCTCAGCCAAGGTAGTTGAGTTACGATAATCGCACGGTGTCACAGGTGCCACGGGCGTAATCAAGGTCCGTGACATAGCCTCAGCTTCCAGCTTTAGAGTGCGAGCCTTGTCACGGCACAGCTTCTCGGTCTGCTCTACGTCCGTGATGCCTACCACTTGATCGATAAGTTTCTTACGGGCAGGTGCCCCAAGCTTACCGAAAACATCTGCGCCTTTCTGGACACTGGCGTTGCAGATATCGAAGACGGCCAGATCGTATCCGAGAAGTTCGACGACCTTTGCATTGACTGCACTAGCCCCTGTTGCCTTGATTTCACCGTCAACATGTAACGTCTCCTTGGTGCCTCTGTGTATGTCTACGCGCTTGTCCCGGATCATGTACGAGGCATCCACTACTAGATTCTTGTAGTCTGATGCTACGCCTCGCAGGGCAGCTTTACCGAACAAGGCATATCGAGTGACCTCGATAGAGCCGAAGGTCTTCCCACTACCGTTGCGGCCAACCACAGCGGTTATCCCCGGTGGCGGTGAAAATTCACCTTTTAATGTCAAGCCGCTTATGGGAAAAAATACGGAATATTTTGTATGTAGGATCATGTGGGTACCCTTATCTCACTTCGTTCCTATAGCATATAATTTTTTCAACTTTAGGGGGTAAAGTTGAAAAAAATATATAATATAGAAGGTAGTTAACATGACGACTCCGCGCGAATTTATCAGCCGCTTCATCGATGCGCACGAAGGTGGCTTGAGCCTGCATCCAGATGACAACGGCAACTGGTTCGACCCTATTCGGTACAAGACCGGCCTACCGCAGCGACGCAACAAAGGCACGCTGGTCGGCAGCAAGTACGGCGTTACCGCCTATGCACTCGCCAATTATCGCGGCGTATCAAACATCACGGCTGCTGACATGCGTAACCTCACGCACGATGAGGCAGTCAACATCGGTGTTGAACTCTATTTCAATCGTCCCGGCTTTTCGAAGCTCCCTTGGAACCGTGTGACCATGTCTGTTGTGGACAAGGGTTGGGGTTCAGGACCGGGCACAGCTATTCGTATCTTGCAACGCCTCATTGGCGTGCCTGCCGATGGCGCTATCGGTCCCATGACCGTAAACGCCTATAACAAGTGGCTGAACTCTTATGGCGAGGAAGGATCCGCATTCCGCTGGGGGGATGCCCGTATCGCCTTTGATCATGGCCTTGCCGTGAACGAAGGCGCGAATGATCCTGACAAGGTCTTCGAAAATGGCTGGAACAACCGCACGCGGTCGTTCTTGCCGGGGACCTCTTGGTGGAAAGCGAACGGATAATGAGTGACAACGTACCCGGTCCTATGAGCACGAGCCGTTATCGGTGGACCATTATTGCTTTCGTGTTCGCCGGTTTCATCAGCGCGGCCTTTGCAGGTTGGCAGCTTTTTGAAACTTCCCCCCGTGTCTGGTGCGTACTGGCTAAGGAAGGCTCCGCTGAAACGCGGGCTGCCTGCCTGTCTGTGCTACTGCGACTACTCGATATTAAGGATCATGCCGTAATTGGTTTGCTTGTCATCCTCGGCCTCACTATCTTGTCTGTTGTCGTGGTTGCCCTTGGTGTAAAACTCAAGGGACACGGACCCGGTGATCTTGGTTTCGATATAGATCGTGACGACGACACCCAGACAGTCAGAGCAGGTGATGCTACCGTCACCGGCCCAATAGTGGAGAAACAGTGATGGGAATCCCGCTTCCTTCGTTCCTTAGCGGACAGTTGTGGAAGATCGCCACAGGCGCAGCCGGTGTCATTGCGCTCGTACTCGGCTTCATGCTGATTTCGACGACCATCGAAAATCATCAGCTTTCGAACCGTAACAAAGACCTGATGACCCAGATCGAGGACCCCAACACGGGTTATGTGGCGAAGCTGGCACAGGCTCACACGAACGTAGCTACGCTACAGAACCAATTGAAAGAGTCTCTTGCCAGCTATCAGAAGCTGGAGAAAGAATCTAACGCTAAGCTGGCGGATACCGAAATCAAGCTGAAGGCCGCTCAAGACCAGACTGAACAGATGAAGGGTCAGTTGAGGCGTTTTTTGGCAACCAAGCCTCAGGGGTCTACCCTTGAGGCACAGATCAATGATATTGATCGCCGAGCAATGGCGGAGTTTCTGAAATGAAACAAGGAATTATACTCGTACTCGGACTACTCTTGGCGGCTTGCGCGAGCAAGCCTCAAGCACGTCCCGAGCCGATTATCATTACGCAGCCTGTCCCCGTTGCGACTCCTGCTCCGTGTGTACCTGATACACTAGGGGCTCCACCGGACTACGTGGACAGCGACAAGGCCCTTAAAGGAGCGAGCGGTCCTGCTGAACGCTACCAACTGTTATGGGCTGGTCGCGCACAGCGTAAAGCTCGCCTTAATGAGATTGAGCCTATCGTAGCAGCCTGTCCTCGTGGCTCCACGAAAAAGAAGTAAGGCTCAATGACCGGGGTGATCGATCAGTTCGCACGCGACCAAGCGCGGGATGCCAATGCTGCTCTTGAGCGGCACGAAGCTGAGTGTGCTCAGCGTTATCAGCGACTGGACGAAGGCCTTGACCGTGTCGAGGGCATTATCAAGTGGGCTGGCGGTTTGATTGTCACACTGATCATCAGCGTGCTCGGCTGGGCTCTCGTACAGCAGTGGAATGCTAACGAGGCCCAGAAGCGCGACCTTCAGCAGAAAATTGAAATGATGCAGGAAGCTCAGAGAGTGCAGCCCATTATTCAGGCTGCACCAAGCCCTGTTCCTTCTCCTGCTCCCGCTCGATAAGCTGACGCCAAGTCAGACCGCCCGCTCGCTCTTTGTGACCGAGCGCTTTCTTGCGACGCTTTGGCTTCACACCGGGGGAGGCCTTTGGCAGCACCTTGTAGTGCTCGTCTAACCAAGCATTCGCCTTGTGCGGCGCTGTGGCAAGTAGATTAGGCGTATGGACGTCAATGCACAGGGCATAGCGATCCTCATATGGCTTGTGGCTGCTCACCCTAATTACCGCCTCTTGGTCAGTATCAGGGAACAAAATCACATACCGGCTATCAGAGTGGGGCACCAAGCTGGATTCGATGCGCGCAGGGATACCAAGCGAACGGGCCTTGTCATAAATGTGGATAACAACTTCGGCGCTATTCTTCGGTAGACTCTTCATGGTGTGGTAGCCTCTCTTCAATGAAGGCTTGCACTTCGGGGTGCAGCGGTTTGATCTTGCGTTTCAAAATGCCGCCCCAATCAAAATTGTCCAGCGAAACTGTTTCCCCCGCTTCCATTTCTGGCTCGTCTTTCCGTACCACCTTTTTGGTGAGCGCCAGACAGTCTAGCTCCGGCATATCTTCGCCGGGGGCAACCAACAGCCTGACAAACTTATCGTGCAAATCGTTTCGTTCTAGTGCTTGCTCGGGTGTCAGAGTAACGTAAATGCTTCCTGCAGGGTCTTGGCTATGGCTGTACGGTTCGAGGGAACCGGTACAATGTACGATCCATCCGTCAACTTCATAGTCTCCGGGATTGTGGTCGTGGCCGGAATAGAGTTCAATTTCTCCAAAAGCTCTGCGAAGCGCTGCTGTTGGGGCAAGGTGATCATCCTTGCCGAATGATTGCAAATCCCAATGTCCGATAGCGGCATAAGCTTCTCCATCCTGTAAGTCAGACACCTGATCTAGTGCGGTGCGATCCCATTCCCAAGGGAACAAGGCTATGCCGCAAATGATATTAGGACGTGTTACCACATCAAGATTGTCGAGACGGTTCGACATACCAGTCGTAAATACGTGAAATGCGCCCGTCCCGTCCATTCTCTGAGGCAAGTCATGGTTCCCAGCCATCATTATATACCTGACGCTCGGACGGGCCTCAGCGGCGCTTAAAATCGCCTGCATGGCCTCATTCAAAGCTTGGTATGAAATGTACGGGTGTTCAAACAGGTCGCCCACCATGACGATAATGTCGCTGTCGTGGTCTAGTTCCTTGCGGAACTTCATCAATTGTCGTGCCTCACGCTCCCCGCGCCTATGCAAAGGGACCCCAACCTCGAACTTCTTGCCGAGATGGGGGTCCCCAATAAGATGCACGGTAGTACCGTCAGGAAGCGTAAAATCCATTACACGCGCACGGTATCACCGTCGCGGGTTGTGGTGAAGGATACACCCTTCGAATCCAAGAAACGCAGCACCATGAACGCACTAGCGAGAAGCGTATGAACTACACCTTCGCTATCGAGCACATAGTGCGTACCACTCACCTTGTTACGGAAGAACTTCTGCGGGTTGTCAATCCGGTAAACAGTGCCAGACTCGCTGACATATTCTCGGTAGGACTCGGATGAAATGTCATACCAGCCCTTAAAGGGATCAGAATCACTCGGCATTGCTCTTATCCTCCGCAAAATGCTCGCGAGCTTCCTCGTAAGAGTAGCCGGAGAATGGACGCTCATAGAACGTGCTCTGCGACCCGCCAGCGCGCTGCCGGTCAATCGATTGGATTGCTGCCACAGCGATTGCCGCGACCTTGACCATCGCCTTGCGAAAGGCATCAGTCACGTCCGGCTGGAGAGGAAGGAAGGTGCCACGCATCCAGCTAGTGGCATATTGGCCGATGTAGGCAGCCCACATCCACGGGGTGTTCTTGGTATCGTCAATTTCGACACCCCACTTGTCGTCTTGATACTCGCGCTCGGCGCGAATTTCGTCATACACGTTACTCATTTGATATTCTCCTTGATGAACATCTTCATCCATGACCACCACAAGCTATACCACACCGGTGAGAAGCTAGTGAAGGTTTTGTTGTCCTTGAATATAGGGTCTTTGTCATAGCCGGGAACAGGGGAAACAACAAACAATTTTACGTCTGTTCTCCCCCTGCGGGCTAGCTCTGTCTCAAGCCACTCTTTCTCAGTGTCGTGAGCACAGATAATATGCTGCTCGGGGCGAAGTTTCTTTAACAAAGCTTCGTACTTACCAGATACGAAGGCCTCGTCCATAGCGTCAAACGGAGATAACTTGCTGGAAATCTCCACGCTTCGCATGCATGAGGCAATCGATTTGGAAGGCACAGTCATGAAGGGCATTGTGTTTGTCACCATTGTTGGGAACGATTTCTTCCATTGAAGTGTGCTCAGGGATGCCGCGCAGACCGGCGATAAAGCTATTTAGGTCGCGGGCAATTCGGTAGTGAAACGGCATACGTCCACCAAGTTGCTCGAAGTGAGAGGCAACAAATGGCCAATCGAAGGAGAGAGGCTTGGCCCA
>NZ_JBQCCN010000187.1:0-5565 GCF_051962185.1 Sphingomonas sp.
AACGGCCGTCGACCCGCACCCAGATGACGGTTCCATTGCGCAGGAACTTGAGCGTGTAAATGCCGCTGTCGGGATCGAGCTCCGGCCCGAGATATTGCGCGCCGCGCATCATCGGCACCACGCGGCGCTCGATTTCGGGCAACGGCAGGATCCGCCCCTCGCGCCGCGCTTCCCAGGCACGCTGCTGATCGCGCTGCAGGCACGGCTCGACAGCCGCCGAAATCGCCGTCGGGGTCAGGGTCAAAGCAAGCAACGCGTACATCACCATGGCTGGTCGCATAGAGAGCGCGGGTTGAACAGCCTGTGAATGCGTTTGTCAGGGAGGGGACAAGGTTGGGGGCTGGGGCTGAAAGGTTCGGGCATGAGCTGTCGGTCGACAATGCGCTCCATTTCGGCCGTTCAGCTAGACCGCGAGCGACCCCGAAAGCGGTAGTTGTACCGGCGTAGGCGTTGCCCGATCGCGGCAACCGCAGGGCTTCGCGAACGCTGATCGCGTTCTGAGCGCCAAGATGGGTGTGTCGCCGCGTTGCCGCCGTGCAAGTCTCGCCTTATCGCAAACGGGCCCGACGGATCGGTTACCGATGAGCATATCTGTTTTTGGGCGGACGGCATCGGCGCGTGTTCCAAAAATGCAGGTTCTCGCACCCCGATCGCGTTTGACACCGAGGATGCGCGATGTTCGGCGATACCCAAGACGACCCGATCAGCTGGACAAATTATTCGCCTTCGCCGCACCCGGCTGAGGTCCAACGTATGGCGGAGCTAGTCCGGGACCCTATTCGTGCGACGTCCCTCTTGGCGTTTGGCTTGCGGCCATTCGGGACGATGGATCGCGACCCCTACAACCAACCGAAGGGTTTGCATGGCCCGTGGGTGCCAGAATACGGTGATCTCAATGCCGAACCAATGCTCGTCGACACTGCCACTGGCTGGCGCTACCGGGTGGCGGTTGGAGGCGCCGAATTAGTTCTCGATCTCCCGTCGTCGAACAACTTCATGGAAGCGCAGGAGCTCCTCGCGTTTGCCTCGAACAAAAAAGGCACCTTGGAGCAGACGCCGCATTTCGTTCCGGCAGTAAGGGGGGGCGAGGAGATCGATTTTCCGATCGTGCCGCCAATTGAGCTAAAGGCGGATAGCCGCGACGAACTCGAAAAGCATATTGCTGACCTAACGGACCATTTCTGCAGCCAACTCCCTGTCAAAAGATTGTGGCTGCGCGGTCAGCGACGCGAATACCCGTGGGTACGCGACAAGGCGCTATCGCATCGGCTATATGGCCGGTCGCTGCCATCGCTGACGCCATCACTCGAACGTTACGCCAAGAGCAATCCCGAGAAAATGAACTTTGGATTTGCCTGGGTAGGGCCGAACCACTGGTGGAAGAAACCATTCATGATCTGGCTGATGCTCCAGAACGCGCACTGGTTCGCACATGATGAACGCTTCTTACCGCTGCTCAACGATATTCTTAGCGATCCCAATGACGAACGCTTCGCCGAACTGATGGTTAAGATTCAGCTGAGTCCGGTCGAAGTTGGCGATCCGCCGCATCTCCCTTGGCCAGACGAGGTCGACGATCTGAGGCAATGGTTTTTCTTGTCTATGAAGCGCCGGCAATTTGCGATCACGATGCAGCAATACGGGTATTACACGTCGCTATTGGACCTGACCTACGACCTCGACGTCGCGCTCTATTTTACCCAAGCGAGCATGGTAGATGGTAAAATGCGTTGTGCCCCGCCCCAAGCCGGGAGGGTGATCTACGTTTTCGCGGAAAGCCGCGGCGATTTTTACGATCACGGTGCCGAGCTCTTTTGGGGGACCGACGGCTGGCGCTGCGAGCAACCGCCTCGGCTTGAACGACAGAAGGCCGGCTTCATAAAGGGCGCAACCAATCGCAATCAGAATTTCTACGGCAACATGATCGTTGCGCGGATCACACTCGGCTCAACCGAGCCAAGGACGGGACTCGTTGATACCGACCTGTTTCCGCTCGAGACAAACGATTTACTCTACGCGACGTTGGCAGCGTCGTGTCCGCCGCTTGAAGGATTGTATTGAAGTATCGCGCTCTGTGAGACGGATAGCGCCCCAACTTTAACACGTTGACGGCCACAGCTGACTTTCCCGAAAGCAGCCATTAGTTCTACAATGACATGCGCGCGATCGTGAAGCATATCGAAGCTGATATCTCGAAACTGCCGTGGCGCCCCGGCACTGCACGAGTCTCGGATATATTCGGATTGGGTGACGCTTTTGGTGGATAAGCCCGCCTGCGACCTTCTCAGCTAGCGTCGCGGCGGATAGACTCCGCTGATGACGATCGCTCCTGCCGTCTCGCGCGACACCATCCTTATCACCCACGCAAACCCCGAAGACAATCGCTTCGCGCGTTGGCTCGCGGGGCGACTGACGATCGCCGGATACAAGGTCTGGGTCGATGTCGGCGCGCTGCGCGGCGGTGACGATTTCTGGGACAAAATCGAGCATGTGCTGCGCCACGAAGCGATCAAGCAGATCGTCGTCGTTTCCGAACATATCGGCAAGCAGGGCGTGAAGAAGGAACTGGCTCTTGGCGACGTCGTGCGTCGCAAGCTAAATGATCCCGAATTCATGGTCCCGGTCCGCGTCGCCAATATCGATTTCGGTGACTTTCCGACAGAGATCCTGCGCCAGAACGCACACAATGCTTATCCCAATTGGGCGGCCTGCCTCGAGCCCCTGTTCGAAACGCTCGACACCGCCGGGATAGTCAAAGTCGCGCATCCCGATGCCGAACAATTGGCGATGATCGTCGCCGCGCAGGAAGAGGGCCGAAAGCTCGTCACCGAAACGCCCGAGATCCTCTACAGCAACTGGTTTGAGCTCAGGGGGCGCCCCGACGTCTGGGTTATGGAGGCGAAGGGCACCACCGCCCAGCTCGACGCCTGGAGCCAGTTTACGCGCGTGCCGCATGTGCTTCACGAAGGCGGCGCGATCGCGTTCTGCGGTCCCGACGCCATCGAACGGCTCGACAAGCATGCACCGCCCTTGAAGGCACGTGCCAGTCTGCCTTTCAACGGTGTAATCGATGGTACGTACAGTCGTCACTTCGGCCAGCGTGCCGATGCGCGGCGGATCGTTGTCAACCTCATGCGCCAGCATTGGGATGGGGCGATGCACCGCTTGGGCCTGGTAGCGGTCGACTTCGCCTCCGGAGCGCGGGGCCGTTTCTTTCCGGATGGACTAATCGACGGCAAGGTTAAGTTGAAGCTTGCCGATGGCCATCGCATCGATCGCGTACTGAGCGGCAAGTTCAAAGAGCGGCGCTGGCATCTCTGTCTGGTGGCGCAGCCCAAGCTGTGGCCCGACGCGCTCTTTCGTGTCCACGCCAACGTCGCGGTGACGACCGACGGTCACACCCCGCTGCCCGGCGAACAATTGCAGCGAATAAGACTGCGCCTGACCCGGTCTTGGTTCAACGACAAATGGCGCGACATGCTGCTCGCGGCGATGGGATGGCTCGCCGAGAGTCAGGAAATTCTCGACATCGCGGCATCGGGTGAGCGCCTGACGATTTCGAGCCTGCCGATGACGTTCGATTTCCCTGTTAGCTTCGCCGCTGAGGAGGACCGCCAGGCTGAAGAGGATGAGGCCGGCCAGATCACCTTGTCGGAGGATTTCGATACCAACTTTGATGGCGATGATCCCGTTGAGGAGGTCGCGGCATGAGTATTGCGACCCATCGCATCCCCGAGCCCTTGTTGGAGTTCGGGCATGGCCAGCATATGGAGGCGCCCAAGGACGGGCTGTTTCTGTTCGGGCCGCTCGAAGGCCCTGACGGGCGATCCCAGGTTCGACTGGGGGTGATCGGCACCGAAAACGGAGTCGGTCTGTCGCGACGCTGGCTCGAACGGATTGGACGCTACATCCCCAGTAAAGTCGACAAGTACGGCAAGCCGGCCCTATGGGCACCTGCGTGGCCCGGCTTCGAGGCCTGTTTCGGCATCGTACTGCCGACGCGCGGCATGGTCGAATTGGCGCTTAAGGGCGGTGACATCGACCATTGCATCAAGAAGAGTAATCGCGCCGATGCGGTGCGCTCGACCGTCCTTTTGTTCGCCAACGCAATCCGCGCCCATATCCGCGCCGAGGAGCGCCGTCCCGACGTCTGGCTCGTCGTCGTGCCCGACATTGTCTATCGCTATGGCCGTCCGCAGGTCGCACCGCCTCCCAAGGATGAACGCACGGCCTCCGACATCACCTCGTTCAAGGATGCCAAGCGCTTCTTCCAACAGGGCGGCGATCTGTTTCCCGACACGGTCAAGGATGCCGAAACCTACCTCTTCTCGAACAATTTCCACCACCAGTTGAAGGCCGAACTGCTCCAGGAGGGAATCATCCTCCAGCTCATCCTGGAAAGCACGTTGGTGGATCGCAGCCTCAACATCGCCAACGACCGGCGTCGCGGGCTCCAAGACGAAGCGACCGTCGCCTGGAATTTCTGCACGACGCTCTACTTTAAGATGGATGCCAAGCCTTGGGCGCTGGCACAGGTCCGCCCGGGCGTCTGTTATGTCGGGTTGGTTTTCAAGAATGACGATACCCCCGCCGCGACCGGCGAGGCTTGTTGCGCCGCGCAGATGTTCCTCAATTCAGGCGACGGTCTCGTTTTCCGCGGCGCGCTCGGTCCTTGGTATTCCGACGAGCGCAAGGAATATCATCTATCGCAAAATGCGGCCGCCGATTTGATGACTTCGGTGGTTGCGGGTTACAAACTGAAGCATGGCAGCCCCCCGACCCAGTTGTTCATCCACGGCCGTCATCATTTCTCAGAGGACGAATGGGAGGGCTTCTCGAGCGCGGTGCCGCCCGAGACTCAACTGGTCGGGGTCCGGATCAAGCAGCAGGATGATGTCCGCCTATTCCGGCCCAACGCATCGACGCCAGTGTTGCGCGGCACCGCGCTGACCGTCGGCGAACGATCCGGCTATCTCTGGGCGCGCGGCTTCGTGCCGCGGCTCTCCGGTTATCAGGGGTTCGAGACGCCCAAGCCGTTAACCATCGATATCACGCACGGCGAGGGCGATATCGTGGAAGTGCTCGGTGACATCCTCGCCCTCACGAAGGTCAACTATAACGCTTGCGATTTCGCGAGCGCCTTGCCCGTGACGCTCAAATTCGCTGACCGCGTTGGCGAGATTCTCATGGCGTCACCGCATACAGTCACCGCGCCGCCGCTCCCGTTTCGGCACTATATCTGAGTCAGAGTAGATTGATGCGAATAGGATCGTCAGCCGGAAGATAAGGGTCGGCGTGTGACCGCCTCAGAAAGCGTTCCACTTGCTGATAGGAACGGTGGACGCCGTCGTCCCCGACGCGGTTGACCGCCGCCTGTCTCAAAGAATGACTTTACTGATGTGCGAAAGACGGCAGCTTTCAGCGATGACCGACCGAAATCTGCCAGTCCGCAGCGGCCCCGATCATGGCCATTCACCCCTCCCCATTGCCCGCCCCCCCCGCGGCCCCGAAGGAACCCCCCGCCGGCCCGCGCCCCACCGAGCCGGGGAAGTCCGCGGCCGCGGT
>NZ_JBQCCN010000188.1:0-5899 GCF_051962185.1 Sphingomonas sp.
TCCGCCCGAGACGATCCGCGTCGCCGCCGGCGAGGAGATCGCGCGCGTCGTGGTGCAGGACGCTCCCGAGGGATCGGTCGCAGTCAAGGACATCACGTTGGTGCTGGAAAAGGGTGCGCGGGCGACCTTCCATGTGCTCAATACCGGCGGCAAGCTCGGTCGCGTGTCGATCGACGTGACGCTGCATGACGGCGCGCATTTCGAGCTCGGCGCGGTGATGCTGGGCGGCGGCGAGCAGACGCTGGAGATCGTCACCACGGTCAACCATGTCGAACCCAACGCGACGTCGAACCAGGTCGTGCGCTCGGTGCTCGGCGGCAAGGCGACCGGCAGCTATCTCGGCAAGGTCGCGGTCGCGCGCGACGCGCAGAAGACCGATGCCAGCCAGTCGGTGAAGGCGATGCTGCTGGCGCGGACGGCGACCGCCAATGCCAAGCCTGAGCTGGAGATTTTCGCTGACGACGTGAAGTGCGCACATGGCGCGACGGTCGGCGAGCTCGATGCGATGGCGTTGTTCTATCTCGAAAGCCGCGGAATCGCGCCGGCCGAGGCCAAGGCGCTGCTGCTCCGCGCCTTCGTCGGCAGCGTGTTCGACGATATCGCCGATGAGGGCGAGCGGACGCGGATCGAAGCGGCAGCGCAGGCCGCGCTGGAGCGGATGTTGTGATGACGGGCATCTCTGTCCTTCGTCATGCCGGCCTTGTGCCGGCATCCACCGCGCTTCTTGGCCTCTGCGGCGCGGCTCCAGCTGAAGATTTGAGGTCGGGCTCGATGGCCCGGTGGACCCCGGCACAAGGTCGGGGTGACGGTGGGGGGGAGGCGGCATGACGGTACTTTCCCAAACCCGTCCCCTCGACGTCGTCGCGGATTTTCCCGCCATTCCCGCCGGCTGGCATTATCTCGACAGCGCGGTGTCGGCGCAGAAGCCGCGTCAGGTCATCGACGCGATCGAGCGCGGTTATGCGCAGGATTATGCCGCCGTGCATCGCGGCGTGTACCAGCGCTCGGCCGACATGACGCTAGCCTATGAAGCCGCGCGCAAGCGGGTCGCGGGCTTCATCAACGGCAAGGCCGAGGAAGTCGTCTTCGTCCGCGGCGCGACCGAGGCGATCAACCTCGTCGCGCAGAGCTGGGCGGGATCGCAGCTCAAGGCCGGCGACCGCATCCTGCTGTCGGTGCTCGAACACCATTCGAACATCGTGCCGTGGCAGCTCGTCGCCGAGCGGGTCGGCGCCGAGATCGACGTCGTGCCGCTGACCGACGACGGCCGGATCGATCTCGACGCGATGGCGGCGATGATCACGCCGGCGCACAAACTGGTCGCGCTCGGGCATGTCTCGAACGTGCTGGGGTCGGTGCTCGACGCCAAGCGGGCGACCGCGATCGCGCATTCGGTCGGGGCGAAGATCCTGCTCGACGGCTGCCAGGCGGTGCCGCGCATGCCGGTCGACGTCGCCGAGATCGGTTGCGATTTCTACGTCTTTTCCGGGCACAAGCTCTACGGCCCGACCGGGATCGGCGTGCTGTGGGGCCGCTACGAATTGCTCGACGCGATGCCGCCCTATCAGGGCGGCGGGTCGATGATCGATCGCGTGACCTTCGCGAAAACGACTTATGCCCCGGCACCGGGCCGGTTCGAGGCGGGAACGCCGCACATCATCGGCGTGGTTGGGCTGCACGCGGCGATCGACTATGTCGAGGCGATCGGTCTCGAGCGCATCCATGCGCACGAGGCGGCGCTGGTGACGGCGGCGCGCGAGCGGCTGGGCAAGATCAATTCGGTGCGGCTGTTCGGCCCTGCGGAGTCGGCGGGCATCGTCAGTTTCGCGGTCGAGGGGGTGCATCCGCACGACGTCGCCACCATCTTGGATGAGAGCAAGGTGGCGATCCGCGCGGGGCATCATTGCGCGCAGCCGCTGATGGAAGCGCTCGGCGTGCCCGCGACGGCACGGGCGAGCTTCGGGGTTTATTCGTCGCTCGCCGATGTCGAGGCGCTCGGCGCGGCGGTCGAGCGGGTGACGCGTATTTTCGGGTAGGGCCTTCGCATGAACGAAGAACGGAAGATCGAAGTGGAAGAAGTGACGTCGGTCGAGGCCGCGCCCCGGGCGCGTGTCGACGGGGCGGGAGAGACGTTCGAGCGCAAGCGCGACTATCTCGCCGGCTTCCTGGCGCAGAAGCCCGAGCCCTTGTCGGGCGGCGAGCCGGGCGGCGCGCTGTACGAAGCGGTGATCGACGCGCTCAAGGAGATTTACGACCCCGAGATTCCGGTCAACATCTACGACCTCGGCCGGATCTACAATGTCGAGGTGACCGACGAGGGGCATGCCGCGGTCACCATGACGCTGACCACGCCGCATTGCCCGGTCGCGGAATCGATGCCGGGCGAAGTCGAATTGCGCGTCGGCAGCGTGCCGGGGATCGCGCTGGCGGACGTCAATCTGGTCTGGGACCCGCCCTGGGACCCGCAGAAGATGTCCGACGAGGCGAAACTGGAATTGGGAATGCTGTGATTGGCTCAGCCCCTCCCCTTCAGCGGAGGGTTTGGGGTGGGGGACGCGGGGCGACAGTCGGGAGACTCAGCCCCACCCCCAACCCCTCCCCTGAAGGGGAGGGGCTAGGAGAAGAAGAATGACGACGACCCTGAGGCAGCGTCCCGCTGCCGTGATACTGACCGAGCGTGCCGAGGCGCGCGTCGCGGAGCTGATGTCGAAGGCGCCCGAGGGCGCGATCGGCGTCAAGCTGTCGACCCCGCGCCGCGGCTGTTCGGGCCTGGCCTATTCGGTCGATTACGTGACCGCCGCGAACCCGATGGACGAAAAGATCGAGACGCCCGGCGGGACCTTCTTCGTCGATGGTGCGTCGGTGCTGTATTTGATCGGCTCGACGATGGACTGGGTCGAGGACGATTTCGCCGCGGGCTTCGTGTTCCAGAACCCCAACGCCAAGGGCGCGTGCGGGTGCGGGGAGAGTTTTACGGTCTGAAGCGCTACGCCAGCATGTGCGTCACGTTTCGACAAAATTCGGCATTCTCGGCATCGAGTTTAGTGTCACCCGTGGGCTGAAGAAACCTGGCCCAATAGCTTTTCATGTCGGCAAGCACGGCCGGATCGCGATGCAGCGTCGAGCGAACACGATCGAGTGTGGACTGCCGGACAACGACGCCGTCTGCATAGAGGATCGAGCAAGTCATCAGCAACGCAAGCGCGCTTCGATCGCTCTGTTCGAGCGAGCCGCCATCGAGAAGCTCGACCCACTCGTCGAGACGTGCCGCATCGGCCAATTCAACCTCCCAATCCTGCTCCCTACCGGTTGCGGGTAAATCGAGCAGCGCGTTGAGATGGTCCACGGCTTGCGCCGACGGCCAGAAATATCCTTCGGTCACGCGCCCTTCCGCAGCAGCAACGCCGTCCGCAGACACTCGCACACCACCTCGCCGCGCTGGTTGAGCATGCGGTGTTTCCACGTCACCAGCCCGGCGTTCGGCCGCGACTTGCTGTCGCGGAGTTCGGTCACTTCGCTGGTCGCGCGCAGCGTGTCGCCGATGAACACCGGCTTGGGCATGACCAGTTTGTCGTATCCCAGGTTCGCGACCAGCGTCCCCATCGTCGTCTCCGCGACGGTGATGCCGACCATCAGGCTGAACGTGAAGGTGCCGTTGACCAGGATCCGGCCGAACTCACTCGCCCTGGCCGCTTCGGCATCGAGGTGCAGCGGCTGCGGGTTGTGGGTCATGGTCGACCACAAGAGGTTGTCGGTCTCGGTCACGGTGCGGCGCAGCGGGTGCTCGATCGTCTCGCCGATCTGCCATTCGTCGAAATATTTGCCCGGCATCAGTCGCCTTTCGTCAGCATGAGCTTGAACCCGGCATGGCTCTTCTTCCAGCCGAGCCGTTCGTAGAAACGGTGCGCAGCGGCGCGATCGTTGTTCGAGGTGAGCTGGGCCATGAAGCAACCGCTCTCGCGGAAACGCTCCACCGCCCAGCCGATCATCGCCGCGCCGAGCCCGAGCGCGCGTTTGTCGGCGGCGATCCGTACCGCCTCGATCTGGCCGCGCCACGCGCCGCGATTGACCAGGCCGGGGAGCCAGCTCAATTGCATCGTACCGACGATCGCGCCGTCGAGTTCGGCGACGATCAGGCGCTGGCGGGGGTCGCCGTCGATCGCCTCGAATGCGGCGAGATAGACCGGGTCGAGCGGTTCGCTCGGGTCGTCCTTGCGCCCGCCGATCTGTTCCTCGGCGAGCATCGCGATGATCGTCGGCAGGTCCGCCGCCACGGCGTCGCGATAGGTGGGCCCGGTCATGCGTCACGCCATTCGAGCGGATCGAGCCAGGGCGAGAAATGCGGCAAGTCGGTGGAGACCTTGTCGGGATAGTCGGCGGGCCGTTTCTCGAGGAACGAGGCCACGCCTTCCTTGGCATCGGCGCTGGCGCCGCGCGACCAGACCAGGCGGCTGTCGAGCCGGTGCGCCTCGATCGGGGAAGGCGCGCCCATCATCCGCCACATCATCTGTCGGGTGAGCGCGATCGAGACGGGAGCGGAGTCGGCGGTAAGCCGGCGCGCGAGCTCGCGCGCGGCGGGGAGCAGGTCGGCGGGGGCGTGTAGCGAGCGGACGAGGCCAGCTTGTTGCGCCGCGGCGGCGGGGACGAGGCGCCCCGAATAGCACCAGTCGAGCGCGGTCGAGATGCCGACCAGCCGCGGCAGGAACCAGCTCGATGCCGCTTCGGGCACGATGCCGCGCCGCGCGAAGACGAAGCCGAACCGCGCACCGTCGGCGGCGAGGCGGAAATCCATCGGAAGGGTCATGGTCGCGCCGATCCCGACCGCGGCGCCGTTGATCGCGCCGATCACCGGTTTTGTCGCCTGGAAGATGCGCAGGGACAGCAGGCCGCCGCCGTCGCGAATGCCTTCGTGGTTCCAATCGACCGATCCATCGGCGCCGACCGGCGATCCGGCGTCCGACCAGGCCTTGCCCTCGCCATAGTCGAACGTCTTCGCACCGGCGGAGAGATCGGCCCCGGCGCAGAAAGCGCGGTCGCCGCTGCCGGTGACGATGACCGCGCGCACCTCATCGTCCGCGTCGGCGCGGTCGAAGGCGGCGATCATTTCCAGCATCATCTGCGCAGTGAAAGCGTTCATCGCCGCCGGGCGGTCGAGCGTGATGGTCAGGATGCGGTCGGTGACGTCGACCTGGATCTGGTTGGTCATCGCGTCTCTTTCGTCGCCCCGGCGGAGGAGCAACGGGTCGGATCGTCCCCCGGACGATCCTTGAGCATGTGGGGCATGCTCAAGCCGTTGCCGGCCGCTGGCCGGATCGCACCATCGCCGGCGATCCCGGCCTTCGCCGGGATGACGGACAATCCCGTCACTCCGCTTTCTCGATCCTGACCAGCAACGCATCCACCTGAACCTGCGCCCCGGCGCTCGCATTGAGTTCCGCCACCACGCCGTCGAACGGCGCGGTCAGGCCGTGTTCCATCTTCATCGCTTCGAGCGTCAGCAATTTCTGGCCCTTGGTCACCGTGTCGCCCGCCGTGACGTCGACCGCGATCACGCGGCCCGGCATCGGCGCCAGGATCGCGCCGTCGCCCGCCGCGCCTGCCGTGCCGCCGGCGGCGCGCCACGGCGTCAATTGCCATACCTGGCCGCCCTCGGCGATCAGCAGGCTGTCGACCGCTTCGGAGCCCGCCTCTGGCGCATCGTAGTCGATCGCCACCTTGGCGCCGTCGAGCAGGAATGTCCCGCTCCGCCGCGCCGGCGCATTGAGGCGGAATCCCGACATCGCTCTATCGCCGATCAGCGCGGCGGCGGCATCGGCCAGCGCCTCGTCCGACGGCGAGGCTGGCGGCATCAGCGCGTCGCCCTCGCGCGCGATCAGGCCGGTATCGACCTCACCCGCGG
>NZ_JBQCCN010000189.1:0-8087 GCF_051962185.1 Sphingomonas sp.
GACCAGCGCGTGCTGGTGACGCCGGTCTGGGCCGACGTCGCCCCCCTTCCCGTCGCCGACCGGGCAGCGATCCGCCGGCGGTACGACTTGCCCGCCGAGGCGCCGATCGCGGTGTTCGGTGGCCAATTGGTCGAAGGCCGCGGGTTCGAGCAGATGCTGGGCGCGGCCGAGGCGGGGCGCAACGCGGGATCGCCGCTGCTCTATCTGTTCGTCGGCGATGGCCGCCTGGCACCGATGATCCGCGAGCGTGCGGCGACCGACGAGAATGTACTCCACCGCCCGCCGCTGACCCGGGCCGACTATCTCGCCCTGCTCGGCGCCTGCGATGTCGGGATGGTGGCGACGGTGCCCGGGGTCACTTCGTTCAGTATCCCCTCGAAGACGATCGACTATCTCCGCGCCGGTCTGCCCGTCGTGGCGGCGGTCGAGCATGGCAACGACTTCGCGACGATCCTCGAGGAGCGCGACCTGGGCCGTAGCGTGAAGTTTGCCGATTCCGCCCAATTCCATCGCACCGCCGAGCAGCTCGCGACCGATCCGGCGCTACGCGCGACCGCCCGCACCAACGCGCCGCGCGCGCTCGACGAAGTGTTCGACGTCCGTCACGCGGTCGCGGCGATCGAAGCGGCGGTCGCCGGCTGACGTCGGACCAGGAACACCAGCGCGGCGATGAGGCCCGACAGCGCGTAAGCGCCGGCATAGCCGAATTGCGGGGCACGCGGATCGCCCATGCCGATCAGCGCGAACGTGATCGCCGCCATCACCGCCAGCGTGGCGATCTCGATCGCGGCATAGCGCCCCGGCCGCCCGCGCGCGAAGGCCGAGAACATCGCCAGCGACACCAGGACGCGTATCGTGTCGCCGATCATATAGGCGCGGATGACCGGGATCGCCGGCAGATAGGTGTCCGCCAGGAACAGATGGACGAGAAGCGGCGCGGCGAGCGAGAAGACCAGCAACGCGCCGCCCATCACCGCCATCCCCGCCGCAGCGCATCGCACGAACAAGCGCCGTCGCGGTGCGCCTTCGCCCAGCGTCGCGACGTGCGGCACGAAGAACTGCAGCAGGAACAGGCCAAGGAACTGGGTCGACAGATCCGAGATGCGATTGGCCGCCATCCAATAACCCAGCGTGGTGACCCCGAAATGGTCGCGATAGACCGAGCGCAACCCGAACAGCATGATCGCCGAAAAGCCGGTCGTCGCGGCGATCGACGCCGAATAGCCGAGCAGCCGCTTTGCCTCGGCCCGGATCACGCGGGCGGATGCCAGCGCCAGATGGAGCGGCCGCGCGAAGGCGAACGCCAGCGCCATGGTCAACAGCGGGCCGGCGGCGAAGGCGAGCGCGGCGATCCCGGCCTGATGTCGTGCGATCAGCATTGCCGCCGCCGACGTCCCGATCAGTAACCCTGCCGCCTGCGCGGCCAGGCTGGCGGTCGCACGGCCGCGTCCCGACAGGATGCTGCACCAGATCTGCCCCGGGCCCGCCGCCAGCGCCAGCCCGGCCAGCGCCGCGACCAGCCCCCAGCGATCGGGCGCATCGATCAGCAGATCGGCGATCGCGCGGCCGCCGGCCAGGACGGCCAAGCCGATCACCGGCACCGCCGCCGCCCAGATCGCCAGCGCCGCGCCATGCACCGCGCCCAGCGCCGCACCGTCGTCCGCCGCCGCCGCCTCGCGGATCACGCCGTTCTGGGTGCCGCCGACCGCGATCAAGTTAAGCAAGGCGGCGAACGCCATCAATTGCGCGAACACGGTGAAGCCATGCACCGGCAAATGCGTCGCCGACAGCTTGAGCAGCACCAGCGCCGAGGCGATGCGCACGCCGAAGAAGATCGGCACGGAGGCCAGGCGGCGCGCTAGGATGGCGTGTCCACTCCCAATGGGACCACGGCCGACACCGTCCGCCGCGCGCGATGCCACAGCCAGATCGCGATCCACGCCGCGAAGGTCGTGTAGCCGTCATAACTCGCCAGCACCTGGTTATTGGCAGGCAGATAGAAGATCATCGTCGTCGCCAGCGCGAACAGCACCGCCGCCGGGTCGCTCATTCCCCCCGCCGCCTCGCGCCACCAGCGTCCCCAGAAGAAGCCGATCAGCGCCAGCACCGGCAGCGCGCCGACGAACCCGACGTCGTTGGCGATCCAGGTGATCAAGGTCGACCAGTAATTCTCCTCCGGCCAATGATCGCTGCCGTTGCGCCAGGTGTAGGTGCTGAGATGCGGCGTGCGATCGTCGGTCGCGGCTTCATAGGCCGACAGCGCGGCGGGCGAATGGCCGACACCCCAGGCGGGCTCGAACGACTTCTCCATCGCCAGTTCCAGCCCATAATAGCCCGAGCAGGTCGACAGGATGAACACGGTCAGCCCGGCGCGCTGGCGCTGCGGCAGCCAGGCGATCGCCGGATTGTCGAGATCGGCGCAGATATGGCTGTCGTTGACGCACAGAGCGGTGCGGCTCGCGAAACTGCCCAGCCGCCCTTCCTTGCGGTCGGTGAACAGCCCTTGCGCGATGTAGAGGAATATCAGGGCGACCAGCACCGGTTTCCAATAGCGGCGGACCAGCACCCCGGCGGTCTCCCCCATCGCCCGCGCGCGCCCGAACGAGACGAACGCCGCGGCGGTGCCGATCACGAACAGATCGGCGATCTCCTTGTCGGTGCCGCGCAGGATCGAGAAGATGATCGAACAGGCGACCGCGACGCCCAGCGACGCGCGGCCGATCCAGCCGATCCGCCGCCAATGGATGATACCGAGCGGCAGGATGGCATAGACCGCCGGCGCGGTCAGCGCGCGCAGCACGACGATCATGTTGCGCTGCCCGGTGGTGGCGGCGACCTGTTGCTGGAACCGGCGATAGGCCGCGCCCTGATCGGCCAGCGCGTTGAGCACATCCCACGGCCCGCGATCCGTATAAGCGAAGCTGGAGGGGATCAGCAGCAAGGCGGCGACCAGCGCTGCGGCGGGCAGCAGGATCTTGAGCCCGGGCAGCGGCGCGGTGACCTGCGTAGGCCCGGCCGACCCCGCGATCGTCGCTGCCCAGACGATCGCCAGGCACAGCACGACATAGAAGATCAATCGCGCCCAATTGGCGGCGTAATAGATCGGCCAATTGACTGGCCAGGCGAGGAACAACAGGAACGTGCCGACGACGTAACCGAACACCAGCATCAGGGGGATTCGCGTGCCGCCGGCCGGCGGCACCACCCGCAGGATGCGCGATGCGAGCATCGGCCCCGCGGGCAAGGCGCGCGCGCCGCTCAAATCGTCGGGGCCGGTCGGTTCATCATCGCTGCCCGGTTAGTGCCGGCAATGACCGGCAGGGTTCGCGCCATCGCGCGATCGAAGGCGAGATGCTCGGCATAGAAACGCCGCCCCGCGACGCCCATCGCCGCGCGCCGGTCGGCAGCCATCGTCGCCATTTCGACAAAGGCGTGCGCCAATGCCCCAGCGTCCCCCGGTGGCGCGACCAGGGCCGCGCCCGACCGCCGCAGCAGATCGGCCGCCTCGCCCGCCACGCCGGCGATGATCGGGCGGCCCATCGCGAGGTAGAATTGCGTCTTCGACGGGATGGTGATCGCGAACAGCGGATCGTCGCGCAGGTGGAGCAACAGCGCATCGGCGCCGGCGAACACGCGCAGGATCCGCTCCTGCGACACGCGCCCGGCGAAGCGTACCGCGGGATTGCCAGCCGCACGATCGCGGAGCCCGGCGGCATCGACCCCGTCGCCGTACAGCATCACCTCGATCTCAGGCCGGTAGCGCGCGGCGATCGCAGCGGCGTCAATCACCGTCTCGAGCGCCTGGGCGCGGCCGAGATTGCCACCATAGACGATAGTGAAGCGCCCCGGCGTCGGCGCGTCCGCTTCGACCGTGCCGGCGAATTCGGCATCGGCCCAGTTGCGGATCACGGTCAGTTTGCGCTCGGGCACGCCGCGGGCAGCGAGCGTGCGCCGCATCCCTTCCGACTGGACAACGATCGCGCGCGCACGGGCATAGACGAGGCGGCACAAGCCGCCGATCGGCCCGACCAGCCGCGCCGCGCCGCTCATCCCGGTCGCCGCCAGCGTGTCGGGCCACAGATCCTGGATATCGAGCACGAAGGGCAGTCCGCGTAAGCCACCGCCGATCGCCGCCGCCAGCCCGACCGTGATCGGCGGGTGATAGACATAGGCCATGTCGTATCGCCCGCCGCGCATCAGGCAGTAGAGCAGCGCCGACAGGAAAAAGGACAGGAAGTTGAGCGACCGCCGCACCGACGAGGCGTCGTGGCTGGGATAGAGCGGCAAGCGCACGACCCGCACGCCCTCGATCATCTCCTGCTGGGCCCAGCGCAGACGATAGCCGGGATAGAGTTTGCCGGTCGGGTAATTGGGGAAGCCGGTGACCACGGTCACCTCGTGCCCCGCCGCCTCCAGCGCGCGGACGAATGCCAGCCCCTTGATGATATTGGGTTCGGGTTCGAACCATTGCGTCAGATAGAGGATCCGCATTCTGCCCCCGCCGATCGGCCGCGGCGTTGAAACGCGACCGGGTAAACAGGCACCAATTCCGTGAGCGGCGGGCCATGCCCCGTTAGTGCGTGGCAGGGGGTTGCGAGTTCATGTCCTCACGGGAGCTTCCCGTCCCCTTCTTCGACTGGCAGGCGCTTTATGCTGAGCGCGCCGACGACTATCGCCGGATCATCGACCAGACGGCAGCGGCGGGCGGCTTCATTCTGCAAGCGGCGGTCGATGCGTTCGAGGCGGCGCTGGCCGATTATCTCGGCGTCCGACACGCGATCGGCCTGTCCGATTGCACCAACGCCATGCTGCTCGGGCTGCGCGCCTCCGGCCTGCGCGCGGGGGAAGAAGTGATCATGCCCGGGCATGGCTTCATCGCCGCGGCGCAATCGATCCATTTCGCCGGCGGGACGGTGGTGCCGGTCGAACTCGGCAACGACAGGCTGATCGATCCGGACGCGATCCGCGCCGCGATCACCCCGCACACGCGGGCGATCATGGCGGTGCACGTCAATGGCCGCGTCTGCGACATGGCGGCGATCCACGCCATCGCCGACGGGCACGGCCTGCTGGTGGTCGAGGACGCCGCGCAGGCGCTGGGGGCGACCTTCCACGGCACACCGGCGGGCCGGTTCGGGCAATGGGGAGCGTTCAGTTTCTATCCGTCCAAGACGCTGGGCTGTTTCGGCGATGCCGGCGCGCTGGTCACCGACGACGACGATCTCGCCGCCACGGTCCGCGCGATGCGCAATCACGGCGCCGGGCCCGACAAGGTCATCCCGGCCGATTGCGCGATCTGGGGCACCAACGCGCGGATCGACAATCTCCATGCCGCGATGCTCGCGTACAAGCTCGGCTGGTACGACGAGACGATCGCGCGGCGGCGATCGATCGCGGCGCGTTATCATTCGGCATTCAGCGAGATCGCCGCGCTCGACTTGCCGCCGGCGCCGGACGCCGATCCCGACCGGGTCGACATCTTCCAGAATTACGAGCTGTGCTGCGATCGCCGCGACGATCTTCGCGCCCATCTCGCCGCAATCGGCATCGGCACGATCGTGCAATGGGGCGGGACCGGCATCCACCAGTTCCGCAACCTCGGGCTCGAGCGCCTGTTGCCGCGCACCGACCGCTTCTTCGCGCGATCGTTGCTGCTGCCGATGAACCATCTGCTGAGCGACGATCAGGTCGATCGCGTCATCCACGGCGTGCGGGGGTTCTTCGCATGAAGATCGAGCCGATCGCGCCGCCCGACACCGTCAACCTCGCGCTGCGCCTGCGCCGCCATGTCGTCCGCATGTGCAACCGCGGCGGCAGTTCGCATGTCGGGTCGTGCCTGTCGGTCGCCGACATCGTCGCGGTCCTCTACGGCGAAGTGCTGCGGGTCGACCCGACCGAGCCGCGCTGGCCCGGGCGCGACCGTTTCATCCTGTCCAAGGGCCATGCCGGCGCCTGCGTCTATGCCGCACTGGCCGAGCGCGGTTTCTTCCCGCTCGCCGACCTCGATCGCCATTATGCCAACGGCTCCAACCTGTCGGGGCACGTCAGCCACAAGCAGGTCGCGGGAGTCGAATTCTCGACCGGTTCGCTCGGCCATGGGCTCGGTATCGGCGCGGGAATGGCGTTCGAACTCAGGCGCCAGGGCGGCGACCAGCGCGCGTTCGTCGTATTGAGCGACGGCGAGTGCGACGAGGGGTCGAATTGGGAAGCGGCCTTGTTCGCCGCGCACCACCGCCTCGGCAATCTCTGCGCGGTGATCGACTATAACAAGCTCCAGAGTATCGCCCCGGTCGCCGAGACGATCGCGCTGGAGCCGTTCGCCAACAAATGGCGCGCGTTCGGCTGGGCGGTCGAGCGGATCGACGGGCACGACCATCGCGCGCTGAAGGCTGCGTTCGCGCGCGCCGCCGGGGCCGACCGGCCGACCTGCATCATCGCCGATACCGTCAAGGGCCGCGGCGTCTCGTTCATGGAGAACCAGGTGCTGTGGCATTATCGCTCGCCGCAGGGCGAGGAATTCGCCGCGGCGATGCGCGAGCTGGGCGCCGATGCGTAACGCCTTCGTCCGCGCGCTGACCGAACTCGCCGCCGAGGATCCGCGCGTGCTGCTGGTCAATGGCGATCTCGGTTTCGGCGTGCTGACCGACTTCATCGCGCGGTTTCCGAACCGATACGTCAATGCCGGGGTCGCCGAGCAGAACATGACTGCGATCGCCTGCGGCGCGGCGCTGACCGGCGCGCATAGCTACACCTATTCGATCGGCAATTTCCCGACGCTCCGCTGCCTAGAGCAGCTGCGCAACGACGTCTGCTATCACCGCGCCGACGTCACCGTGGTCGCGGTCGGCGGCGGCTTTTCCTATGGCCAGCTCGGCATGTCGCATTTCGCGACCGAGGATCTCGCGATCCTGCGCGCACTGCCCGAGATGACCGTCGTCGCGCCGTCCGATCCGTGGCAGGCCTATCAGCTCACTCGCCAGCTCCATGCGCGCGGCGGCCCCGCCTATCTCAGGATCGACAAGGCAAGCGCCGGCCAGCCCGAGGGCGTGGTCGAGCTCGGCAAGGCGCGGACAGTGCGCGACGGCGACGACGCGGTGATCTTCGCGACCGGGGGCATCCTGGGCGAGGCCCTGGCCGCCGCCGACATGCTGGCAGTGCGCGGCAAGCGGGTCCGCGTGGTCGATATCCACACGATCAAGCCGTTCGATACGGATACCGTTCGCGCGGCGGCGCGCGCTTGTCGCCATGTCGTGACGCTGGAGGAGCATAATGTGGTGGGCGGGCTGGGCGGGGCGGTGGCCGAGGCATGCCTGGAGGGAGGCGTCGCGGTGGCGAGCTTCCGCCGGCTGGGTCTGAGCGACACCTATCCCGAGATCGTCGGCGACCAGGCGTATCTGCGCGCGCGTTACGGCATGGATCGCCATGCAGTCGCCGCCGCGCTCGACGAGGCGTTCGGCGGATGACCGCCAAGCGCGCCATCGACGTCGCGGTCGCGCTGGCCGTGTTGATCGTCGCTGCGCCGTTGCTCGCCGTGGCGATGCTGGCGATCTGGGCGGAGGATGGCGGTGCGCCGCTCTATCGCGGCGTGCGGGTCGGGCGCGGCGATCGCGATTTCCGGATGCTCAAGCTCCGCTCGATGCGCATCGACGCCGATCGCCTGGGCGGCACTTCGACCGCCAGATCGGACGTCCGCGTCACCGTGATCGGGCGCATCGTCCGGCGCTGGAAGATCGACGAGCTGCCGCAATTCTGGAACGTGCTGATCGGCGAGATGAGCCTGGTCGGCCCCCGTCCCAATATGCGCACCGGGGGCGTCGATCGCTATACGCTCGCCGAACTGCACCTGCTGGATATCCGGCCCGGCATCACCGACCTCGCCTCGATCGTGTTCTCCGACGAAGGCGACATATTGGACGGCGCGGCCGATCCCGACGCGCTCTACGATACGGTGATCCGGCCGTGGAAGAGCCGATTGGGGCTGCTCTATGTCGAGCATCGCGACCTCGCGACCGATTTGCGGTTGCTGTGGTTGACCGCGCTGGCGATCCTCGCAAAACCGATGGCGCTGCGTGGCGTCGACGCGATCC
>NZ_JBQCCN010000190.1:0-26122 GCF_051962185.1 Sphingomonas sp.
GGCCCGCATTTGGCCGCCCGCCCCCAAAAACCCGCCTCCCGGGCGAGGGCCGGGGCCCTGTTGGGGCGCCCTTGGTTGAATAGCTACACCCCCACCGACCGTTTTGGTGGGTGGGGGGCCCCGGCCTTCGCCGGGGAAGCGTAAAGGAACGGGCGGGGAAGAATCATAGCGCGCGCCACAACGCTTCGACGCGCGCGATCGCGCTTTCGGTGTCGGGATAGTCGATCGCACGCGCCGGTGTGTCGCCGACCAGGCGGGTGAGCGCCGCGAAGCCGCGCTCGGCCAGCGCCACGTAATTGGTCGACGCCTGGGTCAACCGGACGAACACCTCGGCGGGCGCGACTTCTCGCGTCTCGGCGGCATGGCCGAAAGTCGGGAACAGGATCAACGCCGGTCGCGCCGGTTCGAGCATGGCCGCAACCGAACGATCATCGGGGACGAGGTGCTGGATTGCTCCCTTGGGCGTATCGGCGAGCAATGGCCCGAACTTGCAATCGCTCGCCGCCGCCTGCAGGACACCGATCGCTTCGTTCTTCAGGCTGATCAACCGCGGAAAGGCGTGGATCATTCCCGTCGCCGGATCGACCAACGCGAATTCGTCGCCCATCAACCGCCAGCCGCGCGTCATCAGCAGCGCCGCGAGCGTCGATTTTCCCGCGCCCGACAGCCCGGTCATCACCAGCGCCTTGCCGTCGCGCTCGACCGCCGAGGCATGGAGCAGCAGATAGCGCCGCTGGCCCAGCGCCATCTGCAGGTTCATCGCCATCTCCGCCGCGAGCAGCCCATGTTCGAGGCTGAGCGGCGCCGCCTCCGGCAGGACGAAGTCGCCGCCGATCATCACCTTGGGCCTGAACACGCGCCGCCACGGCCGGTCGGCGAACAACCGCACGGTGAAATCGGCGATGCCGTCGCGCGGCTTGGGATAGCCGGCATAGAGTCGTTCGAGCGCCGCAACCGGGCCTCGCCAGTCCGAGCCGAGGCGGAAACCGACCGGGCCGATCGCGACCGAGAAAGCGTGTTTCATCGCCGCTCGACGAGCCCCGTCTGGACCAATTCGTCGAGCCGCGCGGCCAGCGCCCCGGCATCGGCATCGATCAGGTCATAGTCCGCGCGCAATTTCGCGAGCAGCGCATCGATATCGAGCGGCCCCGGCCCCAATGCCTCGAGGATTTCAGGCGCGGGCGACGCCATCAGATGGGTCTGGCCCGACGCGCGATGATAGACCGCGGTCAGCAAATCGATCGGGGCGACGATCAGGCTGTCGGGCGGCGCGGCGCGATAGGTGATCGCCATCGACAGCGGGCCGGCGGCGGTCAGCCGCGCGGCATCTGCAGCGAGGCGAAGCAGGTGAAGCCGGCGGTACCGTGCTGCAACCGGCGGATATAGGCGGTGTAGGCGCGACTCTGGTCGTCGGTCGTGCCGGGCAAGGTGCCGCCGTTGAGCGCGGTACGGACGTCGTCCGCCTTGAACGGCTTGGGCGCGCCCGGGAAGGCGTCCTTGGTGCCGTTGGGCACCAGCGAGCCATCGGCGGCGACATACATGCCGGCACGGCCGGGATCGGGCACCGGGATCTCGCAGGTCAGCACCGAAGCGCTGGTCTGGGCGAGCGCGGGGCGGATCGAGATCACCACCGACGCGGTCGCGGCGCCGAGCATCAGCGCGCGGCGACGCGTCGGGTTCGGCTCGCTCGCCTTGGGATCGCTGTTTTCCCCATCCATGGTTGAAACGCCTTTCATATTAGTCGACGGCTGGCAAGCGGGTGGAATGGTTACCGGCGACGGGAAATCATTGTCGGTATTGTCCGCACGCGCTGGAGCGGTTCAGGGTCCGATTGCATCGGACCAACCGCTCCAGGTTTTTGGGTTGACGCGATTTCCTAGCCAGCGGGTGATTTCACCCGCTTCGAAATCGCTCTAAGACCAGCCGCGATGATCCAGCGCTTCGGCTCCCGCTTCCTGCTCGGCATGCTCGCCACCCTGGTCGCCGCGGCGGCGGTCCTGATCGTGTCGGGCAGCCTGGCCGGCGCGCTGGTCGCGCTGGTCGGCGGAATCGTCGTCGTGCTGCTGGCGTTCGGCGCGGCCGATACCAATCTGGCGGCGCCTCCCGCCGCCGACCCCGTACCGCCGTCCGCGCCGCTCGCGCCCGTGCTAGAAGCGATCGTCGAGCCGGTGCTGGTCATCGCGAACGGCCGGGTCGAGGAAGCCAATGGCCCGGCGCGCGAGGTGCTCGGCAATCACATCACCGGCCAGGACGTGCGGCTGGCGATCCGCCACCCCGCCGCCGCCGAACGCCTGACCGCGGCTCCGGGCACCGGATCGTCGGAGCCGATCAACCTGGTCGGACTGGGCACGCTCGACCAGCGCTGGGAATTGCGCGTCACCGATCTGCCCGACGGTCGCCGCGTCGCGCATCTGATCGACCAGACGCGCAGCTATGCCGCCGAGCGCATGCGGGTCGATTTCGTCGCCAATGCCAGCCACGAATTGCGCACGCCGCTGGCGTCGATCCTGGGGTTCGCCGAGACCCAGGCCGATGGCGCGGGCGACGATCCGGCGATGCGCGACCGTTTCCTCAAGGTCATGGCCGACGAGGCACGGCGGATGCAGCGGCTGGTCGAAGATCTGATCTCGCTGAGCCGGATCGAGGCGGAGAAATACCGCCTGCCCGACGCCTCGGTCGATCTCGGCGACCTGGTGTCCGAGGTCCATTCGGAATTGATGGACGCCGCCGACGAGCGCGCGTCGGATATCGTCGCCGACATCGCCGCCAACGTTCCCCCGGTCGGCGGCGATCGCATCCAATTGAGCCAGGCGCTGCACAATCTGATCGGCAATGCGATGAAATATGGCCGCGCCGGTACCCCGGTCACGGTCAAGCTCTGGCGCGACGCGACCAACATGGTCCGCCTGTCGGTCGGTGACGAGGGCGACGGCATCCCGCCAGAACACATCCCGAGGCTCACCGAGCGCTTCTATCGCGTCGATTCGGGGCGCAGCCGCGCGCTCGGCGGGACCGGGCTCGGCCTCGCCATCGTCAAGCACATCGTCGAGCGGCATCGCGGCCGGCTCGACATCGCCAGCCAGGTCGGGCGCGGCACGGTGGTGACGATCCTGCTTCCGGCGGCAGTGTCATCAAAGGGTAACGCGACTGTCACAGAGGGCCCGAAACCGGCGTGATAGCGCGCCGGCGGGGGGCGAGTCGGCCCCGGCGGGAAGGCCCTCAATGGTTCGTGCGCTCGCGCTGTTCGGCGCGACATCCTTGTTACTGACCGGATGCCAGGACCAGGCGTCGATGGCTGGTGCCGGGCGCGACCGCATCAGCGTCGTCGGCTCGTCCACCGTCTATCCTTTCACCACGCTGGTCGCCGAGCAATTCGTCGCGGCCAATCCCGGTGTCCCCGCGCCGGTGATCGAATCGACCGGGACCGGTGGCGGTCTCAACCTGTTCTGCAAGGGACTGGGCGGGCGCTATCCCGATATTTCGGACGCCAGCCGCCGGATGAAGGCGAGCGAATATCGGACCTGCGCCGCCAATGGCGCGAGCGCGCTGATGGAAATCCAGATCGGCCTCGACGGCGTCGCTTTCGCGGAGGCGAACAACGGCCCCAAGCTGGAGCTGACTCCGGTCGATATCTACAGGGCGTTGGCGGCCGAGCCCGGCGGCAAGCCCAATCGTGCGAAGACATGGCGCGACGTCAATCCCGCGCTGCCGGCGATCGCGATCCAGGTTTACGGGCCGCCATCGACCAGCGGGACGCGCGATGCCGTCGCCGAGTTGATCCTGGCGCGCGGGTGCGAGCAGGTCATGCCGCAGATGACGGCGGTCCGGGAGAGCAAGCCCGACGATTTCGCCCATATCTGCATGCGCGTGCGCGACGACGGGCCCTATATCGACGCGGGCGAGAACGACAATCTGATCGTCCAGAAGCTCCAGGCCAATCCGCAGGCGATCGGCATTTTCGGCTATTCGTATCTGGAGGAGAACAAGGACCGGCTGAACGGCGTGCCGCTCAACGGCATCGAGCCGACCTATGAGACGATCGCCAGCGGGCAATATCCGGGATCGCGACCGCTCTTCCTCTATGTGAAGAAAGCGCATCTGAGCGCGATCCCCAATCTCAAGGCGTTCCTCAGCTTCTACACGAAGGCCTGGGATCCCGACGGCCCGCTGGTACGGCGCGGGCTGATCGCGGCGCCGGCCGATATCCGCGCGCGGTCGGTGGCGATCGTCAGGAACCAGACCTTGCTCGATCCCAAGGTGCTCAACTGACGTGTCGAGCGCGGCGCTCCTTTTCCTCGTGTTCGGCCTCGGCCTGGTCGCCTGGCTGTCGGGCCGCGTGCGCGCGATCGCGTTTCGCAAGGCGAGTGAGCGCCGCTTCTCGTCGCTGCCGCGGCACCACGCCGCGTTCGCCGCGCTGTGGACGGTCCTGCCGCCGCTGCTGTTCCTCGCTGTCTGGGGGGCGTGCACGCCAGGCATGGTGACCGACGGCGTACTCAAGGCGCCGGTCGCGGCCGAATTGCCACCGCCCGGTTTCGAGCGCGCGGCGATCCTGTCGGAAGCGCGCGCGATCGCCAACGGGCGTCAGGGCGCGCCGCTCAACGCCTTATCGGAACGGCTCGCGCCAGCTTATGCGGTCGAGCAGGCGCGCTATGACTGGATCGGCGGTGCGATCGCCCTGCTCTTGGCGATCGCCGGGGGAGCGCTGGCCTTCTTGCGCATCCGCCCCGCGTTCAACGCGCGGACGCGGATCGAGCGGCTGGTGATGATCGGCCTGCTGGCCGCCTCGCTGGTCGCGATCCTGACCACGATCGGCATCGTCGCGTCGTTGCTGTTCGAGAGCGCGCGCTTCTTCGATCAGGTGCCGGTGACCGATTTCCTGTTCGGCACCAAATGGAGCCCGCAAGTCATCGACCCCAAATCGCCCGGCGCCAGCCTGGGCGCGGTGCCGTTGTTCTGGGGGACGTTCTTCATCGGCGCGGTGATCGCGATGCTGGTGGCGATCCCGTTCGGGCTGATGAGCGCGATCTACCTGACGCAATATGCCTCGCCGCGGCTGCGCGCCTGGATGAAACCGACGCTCGAGATCCTGGCCGGGGTGCCGACCGTGGTCTATGGCTATTTCGCCGCGCTGATCGTCGGCCCCGCGCTCCGCCAGGTCGGCGTCGCGATCGGCATTTCCAACGCCACGTCGGAAAGCGCCCTCGCCGCGGGTCTCGTCATGGGCGTGATGATCATCCCGTTCGTCTCGTCGATGGCCGACGACGCGATGGCAGCGGTACCGACCGCGATGCGCGACGGCAGCCTGGCGATGGGCGCGACGCCGAGCGAGACGATCAGCCGCGTGCTGCTCCCCGCCGCCTTGCCCGGCGTGGTCGGCGGCGTATTGCTGGCGATCAGCCGCGCGATCGGTGAGACGATGATCGTGGTGATGGCCGCCTCGGGCGCAGCGACGATCAGCCTCAATCCGTTCAACTCGGCGACCACCGTCACCAAGCAGATCGTCGACCTGCTGACCGGCGAAGCGGCGTTCGACAGCCCCAAGACGCTCGCCGCCTTCGCGCTTGGGCTGACCCTGTTCGTCATCACCCTGTTGCTCAACATCATCGCGCTGACCGTCGTGAAACGGTACCGGGAAGCGTATGAATAAGCCGCTCGACAGGCATGGGGTCGAGCGCGCGCCGACCGACTGGACCAGCGCGGCGATGACTCGCCGCCTGCGCCGCCGCTATGCGGCCGAGCGCCGCTTCCGGCTGTTCGGGTTGGCGGCGATCGTGCTGTCCGCCGGCTTCCTGCTGTTCCTGCTTGGCACGATGGTGGCGAACGGCGCGCGCGGCTTCATGACCACAGAGGTGGCGTTGACGGTCGATTTCCCGGCTGCGGGACTCGGCCTGACACCGGCAAGGCTCGAAGGCCCCGGCGCCGATCTCGCGCTGGCCGGCGCCCAACTCGACGCGGTGGTCGATCGTGCCGCCGCCGCGCAATACGGGCCGCACGGGCCCGACTTGTTCTCCGACGGCGCGGCGGAAATCGTGCGCCAGGCGCTCAAGGCCAATCCGCGGCTCGCGCTCGGCAAGACGCGACTCTGGCTCCCCGCCGCCACCGATATCGACACCGCCGCCAAGGCCGACGGCACGCCCGATGCCGAGCAGCGCGCGCTGGCGCTGACCAATGCCGGCCAATTGCGAGTCGGGTTCAATTCCGGATTCCTCGGCGGATCGGACGCGACCGATCCGACCGCGGTCGGCATTTGGGGCGCGCTCAAGGGTTCGCTGATGACGATGCTCGTCACGCTGATCCTCGCCTTTCCGATCGGCGTGCTGTCGGCGCTCTATCTCGAGGAATATGCGCCCCGGAACCGCTGGACCGACCTGATCGAGGTGTCGATCAACAATCTCGCGGCGGTGCCGTCGATCATCTTCGGCCTGCTCGGACTCGCGGTATTCCTCAATACCTTCCAGCTGCCGCGCTCGGCGGCGTTGGTCGGCGGCCTGACGCTCGCGCTGATGACCATGCCGGTCATCGTCATCGCCAGCCGCAACGCGATCAAGGCGGTGCCGCCGTCGATCCGCGACGCCGCGCTCGCGCTCGGTGCCAGCCCGGTCCAGGTGGTGTTCCATCACGTCCTGCCGCTCGCGCTTCCCGGCATCCTGACCGGCACGATCATCGGCATGGCGCGCGCGCTCGGCGAGACCGCGCCGCTCCTCATGATCGGCATGCGCGCGTTCATCGCGACGCCGCCCGACAAACTGACCGATCCGGCGACCGTGCTGCCGGTGCAGATCTTCCTGTGGTCGGACGAGGTCAGCCGCGGCTTCATCGAGAAGACGTCGGCAGCGATCATCGTCCTGCTCGTCTTCCTGATGGCGATGAACGGCCTCGCCATCTACCTTCGCAACCGTTTCGAGACTCGCTGGTGACCGACACGCCCACCTCTCCCGATCACAAGATGACCGCACGCAACGTCAGCGTGTGGTACGGCACGGCGCAAGCGATCAGCGACGTGTCGATCGACATCGACCAGGACAAGGTGACCGCGTTCATCGGCCCATCGGGCTGCGGCAAGTCGACCTTCCTGCGCACGCTCAACCGGATGAACGACACGATCGCCTCGGCCAAGGTCGAGGGTGATGTCCGGCTCGACGGCGAGGACGTCTATGCGCGCGAGATGGACGTGGTGCAGCTGCGCGCGCGGGTCGGCATGGTGTTCCAGAAACCCAATCCCTTTCCCAAGTCGATCTACGAGAATGTCGCTTACGGCCCGCGCATCCACGGCCTGGCATCGTCCAAGGCGGAGATGGACCGGATCGTCGAACGCTCGCTGGTGCGCGCCGGCCTGTGGGGGGAAGTCAAGGATCGCCTGACGGACAGCGGCACCGCTCTGTCGGGGGGGCAGCAGCAGCGGCTGTGCATCGCCCGGGCGATCGCGGTCGATCCCGAAGTCATCCTGATGGACGAACCTTGCTCGGCGCTCGACCCGATCGCGACCGCCAAGATCGAGGAGCTGATCCACGAGCTGAAGGGGCGCTACGCGATCGTGGTCGTCACCCACAACATGCAGCAGGCCGCGCGCGTGTCGCAGCGCACCGCTTTCTTCCACCTCGGGCAATTGGTCGAATACGGCCAGACCTCGGACATCTTCACCAACCCGCGCGAGGAACGGACGCGCGACTACATCACCGGCCGTTACGGCTGAGGAGCGAATTGATGGCAACCGGCCAGGAACATACCGTCAAGGTCTTCGATGACGAGATCGGCCATCTGCGCGGGCTCATCAGCCAGATGGGCGGGCTCGCCGAGCGCGCGATCCACGATTCGATGAACGCGCTGCAGCGCGGCGACACCGTGCTGGCCGAGCAGGTGCGCGGCGCCGACAAGCAGATCGACGTGATCGAAGCCGAGGTCGAGACGCTGGCGGTCCGCATCATCGCGTTGCGCGCGCCGATGGCCAACGATCTGCGCGAAGTGGTGGCGGCGCTCAAGATCGCCGGCGTGATCGAGCGGATCGGCGATTACGCCAAGAATATCGCCAAGCGCGTGCCGATGATCGAGAGCGAGCACCGGATCGAGCCGATCTCGGTCATCCCGGCGATGGGCCGGATGGCGGCGGAGATGGTCCATGACGCGCTCGACGCCTTCGCCGCCCGCGATGCGCAGGGCGCGGTCGATGTCTGCGTCCGCGACCAGGCGCTCGACGATTTCTACGACAGCATCTTCCGCATGCTGGTGACCTACATGGTCGAGAATCCCGCGACGATCGGTCAGGTGGCTCACCTGCTGTTCGTCGCCAAGAACCTGGAGAGGATCGGCGACCATGCGACCAACGTCGCCGAGATGGTCTATTTCGCCGCGACCGGCACGCAAATGACCGAGCGTGAACGCGGCAAGTCAGGGGAAATGTGATGGCACGCGCCAAGATGTTGCTGGTTGAGGACGACGCCGCGCTGGCGGAATTGCTGGTCTATCACTTCAAGCGCGAGGATTTCGAGGTCGCGCAGACCCCGGACGGCGAGGAAGCGCTGCTGCTCGCCAAGGAAGCGACTCCCGATATCGTCCTGCTCGACTGGATGGTCGAGGGCCTGTCGGGGATCGAGGTATGTCGGCGTCTCCGCCGCATGCCCGAGACCGCGAACATCCCGATCATCATGCTGACCGCGCGCGGCGAGGAAGAGGATCGCGTGCGAGGGCTGGAGACCGGCGCCGACGATTACGTCACCAAGCCCTTCTCCCCACGCGAACTGGTCGCACGCGTCGGCGCGGTGCTACGCCGCGTGCGCCCAGCCCTGGCCGGCGAGCAACTGACCTATGGCGATATCGAGATGGACACGGTCGGCCACAAGGTGCGCCGCAACGGCGAGGTCGTGCCGCTCGGTCCGACCGAATTCCGCCTGCTCAAGCATTTTCTCGAGCATCCGGGCTGGGTGTTCAGCCGCGAGCGCCTGCTCGACGCGGTCTGGGGTCATGACAGCGACATCGAAAGCCGTACCGTCGACGTGCACATCCGGCGCCTGCGCAAGGCGATCAACCGCGGCGACCGCCCCGACGTGATCCGCACGGTGCGGTCGGCGGGATATGCCCTGGACTCGGGTACCTGAGCCCAACCCTTACCGCCGTCACCCCGGACTCGTTCCGGGGTCCAACCATCCTCAAGGAATCCGTCCGTTGTTGCGCGTTGGATGCCGGAACGAGTCCGGCATGACGGATTGAGGTAACCCCTTTCAAAACAGTCACTTCTCTCGGGTCCCTCGAATCGCTTCCGAAACGAGGGAGCCAAATGTCGTGCGGCGCGTTTGGGTTCGGTCACGCAGAAATCGTGCAAAACCCAGGAGAGTCGCATGAAAATGATCCTCTTCGCGGCCGCCGCCGTGATCGCGATGCCCGCCGTCGCGCAGAACGCCCCTTCCGCGCCGCCTCCCCCGGAGCCGCAGGTCGTGCCGAGCGCGCCGCTGCCGCCGCCACCGCCGGCCAATCCCGCGGCGCCCCCCGCGACTACCGACCCCGCGACCGCGTTGCCGCCATCGGCGCCGCCGGTGCCGCCGATGGGTCCGGTAGTCCAGCCGCTCCCCGACTCACCGCCAGCGACCGGCGACGTGCCGTGGTGCACCAGGACGATCGTCGATCACTGCAAGGAGCATTCGGCACCGAACGGCGCGCGGCTGCACACGACCCCCCGCCCGCCGGGGAAGTGATCGCGGCTGCCTGACAACGGGGTCGGCCGCCCAGCCGGCCCCGCATCGTCCTCGAGGAGACCAGGCATGAAACTGATCGCTTTGGCAGTCATCGGCGCCGTGATTACGTTTTCGGCCTCGGCTCAACGGCAATCGCCGAGGACGATGGACGACACTCCGCCCCAGCCCGCGGGCTATCAGCCGCCGCCCTCTCCGCCGGCACCGCCCAACGCTACCTACGTCCAGGCGCCGCCACCCGAGGTCGCGTTCCCGCCGCCCGCGCCGCTGGCGAGCTATCCGTTCTGCAAGCGCGGCCAGTTCGACAAGTGCATGCAACGCCACGATCCCAAATAGGCATAAGAAACGGGTCGTAAGCTCCCCTCACCCGGCACGGGTTCGTAGAACCCGCGCCGGGTTTTTCGTATTTTCGGTACGGACTATTGCGCAGCGCAGCAAAAGCCGTAGGAAGCGGGCGGAACATTAGGGAGCGAGTGAATGACCATCCGTTTCGACGACAAGGTAGCCATTGTCACCGGCGCCGGCGGCGGGCTCGGCCGCGAATATGCGCTGGCGCTGGCGGCACGCGGCGCGAAGGTCGTGGTCAACGACCTGGGCGGCGCGCGCGTCGGCACCGGTCATTCCGACGCCGCGCTCAAGGTCGTCGAGGAGATCAAGGCGGCGGGCGGCGAGGCGATGTCGAACGGCGGCAGCGTCACCGAATATGAGCAGATGGTCGAAATGGTCGCCAAGGCCAAGGAAGCCTGGGGCGGCGTCCACATCCTGATCAACAATGCCGGCGTGCTGCGCGACAAGAGCTTCGCCAACATGGAGCCGGCCGATTTCAAGTTCGTCGTCGATGTGCATCTCAACGGATCGGCCAACGTCACCAAGGCGGTGTGGGCGACGATGCGCGAACAGGCCTATGGCCGCATCCTGATGACCGCGTCGTCGACCGGTCTCTTCGGCAATTTCGGCCAGGCCAATTACGGCGCCGCCAAGCTCGGCCTCGCCGGGCTGACCAAGACGCTCTACCTCGAGGGCGCCAAGTACAACATCAAGGTCAACACGATCGCCCCGACCGCGGGCACGCGGATGACCGAGGATCTGTTCCCCGAGGAAGCCTTCAAGGCCTTCGCGCCCGAGAAGGTCGCGCCCGCCGCGCTCTATCTGGTCAGCGAGGATGCGCCGACCAACATGATCGTCGGCGCCGGCGCCGGCGTGTTCCAGGCGGCGTTCGTCACCCTGACCCAAGGCAAATTGCTGTCCGGCGACGAACTGTCGCCCGAAGGCGTCGCCGCGCATTGGGCCGAGATCATCGACCGCACCGGCGAGATCGTGCCGCAATCGGGCAGCGAACAGTCGATCACCATCATGAAGAAGCTGACCGGGGGCTGAGGCTTAATTCCTCCCCGGAGCGGGGAGGGGGACCATTGCGCAGCAATGGTGGAGGGGGCCCGCGACCAACTGGCCACAGACCCTGAGGCTCATGGTGGAGGGCACCACCGCCTTCGGCGGCGGTCCCCCTCCCCGTTCCGGGGAGGATTTTTCGCTACTCCCCCACCGTCTCCTTGATCACCTTCCGCAGCCACATGTTCGCCGGATCGGCGTCCCGCTCCACCGGCGTGAACAGCGAATGCCGCTCGATACCCTGCTCGATCGGCAGTTCCACGCTCCGTACGTCCAATTTCGTTCCATAAGCCGCGACCAGCCGCGACGGCAGGATCGCGACGAGGTCGGTGCGCGCCACCGCCATCAGCGCCTGGAGGTAATGCGGCACGACCGCGGCGATGCGGCGATGGAGGCCACGGCCGGCGAGCCAGGCGTCGACCGGATCGCCTTCGGCGCCCGGCCCGACCACCGCGACATGCGGCGCGTCGAGCATTTCCAATATCTGGCGCCACGTCGCGGGCTGGCCGACATGGACAGCGAGCACGTCATGGTCCTCGAACAAGGGTGCCGCGTTCAGTCCCGGGAACAGGCCGTGATCGGCGCCGATCGCGAAATCGAGCGTGGCGATGACCGGATCGTGCGGCCGCGGCCAGGGGATGAGGTCGATGCGGCAGCCCGGCGCCGCGCGCGCCATCGCCTCGATCAGCGGCGCGAGGGTGGTCGCCGCGACGACATCGGGAATCGCCGCGCGGAAGACGCGACGCGCGGTGGCGGGATCGAAACTCGCGCCTTCGTACAACGCCGTCGCCTGCTTGAGCAGCGCGCGGATCGGATCGGCCAGCGCTTCCGCACGCGGCGTCCGCTTCATGCTGGCGCCGCTACGTACCAACAAGGGATCGCCGAAATCGGCGCGCAGCCGCGCCAGGATACGGCTCATCGCCGGTTGCGAGACCTCGACGATCTCCGCGGCGCGCGTGACGCTGCCGGTATCGATCATCGCGAGCAGCGCCCGCAAGAGATTGAGGTCGTAGCGGCCGATATTCGTTTCCAACATGCCTGCGGTAACAGCAATGCGCGCTTCGGATAGTCAAGCGCCGCCCCCGCCAGGTGCGGCGACCGGACTCGCCCGACCGGTATAACGAGGGCGGAGCCATGGTGTATTGCTACACTAAGTCACTTGTGATACAGCATCACCTCAGAGGAGGAGTGCCATGTATAGTGAAAGCGATCTGGAGGGCGCGGTGGCCGCGGGGGTGATCCCCCAGGCGACCGCCGACGCTTTCCGCCATCATATTGCGCTGACGCGCGTCACGCCGGCGGTCGACGAGGAAAGCTTCCGCCTGCTGACCGGGTTCAACGACATTTTCGTCGGCATCGCCATCGCGCTGCTGCTGACCTCGATCGCCTGGTTGGGGGGCTGGGTGAAGGCGGGTCTGGGCGGGTTCGGCGTCGCCGTCGCGGCCTGGATGCTGGCCGAATATTTCACCCGCATCCGGCGCATGGCGCTGCCCAGCATCATCCTGTTGCTCGCCTTCGTCGGCGGCGTCGCCGGGACGATGATCGGCACGCTGGCCGACATCAATCCCGACTGGAGCGATCGCACCAACGCCATGGTCGGGGCGGGCATCGCACTGGTTACCGCCGGCGCGGCCTGGGTGCATTGGAAGCGTTTCATGGTGCCGATCACGGTGGCGGCCGGAGCCGCGGCCATCGTCGGCATGATCGCCGCGCTGGCCTTGTCGATCGATCCGCATAGCCAGGACTTGTTGTTCCCGGTGCTGTTCGTAGGCGGCCTCGGCACGTTCGCCCTCGCCATGTGGTGGGACGGATCGGACCTGACGCGCACGACGCGGCGCAGCGACGTCGCCTTCTGGCTGCACCTCGCCGCCGCGCCGATGATCGCCCACCCGGTGTTCCACATGCTGGGCGTGTTCGAGCACGATATCGGCGTCGGCCAGGCGGTCGTCGTCCTGGCGTTGTACGTGGTGTTCGCCTTCATTGCGCTGGCGATCGATCGCCGCGCTCTGCTCGTCTCGAGCCTGGCCTATGTGCTCTACGCGCTGTCGACCCTGTTCAATCAGGCCGGCGCGGTCGAACTGTCGATGGCTTTCACCGCGTTGGTCATCGGATCCGCGCTGCTGACACTGTCGGCCTTCTGGCACCCGATGCGCCGCGCGGTGATCGGGACGCTCGGCGGGCTGGGCAATCGCCTGCCGCCGGTTCAGATGCCCGTCGCGGCCTGAGCGCCTTCCAAACGCCCGTCGTCATCACGGGCGTCATCCTGACCCGGCGGCCACCACGGCCGCCGGGTTTTTTCTTTTTCAATCGAGGCGGGAGATCGCCGCGGCGAGATTTGCACGCGCCGCTTTCTCCCATCGGTCGACGCCCCAATCGGTCAGATAGAGTCGATCGCGATCAAGGAAGCGGCGCAGGATGGCAACACGGCCGGCGCGATAGCCAGGCTCCGCGACATGGGCATATTCGGCTCGGATCGCCCGATCATAGGCGGCAAAGGTCGCCTCGTCGGCACCGAGGATCGACAGATCGATGTCCAGCAACAGCGCGGCGTCCGGACAATCATCGTCCGGCGGCAAATGGCGGATCGTCGCCTCGATCGCGGTGCACGTCCGCGCGACCGACAGGGCATCGGCGATCGCCGCCATCTCGGCGCGGCAAAGCGCCGCACTCAGCAATTCATTGCGGCCATGCGGTGCCTGCGGATCGTAGATCGCGTCGTGCCACAACACGAAGCCCGCTGCCGCGGCAGGATCGACCAGCTCGACGCCATCGGCAATGGCACGGTCCAGGTGACGCAGCATTGCGTGGGGATGGGCCCAGACGTGATAATGGCGCCATGGCTCGTCGTAGCGCGATCGCAGCGCGGCAATCGGCGCGGCATCGACCAGGGCCGCGATCGCCGCTTTGGTCACGCGTTCCTCAATCCTCGATCAGCTTCATCAGCCGGCGCTCGATCGGCGCCAGCACCGGGCCGAGTTCATGCCCGCGTTTCACCACCTGACCGTGCTCGGCGACCAGCGCCCACATGCCTTGGCGGTTGCGCAATTCGGGGCGCTTCTCGATGCGAAATTCGGCCCGCTCGGCGGCGCGGCGGAAGGCGGCGAAGATCGCCGCGTCCTGCCCCAGTTCGATCGCATAATCGCGCCAATGACCTGCGGCGACCATGCGGCCGTACAAATCGAGGATACGCGTCAGTTCGATCCGCTCGAAACCGATCTGGCTGGGCTGGCCGCCCGGGATGGGAAACGGCGTGACCGTCCCCATTCAGAGCCCATATCCGTCACTGGAGGCAGCCGTGACGGAGCGAATTTTGGCTTGGCGGTAGGAGCAAGGAGGGAGCGATGCAGTAGCATCGTGATCGACGAGCGACGCCCTGCCAAACCAAAAGGCGCCCGCCGCAAAGCGGTCGTTCGGAGAAGCCCGCTGAGCTACGTCGCTTGCTTGCGCGAGCCTCATGGCCCGCGTCCGCGCTGCGCTCCTTGTCAGCGGGCTTCTCCGAACGATCACGGCTACCTCCAGTGACGGATATGGGCTCTAAGCGCGATCACGCTCCGGGGTTTCATGATCGGCGAGCAGGGCGTCGAGCCGCTTGCGCAGCGTCTCGATCTCGCAGCGGAGCAGTTCGACGCGCTGGGTTTGGGGATCGAACATCTCGCTGCACGGGGTGCCATAGGCCAGGAAGGGCTTCTCCCCTTTCCCTTCCACCACGGTCGGCCGCGCCGGGATGCCGACCATCACCGCGCCCTCGGGCACGTCGCGGGTCACTACCGCATTGGCGCCGACGCGCGCGCCGGTTGCGACGGTGATCGGTCCCAGCACCTGCGCGCCCGAGCCGATGATGACATTGTCCTCGAGCGTCGGGTGGCGCTTGCCGGCGACGCCGTCGGCCGGATTGGTGCCGCCCAGCGTAACGCATTGATAGATCGTGACGTTGTCGCCGATCACCGCGGTCTCGCCGATCACGGTGAAGCCGTGGTCGATGAAGAAGAACTTCCCGATCTGCGCACCCGGATGGATGTCGATCGCGGTGAAGAAGCGCGACACATGGTTGACCCAGCGCGCCAGGAAAAACAGCCGCGAGCAATAGAGCGCGTGCGCGATACGGTGGAAGCCGAGCGCCCACACGCCCGGGTAGAGCAGAATTTCCATACGCGACCGTGGCGCAGGGTCGCGCACCCGGATCGAGTCGAGATAAGCCCTGAGGCTTGCAAGCATTGGCGCGTCCCCTTCGCCGATTTCGACATATCTAGGGCATCGGGTTGACGATTTCCATAACCGGCCTGTCCCAGCTTGCTTCTCTTAAAGTCCATCTATGTTGTAGGAATTCGCCATGACGGTCATGCAACGACAGTGACCGAACGGAGTTTACGCCACTGATGGCCGATGTATCGCTGGCCTCGATCGAGGCGATCCTGCCCTTCATCGCGATCGGGTTCGCCGCGCAACTGGTCGACGGCGCGCTGGGCATGGCGTTCGGGCTGATCAATTCGACCTTGCTGGTCAGTGTGATGGGCCTGCCGCCCGCGGTCGCCTCGGCCAGCGTCCATGCGGTGGAGACGTTCACCACTGCGGCCTCGGGCATCAGCCACACGCTGCACAAGAACGTGAACTGGAAATTGTTCGCGCGGCTGGTGATTCCCGGCATCATCGGCGGCGTGCTCGGCGCCTATGTGCTGTCGAGTATCGATGCTTCGGTCGCGCGGCCGTTCGTCATGGTCTATCTGACCGCGATCGGTCTCTATCTGCTGTTTCGCGCGTGGCGCGGGCGGGTCGAGCCCAAGAAGCCCAAAGTGATCGAGCCGCTGGGGCTGGCCGGCGGATTCCTCGACGCGGCGGGTGGCGGCGGCTGGGGGCCGGTGGTGACCAGCAATTTGCTGGTTCAGGGCGCCAGCCCGCGCGAGACGATCGGCACCGTCAACACGGTCGAATTCTTCCTGACGGCGACGATCTCGGCGACGTTCATCGCGACCCTGGGTTTCGCCGCCTTTACGCTGCAGACGCTGGGCATCCTGATCGGCGGGCTGATCGCCGCGCCGCTCGGCGGCGTCCTCGCCAAGAAGATGCCCGCGCGCCCGCTAATGGCGATGGTCGGCACCTTGTTGATGATCTCCAGCGCCTTCTCGGCCTATCAGGCGCTGGCTTAGCTCGATCTCCCCTCCCCGCAAGGGAAGGGATCAAGGGCTGGGTAAACCCGGGCGAGACTCGATGCCTCGCTCGGGCTGTTTGCGATCGGCTTTTTGAGTCTTTTAAGGCGCGCAGACGCGCGCCCCCCTCCCTTGCAGGGAGGGGAGATCACAGTCCTTTGCCCGCTCAGGCGATCGCGGCGTGGATCGTCGCGACGGCCTTCATCACCGCCGCCCAGCGCACGGCGTCCTGGATCGCCTGCGCAGTGACGCCGGCCTTCTTGAGCACGTTCTCGTGCGCGTCGATGCACAGGCCGCAGCCGTTCATCGCGCTGATCGCCAGGCTGAACAGCTCGAAATCGTCTTTCTCGATACCCGGCGCGCCAATCACGTTCATGCGCAGCTTGGCCGGCATGTTGGCATATTCCTTGTTCCCGGCGAGATGCGTGAAGCGGTAATAGACGTTGTTCATCGCCATCACCGCAGCCGCCGCGCGCGCGGCGTTGGCCGCTTCGGGCGACAATTTGCCGGCGACTTCCGCCTCCGCAGCCTCGACCAGGGGCTTGTGGCCCGAGGCATGCGCGCAAGCGAGCACCAGGCCGTATTTGCGCTGGTCGCCGAGCGAGGTCTCGTTGAGCAGCGACCCGACATTGAGCCGGATATCCTTGGCGAAATCGGGTAACGCCTGGGCGAATTCCTTGAGCGACATGCGGACGATCCTCATCGCGCCGGGACTGCCGGCGGGGAAAGATGCCCCGGCCGAAGCCGGGGCGTAAGGTTTTAAAAGTGTGGCGCGGGGCCGAGGGGGGGAAAGACCCCGCGCCGGGGATACGGCCCTGATCCAAGGCCGCATCTGTTAGACGAAGTCGTTACGCGGCAACCTTGAGGACGTCGTCGCCCTTGTTCCAGTTGCACGGGCACAGCTCGTCGGTCTGCAGCGCGTCGAGCACGCGCAGCGTCTCCTGCGGGTTGCGGCCGACATTGAGGCCGTTGACCTGCACAGCCTGGATCACACCGTCGGGATCGACGGTAAAGGTCGCGCGATAGGCGACGTTCTCGTCCTGATCGAGGATGCCCAGCGCCGAGGCGAGCTTGGCGCCGTTATCGGCGATCCACGGGAAATCGGCGGCGGCCAGATCCGGGTCCGACTTGCGCCACGCGAGGTGGACGTGCGCGGTGTCGGTCGAGGCGCCGATCAGCACCGCGTCGCGATCCTCGAAATCGCCCTTCAGGCCGGCATAGCCGACGATCTCGGTCGGGCATACGAAGGTGAAGTCCTTCGGCCAGTAGAACACGACCTTCCACTTGCCGGGAGCGAAGGTGGTGACATCGATCGTCTCGCCGGCGGGCAAGGCGTCGGTGCCCTGCTGGACGGGAACGGTGATGGCGGGGAACTTGTCTCCGACGGTCAACATGATTTTGGGCCTCCTGCCAAAGATTGGGGTCGGCCTTCTTGGACATCCTCTCGGGAGACGGCGGACCTTCGGGCCTCTTCCGTATGGGCCGCATAGAGGCTGGCTTTTGAGCGGTCCAGTAGGTTATTTATGCCTTCTTGATCGACTGAGGCGATAAATGACGACGACCTACCTGCCGACACTGAAGCAGCTTCAATATCTCGTGGCGCTCAAGGACCATGGCCATTTCGGCCGCGCGGCCGAGGCGTGCTTCGTCACCCAATCGACCATGTCGGCCGGCATCCGCGAGCTCGAGACCCTGATCGGCGTGACCCTGGTCGAGCGCACCCGCCGCGTGGTCCGCTTCACCCCGCTCGGCGACCGCATCGCCGACAAGGCGCGGCGCGTGATCCGCGAGGCCGAGGAACTGGGCGATATGGCGCGCGCCGCCGGGCGACCGCTGTCGGGCGAGATGCGGATGAGCGTCATCCCGACCATCGCGCCGTTCATGCTGCCCCGAATCCTGCCGGTGCTGCGGCGCGATTATCCGGACCTGAAGCTGTTTCTGCGCGAGGAAACCACCGGGACGGCATGCGAGGGTCTGCACAACGGCCGCGCCGACTGCGTGCTGTTGGCCCTGCCCTATGCCTGCGGTGAGGTCACCGCCGAGCCGCTGTTCGACGACCGGCTGTTCGTCGCGTTTCCCGACACCGATCTGCCCGACCCGCCGCCGACGATCGCCGCCGACGATATCGACGAGACGCGGCTGCTGCTGCTCGAGGACGGGCATTGCCTCAAGGACCATGCGCTGGCCGCGTGCAACCGGCCTGAACTGGGCGCGCAGGCGATGATGCTCGGGACGTCGCTCCACACGATCGTGCAGATGGTCGACAATGGTCTCGGCGTGACGATGTTGCCGGAGATGGCGGTGGACTCGGGCATTCTCGACAATACGACGATCTCGGCACGGCCGCTGGCGGCTGAGCATGCGACGCGGACGATCGCGCTGGTCTGGCGGCGGGCGTCGCCGCGGGAACGCGATTTCAAATTGCTGGCCGAGGTATTGAAGAGCGCGGCGTAATTTCCGTCGTCACCCCGGACTTGTTCCGGGGCCCAATCCTCCACAGGCCGATCCGACCCGTTGTTGCACGTTGGATGCCGGGACAAGCACGGCATGACGAGTGGCTTAACGCCACCGCCTTGCCGCATCATGGTCGCTCTCGCGTTCGCCGACCCAATTCGCTTCTCCACCGCGCGTCTCGCGCTTCCAGAACGGCGCATCGGTCTTGAGCCTGTCGATCAGGAACGCGCAGGCATCGAGCGCGGCGGCGCGGTGCGGGGCGGCGGTGCCGACGAAGACGATCCGCTCGCCCGGTCGCATCGCGCCGACGCGATGGACGATCGTCGCCGCGGCGAGCGACCAGCGCGCCGTCGCTTCCACCGCAAGTCCTTCTAGCGCCGCCTCGGTCGCACCGCGATAATGTTCGAGAAACAATTCGCTGACGCCGCCATCGTCGCGCACCAATCCGGTGAAGGTCGCCACGGCGCCGCCTCCCGTCGACTCGAGCGCATCGAGCTCGGCAGCGATATCGATCGCCGCATCGGTGACCGCGGCCCGGATCATCCGCCGGTCACCGGCGGGAACAAGGCGATCTCGCGCGCGCCGGCGATCGGCGCATCGAACGGCACGAATTGCTGATCGACCGCGGCACGCAGCATCGAGCGATCGGCGAGCAATTCGAATCCCTCCCGCTCCGCCAACCACGACACCAGGTCGCCGACCGTCGCTATCCCCGCCGGCGGTTCGACACACTCCTGCCCCGTCCCCACGCCCTCGCGCACCCAGGCGAAATAGAGGATGTCGAGCGCCATCAATCCATGTGCTTCAGGCCGACGCGCAGATAGTCCCAGCCGGTCACCAGCGTCAGCCCCGCCGCGCCCCACAGCGCCAGCAATCCGACGCTATGCACCCAGGGCCAGGCGGGCAGCGCGCCGGCCAGGATCAGCGACCCCAATGCCAGCAATTGCAGCGTCGTCTTCCACTTGGCGAGTTGCGACACCGGCACCGATACCTGCAACCCGCCGAGGAATTCGCGCAGCCCCGACACCATGATCTCGCGCACCAGGATGATGATCGCCGCGATCACGTGCCAGCCGCCGATGTCGCGCGTCGCCACCAGCATCAGGATGACGGCCGCGACCATGATCTTGTCGGCGATCGGATCGAGGAAGACGCCGAGCTTCGACACCGTCCCTTGCGCACGCGCCAGATAGCCGTCGAGATAGTCGGTGACCGCGATCAGCGTGTAGAGCGCGAAACCCATCGCATAGCCGACCGGCCATCCCGGCCACCACAGGCAAGCGACCAGTAACGGCACGCCGAGGATGCGCGACAGCGTCAGGATGTTGGGAAGCGTCCACATGATCGACTTCCCTAGCATTGCCGGGACGCAAGCGGAAAGTGCCTCTCGGCCAAGCACATTTACCAATTGAACGATTGTCCCCGGCCCTAGCCCTCGGCTAAGGAACCGCGTCTATTGCCACGAACGGGGCTCCAAACTCGTAATGCTCAATGCGCTCGGCCTGCTGAAGGAGCGCCGATTCCTGCCGCTGTTCGTCACGCAGTTCCTCGGTGCCTTCAACGACAACCTCTTCAAGCAGGCGATGGTCATCGTCGTCGTCTATCAGATCTACAACGATCCCAGGTACGAGCAGAGCTTCACCGGACTCGCCAGCGCACTCAGCATCATTCCCTTCGTCTTGCTATCGGCGTTGGCCGGGCAACTCGCCGACGCGCACGACAAGACCAAGATCATCCGCATCGTGAAGACCGCCGAGATCCTGATCATGCTCGGCGGCGGTGCCGGGCTGTTGCTGGCGCGCGCGGGACATACGCATATCGGTCTCGTCCTGATGCTCGCGGCGGTGCTGTCGCTCGGCGTGCATTCGACCTTTTTCGGCCCGATCAAATACGCCATCCTGCCGCAGCATCTGCACGAGGACGAAGTGCTGGGCGGCACCGGACTGGTCGAATCGGCGACCTATCTCGCCATCCTGCTCGGCACCATTCTCGCCGGCTTCATGAAGGTCGAGCATGCGGTGATCGCGACTTTGGTGGTCGCGGGCATCGGCTGGTTCGCGGCGCGGCGCGTGCCGATGGCGCCACGCCAGGGGCCGGAGCTCAAAATCAACTACAACCCGATCACCTCGTCGTGGCGGTTGATCAACGGCACCATGCACATCCCGCGGCTGTTCCTGGCGATCTGCGCGATCAGTTTCTTCTGGGCGATGGGGATCATCCTGATCGTCGTGTTCACGCCGCTCGCCAAGAACGTGCTGACCGCCGACAAGCATGTCGCAACCCTGCTCACGGCCTTGTTCTCGATCGGTATCGCGATCGGTTCGGTAGCGATTAATTCGCTGCTCAAGGGCCGCACCTCGGCCAAGTTCGGGCCCACCTCGGTGATGGTGATGGGCGTGTTCGTCGTGCTGTTCGCGGTGCTGAGCAAGACCTGGCCGCCGGCACCAGAGGGCCATCTCTACACGACGCTGGAATTCATCGCTATCCCGCGGGCGTGGCTGGTGATCACGTCGTTGATCGGAATCGCGGTGTTCGGCGGCATGTTCGTCGTGCCGCTTTACGCCTTCCTCACGACGACCGTGACCAAGGACGAGACGGCGCGCACCGTCGCGGCGAACAATGTGGTCAATTCGGGCGCGATGGCGATCGGCGCGGCGATCGTAACCTTGCTGACCAATTGGGGAGTCGGATCGGCCGAGATGCTCTACGTCGTGGCCGCGATGTGCCCGATCTCCGCCTGGCTCGCGCAGAAACTGCACAAGGCCTGCGATTGAGGATACGGGCGGCGCACAGGTGCCGCCGATGCGATCAGAAGATCAGCGTGTAGATGCAGATGAAGAACGCCGTGAAGCTCAGCACGAAGAGCTTCAGGTCGTTATCGTCCCCGCGCCGCTTCGTCTCCGCGCCGAGCCCGAGCCGGCGGCGGAAGGGATGGCTTGCCCCACGCGGGGCGAGTTGAAGATACCCTGGCATAGCCAGCAGTTAACGCGCCGTTTACGATTTCGACCAGCGTTAAGATTGGTTAACCACTGTCCGGAGATGGGACGGATTTGGGCCTCGAATCCCCTCCCCTGGTGCGTGCGTATTCCCCCTCAGACCCGCATCAGCCGAACCGCGATCCACGGCTTGCCCGGCAGCGCCAGCTTGGGGCGCGCGGGATCCTGTACGTCATAGTCGTTCTTGCGCGCCATCGCGAACACGCCGTCGACGGGGGTGATCATCATGTTCCAGGTGTCGATGATGTCGGCGCGATAGCGCTGCGGCGCCTCGTCGTCGTGTTTCGGCAGTACGACGTCCCAGTCGGTCGGGCGATCGGCACCGAAATAACGGAGGTAATAGTGGCCGGCCTTGCCGCCGAGATGATAGTTCCACCACGCCTGGATCGGCTCGACGCCCGGCACCGGTCCGTCCTCCATGATCTTTCTCAGAAAGGCGAGCCGCGGCGGGCTGGTGCCGACCAGTTTGCCGCCCTGCCCCAGCCAGGAATAATCGGCGTTGCGGTCGGGATTGAAGGTCTCGCTATGGCCGACATAGGTACCGCCGATCAGCCCGTACCAGAAGCGCTCGACCATTTGCTCGCCCGTCAATTGGCCCCAGCGTTTGGTCGAATTCCCTTCGTACACCACCTCATCGAAGATCACCGGCTTGAGCGCGAAGTCGCGATGCAGTTCGGCCCGCACGTCGTCGAGCACCGCCGAGCCGTTCTGGACGCTGGCGTGGGTGATCCAGGGTTTGCGCGCGTCGTAATAGACATGGATCTGATGGATCGAGCGCAGGCGGTCGTGCGGGTCCGCCGCGACCAGCACCTGGAACAGATGGTCCCAATCGTCCATCGTCTTGGTCTTGATGGCGTCGTATTCGTTGCCCATCGACCACCAGACGTTGCGATAGGCGCCGAACCGCGCGGCGACGTAGCGCAGATAGCGCTCGTCATCGGCGCGTTTCATGTCCGAATAACCGCGCTTGGCGTCATATGGGTGATAGAGGATGACGTCGGCCTGGATGCCGAGCGCGCCCAGCCGCACGATACGATCCTCATAGCGACGAAAATAGGCCGGATCGAACCGCGCCGGATCCCAGTCCTTGAGGCCGTCGCCGGTGCGCGCGAACGGATTGGTCGCGACCGACTCGACATTCGGGAAGACCAGCATGCGCAGCTTGTTGAACGGCGCGCCGGCCAGTGTCCGCAGCGTCTCGGCGCAACGCGCGTCGGACTGCAACGCCCAGGAATAGCAGGTCGTCCCGATCTGCCGGAACGGCGTGCCGTCGGCATATTGGAAGTGATAGCCGTCCTTGGTCACTCGGATCGGGCCGCGATTGCCGGGACCGGGCGCGACCGCCTCGAACGCGCCGGTGCGGCTATTGAGCGCGGGCGCGTTGCTTTCGCTCGTCCAGGTCCAATTGCCGGTCTCGGGCGGGCTGAAGCGGATACGATAGACGCCCTCGCCGTCGTAGAAACCAGGCACGCGGACCGTTTGTCCCGCACCGGTGAAGGTCGCGGAGAGCGTTACGTCGTCGAACGGGTTGCCGGCCTGTGGTCCGTCGAGCGCGATCTCGTACAGGCCCCAGCGCTCGACGCGGCGGTCGGACGAGCGTTTGGTCGCCGCCGACAGCGGGCCCGAGGCGGCCGCCGCCCCCAGCACCATGGCATTGGCCAGCACCGCGCGCCGCGAAAGTCCCATTGCCCTCATCCTCTTCCTGCCGACCGAATTGGACCTCGGCCTGTTCCAAAGGGGTATCGGGCGCTCCGTGACATGTCAATTTAACGTATAATATGATCATTTATCCGGAGCTTCGCACCGTAGACGCACTGACACCCGCGCAAAGGCTTGCGCCCGAACGAGCGACTGCTACACTCGCCAAATAATATTATCATACGCTTTAAACGGAGAGCATGTCGATGAGTACGGGGGGCACCTCGACCGGAGGCTGGCGGGACACGATCCTGGCGGGCCTGGCCAATTACATCGACGCGGGATCGATCGTCGCCGGATCGGTGGCATTGGCCTTGTGGCAGGAAGCCTATGGGCTGAGCAACACCACGCTCGGCGTCCTCGGGGCGTTCGGGCCGAATGCGATCTCCGCCGGGATCGGCGCGCTGATCGGCGGGCGGTTGTGCGACCTGCTCGGTCGCAAGAAGATCTACCAGTACGATATGCTGTTCTACGCGTTCGGCATGCTGTGGCTGGTGTTCGCGATGAAGGCCTGGATGGTCGTGCTCGGCTTCTTCCTGGTCGGCCTCGCGGTCGGTGCGGACATCCCCGCCTCCTGGTCGCTGATCGCCGAACAGGCGCCCGATGATTCCCGCGGCAAGCACAGCGGCTCCGCCCAGGTGCTCTGGTATCTCGGCCCGACCGTGGTGCTGCTGATGTTCGCGGCGCTTTCGCCTTTGGGCCTGCTCGGCGCGCGCATCGTGTTCGCGCACCTCGCCATCCTGGCGGTCGCCCTCACCTTTCTCCGGGCGCGCATGCACGAGTCCAAGCGCTGGCTGGAAGCCCAGGCCGAGCCGGCCGCCGAGCAACGCCGCGGCAAGCTGAGCGACCTGCTGACCTGGCAGAACATCCGCTCGATGGCGTTCCTGATCGGCATGTACGGCATCTGGAACCTGTGGGCCGGCACCAACGGCTTCTTCTTCCCGTTCATCCTGCGCACGGTCGGCAATTTCGGCCAGTTCACGTCGGTCGCGGTGCAAACGCTGAGCTTCTTCATCGGCATGATGTCGATCTACCTGGTGTTCATGCAATTCTCCGACCGTGTGAACCAGCGGATGATGTTCGGCATTTCAGCGGTGATCCAGGTCATCGGCATGTCGCTGCTGGCGATCTTCCCGCTGACCTTGCCGATCGCGATCCTGCACGTGTTCCTGATGGCGTTCGGCGGCGGGTTCGGCGCGCAGAGCTTCTTCCAATTGTGGAGCGCGGAGATGTTCCCGACGCTGCTGCGCTCGACCGCGCAGGGCGTGATGTTCGCGGTGGTCCGCGTGTCGCTCGGCATCTTCAGCTTCTTCGTGCCGACGCTGACCGCGACAGGCTTCACCACGCTGGCGTGGATTCTGGTCGGCTTCCTGGTGGTCAGCGGGCTGATCGGTTTCCTCGGCGCACCGCGCAACGAGGGCAAGTCGCTCGAGGAACTCGAAGCGAAGCTGAAAAACGCGCGCTGACCCGCGCGAAGGAGGGGCGGATGAACTGGGCCAGGACGGCGATCGCGGGCCTTGCGCTGGCGATGACGGCGATCGCGCCCGCGGCGGCGCAGGACCGGACGCCGTTGCTCAAGGTGTCCGGCAACGGCCGCTATCTCGAAGCCGGCGGCAAGCCCTTCTTCTGGATGGGCGACACCGGCTGGCTGTTGCTCGCCAAGCTCGATCGCGATCAGGTCGAGCAATATTTTGCCAAGCGTGAGAGCCAGGGCTTCAACGTCATCCAGATCATGGTGCTGCACCGCGCGGAAATGGCCAATCCGATCACCGGGCCAGCGCTGGTCGACGGCGACATCACGCGGCCGCGCGTGACGCCGGGCAACGACCCCTCCAAGCCCGGCGAGTATGATTATTGGGATCATCTCGACTGGGTGATCGACCGCGCCGCCGCGCACGGTCTATACGTCGCGCTGGTGCCGGCCTGGGGCACGTTCGCGGAAATGCGCAAGCTGACCGTCGACACCGCGCCGGTCTATGGCCGCTTCCTCGCCGAGCGCTACAAGGACAAGCCCAACATCATCTGGATCAACGGCGGCGACACCCATGCCGACATGGCGACGCTGGCGTGGCAAGCGCTGGGCAACACGATCAAGTCGATCGACCACAACCATCTGATGACGTTCCACCCGTTCGGGCGCACCGATTCGTCCTGGGTGTTCAACGGCACCGGCTGGCTCGATTTCAACATGTTCCAATCGGGCCACCAGGATTACGCCCAGGACACCCAGCGTTGCGCTTATGGCGAGGACAATTGGCGCTATATCGAGGACGATTGGAAACGCACGCCGGTCAAGCCGACGATCGACGGCGAACCGAGCTACGAGAACATCCCGCACGGTCTCGACATGGCGCCCGAACCGCGCTGGCAAGCGGCGGACGTGCGGCGCTACGCCTGGTGGTCGGTGCTCGCCGGCGCGTTCGGGCATACGTACGGCGAGAACAGCGTGATGCAATTCTACACGCGGGGGGAGAAGGCCGCTTACTGGCCAAAAACCTCCTGGCAGAAGGGGCTAGAGGCGCCCGGCGGTGGGCAGATGCGGTTCCTCAAGGACCTGATCCTTTCGCGGCCCTATTACGAGCGGGTCCCGGATCAATCGCTGATCGTCGGCAACGGCACACGCTATGACCGCGTCGCGGCGTCGCGCGGCAAAAGCTATGCGATCGCCTATAGCTATACCGGCAAGCCGTTCCGCGTGCAGATGGGCAGGATCACCGGCAAGCACGTCCGCGCGTCGTGGTACGATCCGCGCACGGGC
>NZ_JBQCCN010000191.1:0-9077 GCF_051962185.1 Sphingomonas sp.
CGAGCCGTCTTCCATGCAGAGCGCGATCACGCCCTTGCACTCGCCGCCTTCCATGATGAGATCGAGCGCGAAATATTCGATGTAGAAGTCGGCGTCGTACTTCAGGCTCTGCTGGTAGAGCGCGTGGAGCATGGCGTGGCCGGTACGGTCGGCCGCGGCGCAGGTGCGCTGCGCAGGGGGGCCCTCGCCCATGTTCTGCATCATGCCGCCGAACGGGCGCTGGTAGATTTTGCCCGCCTCGGTCCGGCTGAACGGCACGCCGGCATGTTCGAGTTCGTAGACCGCGGCCGGTGCCTCGCGCACCATATATTCGATCGCGTCCTGGTCGCCGAGCCAGTCGGATCCCTTGACGGTGTCGAACATGTGCCAGGTCCAGTGGTCCGGACCCATATTGCCCAGGCTGGCGGCGATGCCGCCCTGCGCCGCCACGGTGTGGCTGCGGGTCGGGAACACCTTGGTGATGCACGCGGTCTTGAGGCCGCTTTCGGCGACGCCCATGGTCGCGCGCAGGCCGGAACCGCCCGCGCCCACCACGACGGCGTCATAAGTGTGGTCGATGATCTTGTAGCTGTCGGTCATCACGCCCCCGCCAGCGCCGCGCGCAGGATCGAGAAAATGGCGGTGACCGCGATCACCGCGAGGAAGAATTCGATGAGGACGAGCGCCATCACCCGGCTCTCGTTTTCCTGATAATCCTCGATCAGCACCTGCAGGCCCAGGCGGGCGTGCCAGCAGACCGAGATGACCAGCAGGATCAGCGGAATCGCGACCCAGGCCGAACCGACCCACGCGTGGATGCTGTCATAGTCGAAGCCGTTGAGCCGGGTCAGCGAGATCATGAACCACGCCAGCAGGAACAGGTTAGACCCCGCGGTGATACGCTGGCGCCACCAATGATGCGCGCCTTCCTTGGCGCTGCCGAGACCGCGGACGCGGCCGAGTTCGGTGCCCTGGCCCATTATTTGGCGACTCCGAGGATGACGTCCTTGAGCAGCACGCCCCAGAACAGGATGGTGAGCAGGACCGAGCCGACGATCGTCAGGATCGCGCTGGTCTTGTTGGTCTTGAGTTCGAACGCCGCCCCCGCATCCATGAACAGGTGGCGAATGCCGCTCATCATGTGCTGGAACAGCGACCAGGTCAGGCCGACCCCGACCACATAGCCGAGAATGCTCCAATAGCCGCCCGAGAACCACGACACGAACCAGTCGTAGCTTTCCTTGCCGCCGGCGAGCGCTGCCAGCCAGCAGGTGAACAGAATGGCGCCGACGATCGCGAGCCCGTCGCCGGTCGCGCGGTGAAGGATCGACACCAGCATGTGCGGCCCCCACCGGTAATGCGACAGGTGGGGTGAAATCGGACGGTCGGGTTTGGACGGCGTGGCCAAGTAAGGTCCCCTGCGAAAGCGCTGCGCCCTCTTAGCCCCCGAGCGTCGGGATGCAAGGGTGCGCTCCTCCTGCTGGCGGAACACTATTCCCCTCTCCCGCTTGCGGGAGAGGGAGGAGCCCGCCGCGAAGCGGCGGGAGGGTAAGGGTCTTCTTATTCTTCTTTAAACCGCCCGGTGCAGCGCTTCGCGCAGGATCACGATGACTCCGTCCAGATTGCTCAGCACGTCATTGTTCCAGAAGCGGAGAATCTCGAATCCCCTCGGACTCCAGAAATGCCGTGCGCTTGGCGTCACGCTCTTCACTATGCTGCCCGCCGTCGATCTCCACGATCAGCATCGCATCGATACACGCAAAGTCCGCGATGTATGGCAGCAGACTATGCTGGAAGCGAAACTTGAACCCGTCGATCTGGCGATTGCGGACTGCTTGCCAGAATTTCTCCTCCGCCTCCGTCCGGTCGCGACGAAGTTTGGAGGCATGCTCACTTATCTGACGTCGCACTGGCGGCATGCTCGGGATTTTAGAAGAAAGAAGACCCTCACCCAACCTGCACCGGGTGAACAACGCCCCGCGCTGTTCAGGTCATGCCGAGGGCATGACCGACCCGGTGCACCCGCAAGCGGGAGAGGGCTATTGGCTCCATTCTGGCGCCAGTTCTGAAACACCTCCATCCTAACCCTGCTTTAACCAAGCCCGCGGTAGCTCTTCTCCCCGACCGGCCAATTCCTCCCTTGGCCGGAGAGCGGAGAAAATCGTTGAGCACCCATGACTTGCCCGTGATCGGCACCATTGCCGCGAAGATCGACCTTCGCGCGCGCCTCCGGGTGTTCGATTTCGACGGCACGCTGGCATCGGCGAGTCGCGAGGCCTGGGCCGTGCTCGAGCCAGAAATCCATGCGATTTCGGAAGCTTATTGGCAGCAATGGCTGCTGTGTTTCGCCGACGAGCGGATCTGGGCGCCGCACGAAACGCAGAAGATGATCGACATCGGCTGCGACTTCCTGCGCAATCGCTTCCTCGATACCTCGGGCCGCGCCTGGGTCGAATCGATCGAGCGCTCGGTAGCCGCGGCCTTCTCCGCCGACGTCTCGCCGATGGCGCTGCTCTCGATGATCTCGGCCAGCGACCGCGCCGCGCTCGGCGTGATGGTCAAGCGCGTCGACCGCGACGATCCCCGGCTGCCGGTGCTGCTCGACACGCTGATGCGCCTCTCCGCGCTCGAAGGTGAGATCACCGTCGATATCTACAATTCGTACCGCGAATATCAGGCGCAGGTCGCGCGCGACCGGCTGTCGGCCGAATTCCGCGACGGCATCGCGACGATGGTCGAGCGCGCCACCAGCGAAGGCGCGGTGCTGCGCGACCAGGCCGCGCGCAGCTCTGGCTCGGCGCGCGGCATGATCGACAAGACCGCCGAGGTCGCCGCCGCGGCCGAGCAATCGGCAGTGGCGATGCGCGAGGCGGCACAGACCGCGGCGGGCCTGATCCGCGCGATCGAGGATGCCCGCACCGAAGTCGAGGCCGCCGCCGAGATCGCCACCCGCGCCAGCTCGCAAGCGGGCCAGGCGGTGGGCATGTCCGAGATGCTGAGCGATCACGCCAAGTCGATCGAATCGATCCTCGGCCTGATCCGCGACATCGCCGGTCAGACCAATCTGCTCGCCTTGAACGCAACGATCGAAGCGGCCCGCGCCGGCGACGCCGGCCGCGGCTTCGCGGTCGTCGCGCAGGAAGTGAAGAGCCTCGCCAACCAGACCGCCCGCGCGACCGACGACATCGCCGCCAAGATTGCGGCGATCCAGTCGGCCACCCGCTCGACCGTCGAGACCAACGCCTCGATCAAGACCACTGTTGCCGAGGTCCAGGAAAGCGCCAACCGGATTCGCTTCGCGATGGAAGCCCAGGCGCAGACCGTGACCGCGATCACCGCCGCGGTCGACGAAACCGCGCTTGCCGCCGATTCGATGTCCAACACCATCGCCACCATCCGCGAGGATACCGAGGCGGTCGCCAGCGAGATCGACGGCGTCGGCAAGGGATTCGATTCGCTCGACGGTCAGCTCGGCCATCTCAAAGCCAGCGCCAGCGACTTCGTCGCCAAGGTCGCGGCGTGATCCCCGGAGGGAAAGACGTGGGTGAAACATTACCGGTCGTGTGGCCTGACGATTTGAGGGCCGCGCTCAAGCGCGACCTGCCGCCGTTCGATTGGGACGAGCAAGTCGCGCCGCTCTGCGCGGAAATCGCGCCGATCGTCGAACCGCATTATCATCCGATCTGCCGGATCTTCTGGGAGCATTATGTCGCGCATCCCGCGACCGCGCATGTTCGCTCCTTCTACACGCCCCGGCAGCTGGCGACCCAGATCGCCGGCAGCGTCGCTTATATGCGCGCCAAGTTCGAGAACCCGCTGGGGCGCGAATGGAAGGCGATGGCCTGCGCTCATGCCCGCGACTCGGACCAGGCGGGCATCCCACTCGCGCCGCTGCTCGCGTCGCTGGCGGCGGCGCACCAGGCGACCTTGCTCGTCGTCGGCGAAGCCTGCGGTCAGGATGGCGTGCGGATGGCGCGCTATGCCGACGTCATGCAGCGCGTGTCGCTGGTCGAGGCGCATCTGCTGACCAGCTACGTCAGCCATCTGGTGAGCACCCGCGCGCAAAAGGCGCGGCAGGAAAGCTCCGAAAAATTCCGCGGTTCGATCGCGGCGTCGATCGAGGGCACCGCGCAGCTCGGCAACAAGATCCGCGGTCAGGCCGCGCGCACCGCCGATTCGGCGCAGGGCATGCTCGACAAGACCGCCGAGGTTGCCGCCGCGGCCGAGCAATCGGCGGTGGCGATGCGCGAGGCGGCGCAGACCGCGGCGGGCCTGATCCGCGCGATCGAGGACGCCCGCACCGAGGTCGAGGCCGCCGCCGAGATCGCCACCCGCGCCAGCTCTCAGGCCGGGCAAGCGGTCGAGACCAGCGGCGCGCTCAGCGATCACGCCAAGTCGATCGAATCGATCCTGGGCCTGATCCGAGACATCGCCGGCCAGACCAACCTGCTCGCCTTGAACGCGACGATCGAAGCGGCCCGCGCCGGCGACGCCGGGCGTGGCTTCGCGGTGGTCGCACAGGAAGTGAAGAGCCTCGCCAACCAGACCGCGCGCGCCACTGACGACATCGCCGCCAAGATCGCCGCGATCCAGTCGGCGACCCGCTCGACCGTCGACACCAACGCCAGCATCAAGACCACGGTGGCCGAGGTCCAGGAATCGGCCTTGCGCATCCGCATCGCGATGGAAACCCAGGCTCAGACCGTGACCGCGATCACCGCCGCGGTCGACGAAACCGCGCTGGCCGCCGATTCGATGTCCAACACCATCGCCACGATCCGCGAAGACACCGAAGCGGTGGCGGCCGAGATGGGCGCGCTGGCGAGCGACGTCAGCGACGTCGATGACCGACTGGGCGGGCTGAAAGGTGCGGCGGACCAGTTTTCGGCGAGCGTCGCGGCGTAGTCCGACATCCTCCCCAGTCATGGGGAGGAGGACCGCGCGACGCAGTCGCGTGGTGGAGGGGGTTTGCCTCCTCGGAATAGCTTGCGGCCCGCCCCCTCCACCAAGCCGCTTCGCGTCTTGGTCCCCCTCCCCGTAAACGGGCAGGATTCGATTCCCCCCTCCCCGGAGGCATTGCCCGCCTCTTCCGCAGCCCGTAATCCCCGCCGCATGACCAATATCCTCCTGACCGGCAGCAGCCGGGGCATCGGCGCGGCGATCGCAGCAACGCTTTCCACGCAGGCCGGCATCCGCCTGATCGGGCACGGCACGAAGAGCGGGATCTCCGCCGACTTTTCCGACCCTGCCGCCCCGCGCCGGCTCTGGGACCAGGCGCTCGCCGAACTCGGCCAAATCGACGTGCTCATCAACAATGCCGGCGTGTTCGAGGATAATCCGATCGACCTGTCCGACGACGACTGGGTCGACGGCTGGGAGCGCACGATGCGGATCAACCTGACCGCCAGCGCCGAATTGTGCCGCTTCGCCGTCAGGCACTGGCAAGAGCGTTCCTCCGGCGGCCGCATCGTCAACGTCGCCAGCCGCGCCGCCTATCGCGGCGACAGCCCGAAGCACTGGCATTACGCCGCGTCCAAGGCCGGCATGGTGGCGATGACCAAGTCGATCGCGCGTGGTTACGCGGCCGAAAACATCCTGGCCTTCGCCGTATGTCCCGGCTTCACCATGACGGGTATGGCCGAGGAGTATCTCTCGAGCCGCGGCGGCGAGAAACTGCTCGCCGACATCCCGCTCGGCCGCGTCGCCGATCCCGCGGAAGTGGCGAATGCGGTCCAGTATCTCGCGACCCAGGCCCCGCCGTCGATGACCGGCGCGGTGATCGACGTGAACGGGGCGAGCTATGTCCGCTGAGGCGGGACGCAAGGTCGACAGCTGGCGACTGACGCTGCCGTGCACGCGCGCGGAGGCGGAGGCGATCGACGCCGCCGAGATCGCGATCGACGCGGTGCTGATGACCACCGAGGAAGTCGAGGACGATGTCGAGCGCTGGCGGCTCGACGCCTATAGCGAGGCCGAGCCCGACGCCGCGATGGTCGCCGCGATCCGCGCCCTGGTGCCGAGCGCCGCCGACATCGCCCCCGCGATCGAGCCGATCTATGACGAGGATTGGGTGACGCTCAGCCAGGCCGGGCTCGAGCCGATCCACGAGGGTCGGTTCGTCGTCCACACCAGCGCGCATCCGGTCGAGCCGCCGCCCGCCGGTCGCGCCTTCCTGATCGACGCCGGCCGCGCCTTCGGCACCGGCCACCACGCCACCACCTCGGGTTGCCTGGCGATGCTCGACGCGATGGCCGATCGCCGGTTCGCCAACGTCATCGACATCGGCACCGGCACCGGCCTGCTCGCCTTCGCCGCCCGGCATCTGTGGCCCGGGGCCAAAGTCATGGCCACTGACATCGACCCGATGGCGATCGACGTGACGCGCGAGAATGCCGAGGCGAATGCGGTCCCGGGTATCGACCTGATCGTCGCCGACGGCGCGCTGGACGACGCGATCACTGCGTCCGCGCCCTACGATCTGATCATCGCCAACGTGCTTGCCGGCCCGCTGGTGTCGATGGCGCCCGAACTCGCCGCGATCGCCGCGCCGGACGCCGTGATCGTCCTGGCCGGGCTGCTCGAGACGCAACGCATGCAGGTGGTCGATGCTTATGCTGCATGCGGCTGCGCCCTCGCCGAAACCGATCGTCGCGGCGACTGGACTGTGCTCAAGCTGGCCGCCGGCGTCGACCGCTTCGTGCCGATCAAGCCGATCGACCCCAAAGGCCGCGACGGCTGGGCGCTCGATATCTGATCAGCGGGTTAGGTTCGACATCCACGCGATCCGTTCGGCAGCGACCAGCCAGGACGGATGGTCGCTCCACCGTGACATGAAGCCGATCTGCACGATCAGCCGGTCACTCCGGGAACATCGAATTTGAGCCCCTTGGAAATAGGGACTTCCTTAATCGTCTCGACCTTTTCGAGTAGGACGCCGGTGAATGCGCCCCCGAGGTGACCGTAAGCGCCGAAATAGTTTGATTCACGGCCGAGGAAGCAAATTCGATAGGCCGCGCCATCTCGCGTCACCGGCAAGCCGGCTGCGTCGCTCGCGATGTCCAGCCAGGGCAGGTTGGCATAATGAACGATGGCTATATCGTTCAGGTCTTTGACTTCGTGCAGAAAAATCGACCGCTCGAAGCCCGGCATCCACACGCCGCAAATCCGGCGTTGCGGCAGCGTGCGATAACAACGTTGGTCACCAAGAAACATTTTGGCGCCACCTGCCCGCACCCAGCAATCCTTGATCATCAACCCCGCGAAGCGCGGTGCTGAAGCAGGTTGCGCCCGAACGAGAACGACGCATCCGACGGCAAACGCCGCCAGTGCGAGCCAGAGAAGATAGGGTGATCTAGCCAACCACCGCGGGCCCTTTGCCCCGCGCATAATCCTGCGTGCCGTGAGTCAACACTTCGTCCTCCGGCAGGATTTCCGCGATCCGGATATCCGGCTGCGCCTTCAGCGTCTCGTAGAGCGGCGCGAAATCGGTCTCGACCGTCACGCGGAGCAGTTCGTCGAAGCTCGGGATGACGAAGTAATTCTGCTGGAAATCGTCGATCCTGTACTCGGTCCGCATCACCCGCGCAAGATCGAAGCCGATCCTATTGGGGCTGGAATCGTCGAGCGCGAACCGGCTCTCCGAGAAGCTCGACACGATGCCCGAACCGTAGATGCGCAGCCCCTCGGGCTCGGCGATCAGGCCGAACTCGACCGTGTACCAATAGAGTCGGCCGAGATATTTGAGCGCGTCCAGCCCCAGCGCGCGCTGCCCACCGCGGCCATATGCCGCGAGGTAATCGGCGAACACCGGATCGGCGAGCATCGGGACATGGCCGAACACGTCGTGGAAGACGTCGGGCTCTTGCAGATAGTCGAGCTGGTCGGGGCGGCGAATGAAATTGCCCGCGACGAAGCGGCGATTGGCCATATGGTCGAAGAAGACGTCGTCGGGGACGAGGCCCGGCACCGCCACGACCTGCCAGCCGGTCAGCTTCATCAGTCGGTCGGACAATTCCTCGAAATCGGGAATGCCGGGCTTGGAGAGCTTGAGCACGTCGAGCCCGCGCAGATAGGCTTCGGAGGCACGACCGGGCAGCAAATTGGCTTGGCGCGCGAACAGCGTATCCCAGGTGGCATGCTCTTGCGCCGTATAATGCGCCCAATTCTGGGGAATCGTCCAATCGGCCGCGGCACCGGGAGGCGGAGAATCGAGAACGTGCGTTTCAGTTTCCATTGAAACCATCTATCACGGCGGGCGTGGGGAATGAAATCGGATTGCGCGTCTGGCGCGCGGCAAGCTGGCTCGCCGGCACCTTGCTGTTCGTGGTCCTGGCCTATGCCACCGCGGGGTTGATCGGCGGTACGATCCCGATCAATGCCGATTGGAAACCGCCCGCCACGGGCGGCGTGCGCATCCTGGTCGAGGACAATGGTATCCATACCGGCCTGGTGCTGCCGGTCCGTGCCGCCGGGATCGACTGGAGCCAGGATTTCCCCGCCGGCGACATCACCGACCCGCGCTACGCCCGGTTCGACTGGGTCGCGGTCGGCTGGGGTGATCGCGCTTTCTATGTCGAGACGCCGACCTGGGCCGACGTCAATGTCCTGACCGTGCTGCGCGCCGCGACCGGTAGCACGCGCACCGTCCTCCATGTCGAGCATGTCGCCGAACCGCCGGTCGCCCCCGACACGCGCGCGATCATGCTAAGCGAGGAGCAATATCGCAAGCTGGCCGCCTATGTTCGCGCGACCCGCGGGCCGGGCGGCAAGGTCGCTGGCGGCTATGGCGTCAACGACGTGTTCTATGACGGTCGCGGCCGCTACAGCGCGATCCGCACGTGCAACGAATGGGCCGGTGGCGCGCTTAGGGGAGCAGGAGTGAGAATAGGCGCATGGACACCCTTTCCCGTCGACGTGATGGCATGGTTCTGACCCCGCCGAGCAAGGCGCAATGGGCTGCCGAGCTGCCGCGCATGGTCGGGACGATGGCGCGCATCCCGGTCGAATGGAGCGAATTGATGAAGGCGCCGCCGGGCGACGGACGACCGATCATGCTGCTGCCCGGCCTGTTCAATTCGGACCGCTCCAACATCGTCATG
>NZ_JBQCCN010000192.1:0-10803 GCF_051962185.1 Sphingomonas sp.
ATGATGCGCGGCGCGCAATATCTCGGGCCGGAGCTCGATCCCGACAGCGGCATTTACACGCTCAAGTTCCTGCGCAATGGAACCGTCATCTGGGTGCGGGTCGACGGCCGTTCCGGCCAGATCATCGGCCGCACCGGCTAATCCGAGCTCCCATGAAGGGGCTCGCGCTAAGGGGAACACAATGCGCGTTCTGATCGTCGAGGACGAACCCAATCTCCGCCAGCAATTGCAGAACACGCTCGAAGGGGCGGGCTATGCGGTCGACACGGCGGGCGACGGCGAGGAAGGCCTCTTTCTCGGCGAGACCGAGAGCTATGACGCGATCGTCCTCGACCTCGGCTTGCCCGAGATCGACGGGCTGACCGTGCTCGACCGCTGGCGCAAGCAGGGCAAGACCACCCCGGTGCTGGTGCTGACCGCGCGCGACAGCTGGTCGGACAAGGTCGCCGGGCTCGATGCCGGTGCCGACGATTATGTCGCCAAGCCGTTCCAGACCGAGGAATTGATCGCCCGCCTGCGCGCGCTGATCCGCCGCGCCTCGGGCAATGCCTCGTCCGAACTGACCGCGGGCGACGTCCGGCTCGACACGCGCTCGGGCAAGGTGACGCTCGCCGGCGATCCGGTGAAGCTGACCGCGCAGGAATACAAGCTGCTGTCCTATCTGCTCCACCACAAGGGCAAGATCGTCAGCCGCACCGAGCTGATCGAGCATATCTACGACCAGGATTTCGACCGTGATTCAAACACGATCGAGGTGTTCGTGACGCGCATCCGCAAGAAGCTGGGCCAGGACGTCATCACCACGATCCGCGGGCTGGGCTATAGCCTGGACGATCCCGACGCCCCGCCGCGCGCGGAATAGGGACGGAGCAGCGTGGCCGAGGGACGCGAGATGATCGCCGTGCCGTCGGCGGAGAACCGACCGGGCGATGCCGCTCAGGCACCGCCGGCCGAACGCGCGGCCGAGCGATCGATCCCGCGCTGGCGCGTCTTCATCCGCAAATATCGCCGGACGGCCGAGATCACCGCCTTGACCGTGCTCGGCGCGGGATCGCTCGCGACCTTGTTGCTGCTCGCGCCGGACCAGGTGTGGACGTCGCGCGCGCTGCTCGTTCTGTCGGTGCTGGCGCTGCTGCGGCTGGCCTGGGTGTTGTGGCGCCGCCCGCCGGGCACGCCGCGCGCCGCCGCCAGCGGGTCGCTCGGGCGGCGCATGATCGTCGTCGCGGCCTTGTGGATCGGCATCCTGCTGTCGGGCGGCGGCTATGCGCTCGATCGGGTGCTGACCAGCGCGGTGACGCGCAATTTCGACGACCAGCTCGATTACGTGCTGACCTCGCTGTTCACCTCGGCCGAGATCGGGCCCGATGGTGAAGTCATCTTCAACCGCGAGCCCGCCGATCAGCGTTTCCTCGAGCCCTATTCGGGCCTCTATTGGCAAGTCGCGGCGCGCGGCAAGGAGCCGTTCCCGTCGCGCTCGCTCTGGGATCGCCGGCTCGCTTATGGCGACAACCACACCGACCTCGAGGTCCATGTCTATGACAGCGACCAGTTTTCGGGCGAGAAATTGCGCGTCCTCGAACGCGACGTGAAGCTGCCGGGATCGCCGGTGCGCTGGCGGTTCCAGGTCGCGCAGAGCCGCGACGGGCTCGACGCGCAGATCAACGCGCTCAGGCGGACGCTGGTGCGCAGCTTCCTGCTGCTCGCGCTCGGGCTGATCGTGCTGGCGGGGTTACAGACATGGTACGGCCTGAGGCCCTTGCGGCGACTGCGCGGCGAGATCGCGCGGTTGCGCGGCGGCTATGCCCGGCGGATCGAGGGCGCGATGCCGGCCGAGGTCTCGCCGATGGTCGACGAGCTCAATGCGCTGATCGAGCATAACGACAAGCAGGCCGAGGAAGCGCGCCGCCACGCCGGCAATCTCGCGCATGCGCTCAAGACCCCGCTGACCGTGATCATGAACGCCGCCACCGCCAAGGCCGACGATCTCGGCGACACCGTGGTGCGCGAGGCGCGGACGATGCGGCGCCAGGTCGACCACCATCTCGCCCGCGCCCGTGCGGTCGGGCGGCGCGGGTCGGCGCACAGCCGCGCCGAGGTCTGGCCGAGCCTCGATTCGGTTGAGCGCGCGGTGTCGCGCCTCTATCCCAACGTCCGCATCGACGCCGACGGCGCGCACGACCTCCAGGTCCATGTCGAGCGCCAGGACCTGGACGAGATGCTCGGCAATCTGATCGAGAACGCGGCCAAATATGGCGGCGGCAGCGTGTTCGTGACGGTCGGCGCGCAGGCCGGCTTCGTCGAAATCCTGGTCGAGGACGACGGCGTCGGCATTCCCGAGGAGGAACGCGTCCGCATCTTCGACCGCGGCGCCCGGCTCGACACCGGCAAGCCCGGAACCGGCCTGGGCCTGGCGATCGTCCGCGACGTGGCGGAGATCTACGAAGGCACGGTCAGTCTGGAGGAGAGCGAGGACCTGGGCGGGCTGCTGGTGCGGTTGAGACTGCCGGCGGCGAGCTGACGACGGCGGCTCCAGCCATTCCCCTCCCTGCAGGGAGGGTATCAAGGGGTGGGTGAGCATCGGCGAGGCTCGTGCCTCGTCGATGCTGTTTTGTCGGAGGGCTCTCGAGTCTTTTTGGGCGCGCAGACGCGCGCACCCACCTCCAGTCCTCCCAGTCGTCATCCCGGCCTTGTGCCGGGAGCCGCCGGGCGGCAGGCCTCACGGCTAGAGACTCATGACTATGACGTGCGGCACGGCAGACCCCGGCACAAGGCCGGGGTGACGTGGTAGGGAGGCCGCCGCGTGGCTCAAGCCGCGACCGTCGCCCCGCGCATCACCTCCGCCGCGATCGCCACGCTCTTCTTGCGCGCCTCGACGTCGTAGATCGAGCTCGCGATCATCAATTCGTCGACGCCGGTCCGATCGACGAACGCGCGGATACCGCGTTCGACCGTCGCCGGCCTGCCGACCGCGGAACATTGCAGGACATGGTCGAGGATCGCGGCATGCGGGGGCGGCAGACTGTCGCGATAGCCGGCGACGGGCGGCGGCAGTTGGCGCGGGTTGCCGGTGCGCAAGGCGACGAACGCCTGTTGCTGCGAACTCGCCAGGAACTCGGCCTCTTCGTCGGTGTCGGCGGCGAAGACGTTGAACCCGGCCATCGCATAAGGCCGGTCGAGCTGCGCCGAGGGGCGGAAGTCGCGGCGATAGATGGCGAGCGCCTGGTCGAGCGCGTCGGGCGCGAAATGCGAGGCGAAGGCATAGGGCAGGCCGAGCATCGCCGCGAGCTGGGCGCCGAATGTGCTTGACCCGAGAATCCACAGGTCGGGCCGCGCCCCCGCGCCGGGCGTCGCGCGGATGCCGGTCTGGCCGTCGTCGGCGAAATAGCTCTGCAGCTCGAGCACGTCGCGCGGGAAGGCTTGCGGATCGGTTTCCAGCGCACGCCGGATCGCGCGGGCGACGCGCTGGTCGCTGCCCGGCGCGCGGCCGAGTCCGAGATCGATGCGCCCGGGAAACAGTGCGTCGAGCGTGCCGAACTGCTCGGCAATGACCAACGGCGCATGATTGGGCAGCATGATCCCGCCCGCGCCGATGCGAATCCTGGATGTCGCCGCGCCCACATGCGCGATCACCACCGCGGTCGCCGAACTGGCGATGCCGTCCATGCCGTGATGCTCGGCCACCCAGTAACGATTGTAGCCATTGGCCTCGGCATGGCGCGCCATGTCGGCGGCGTTGGCGAGCGCCTGGCGGACCGAGCCGCCTTCGACGACGGGGACGAGATCGAGCAGCGAATAGGGAATCATCGCGACGAGATAGGAAGCCGTCGCGATTGCTCAAGCCGTGCCTTGCCGCTGTCGGATGCACGCCCTAGAGCGCCCGCCATGCTCGCGCGGCTCGATCACGTCCGGAACTGGATCTTCGATCTCGACAACACGCTCTACCCCCATGAGGCGCGGTTGTTCGAGCAGGTCGATCGCAAGATCACCGGCTATATCGCGCGCTTCTTCGAGGTCGATCGCGACGAGGCCTACAAGATCCAGAAGGGCTATTTCCATACGCGCGGCACCACGCTCGCCGGGCTGATGGCCGAGCACGGCGTCGACCCGTACGAATATCTCGCCGACGTCCACGATATCGAGATGGAAATGCTCGAGGAGAACGCCCCGCTCGCCGCCGCGATCGCGCGGCTGCCGGGCCGGAAGATCATCTTCACCAATGCCGATGCGCCTTATGCCGGCAAGATCCTCGAGCGGCTCGGGTTGGGCGAGAGTTTCGAGGCGATCCACGACGTCCATGCCGCCCAATACCGGCCCAAGCCGGCGCCCGAGGCCTATTCGAACCTGTGCCAGGCCTATGATCTCGACCCGGCGCAAAGCCTGTTCGCCGACGACATGGCGCGCAACCTGAAGCCCGCCAAGCAAATCGGCATGACCACCTTGTGGGTCGACAACGGTTCCGAACAGGCCGAGGAGTCGGCGCGCGATTTCGTCGATTTCACCACCCGCGACATCACCCATTGGTTGCACGATATATTGGAGGAAGAATGACCGACCTGGCCGCGACGATCGACGCCGCATGGGAAGACCGGGCCGCCATCACCACCGGCAAGACCGGCGCGGTGCGCGACGCGGTGGAGGCCGCGCTCGAATTGCTCGACAACGGCCAGGCGCGCGTCGCCGAGCCGGACGCCGCCGGCTGGAGCGTCAATCAATGGCTCAAGAAGGCGGTGCTGCTGTCGTTCCGCCTCAACGACAATGCGGTGATCGACGGCGGCGCGGCGGGCGCGCCGGCCTATGACAAGGTGCCGTCCAAATTCGCCGGCTGGGGCGAGAACCGTTTCCGCGACGCCGGCTTCCGTGTCGTACCGGGCGCGGTGGTGCGGCGCGGCTCGTTCATCGGCAAGAATGCGGTGCTGATGCCCAGCTTCGTCAATATCGGCGCCTATGTCGGCGAAGGGACGATGGTCGACACCTGGGCGACGGTCGGCAGCTGCGCGCAGATCGGCAGGAACGTCCACATTTCCGGCGGCGCGGGGATCGGTGGCGTGCTCGAACCGCTCCAGGCCGACCCGGTGATCATCGGCGACGGCTGCTTCATCGGCGCGCGCGCCGAAGTCGCCGAGGGCGTGCGCGTCGGCGACGGTGCGGTGCTGTCGATGGGCGTTTATCTCGGCAAGTCGACCAAGATCGTCGACCGCGCGACCGGCGAGGTGCTGATGGGCGAAGTGCCGCCTTATGCGGTGGTCGTGCCGGGCTCGATCGGCGGCGGGGACGGCAAGCCGGGCCTTTATTGCGCGGTCATCGTCAAGCGCGTCGACGAACAGACGCGGTCGAAGACCAGCATCAACGAGCTGCTGCGCGACTGAGAGGAGCGGACCCGATGCCCATCACCGGCCTTCTGCTCGGCCTGCTCGGCCTGATGCCGCAGGTCGGCGGCGTGCCGTCATCCGCGCCGGTCCAGGCCGCACGGATCGTCGCGACCTTTCCGCACGATCCGCGCGCTTTCACCGAAGGGTTGTTCTGGCAGGACGGCTATCTCTACGAGAGCACCGGCGAGCTCAATCGCTCGAGCATCCGCAAGGTACGCCTCAGCGACGGCAAGGTGCTCGCCAGCGTGCCGGTCGATCCGCCGCTCTATGGTGAGGGGATCGCGCCATGGAACGGGACGATCCTGAGCCTGACGTGGAAGAACCAGGTCGGCTTTCGCTGGTCGGCCAGGAATTTCAAAAGGCTCGGCAGCTTCAGATATGAGGGCGAAGGCTGGGCGCTCGCCGCCGACGGCAAGGGCGAATTGATCATGTCCGACGGGACGCCCGTCCTGCGCTTCGTCGATCCCGCGACCTTCACGGTGAAGCACCGGCTGACCGTGACCGACGGCGGCCGCCCGATTCCGATGCTCAACGAGCTCGAATATGTCGATGGCGAGATCCTCGCCAACATCTGGCTGACCGACCGGATCGCCCGGATCGACCCGAAGGACGGGCACGTCATCGGCTGGATCGACGTCAGCGAACTCCACCGCCAGTCGGGCGCGACCGCGGTGGACGACGTCCCCAACGGCATCGCCTGGGACGCGAGGAAGCGCCGCCTGTTCGTGACGGGGAAGGACTGGCCTTACATGTTCGAGATCAAGCCGCCGAAGGATGTGAAGCCGGGCTGATGAAGCGAGTCTGGGTAATCGCGATTGCGGTGGTGGCAGGCCTGTTTCTTGGGCCGTTGCTATGGGCGCTCATAGAAGCGACGCTCGACGCGACGCGCAGTGGTCCAGACGCTGCCGACCGCACGGCGATCGCGCTCCAGGATGTGGTCCGCTACGCCGAACCTCAGCAAAGCGATCGAACGATATTCGACCCGCATATCTACGATGTCAGAACGGTGGCTCGGGACTGCAAGGTGCCGTGGGAGTCGCTCAAGTCGATCGATTTCGATGACGGGGCATTCAAGCTGCCCTGGTCGCCAGGCAGGGGCTGGAGCGAATTCACGAGCCGGAGCATTTTCACCGACGTCGACGAACAACAGTCGCTCGACACCGCGGCCCTGAAAAGCCAGACAAGCGTTTTCGAAAGAGCTTTCCTGTTCCGTTGCATCGCTTCCAGCGTTGCTCGACCAGTCTGTCTCGCCCATGTTCGCAATATGACCGGGCGGAACCGATCGTTTGACGATCCCCAGGAAAAGAAGATCTATGCCATCTCGCGCGAGATGCAGCATGAGAACGCCTGCCGTTTTCTTCGTGGCCTGGCCGCTGAGCGGGGCGGCCAATCCGGCGGCGTCTCGACTCCGTAACCCTCTGCGCCTATCCGCGCGCTCAATCGAAGAATTAGACAAGAGGATTGCCCGAACAATGACGACTGCCAGCGACGTTCTCGACCGCGTGCTCGTGCTCGAGATGGTCCGCGTGACCGAGGCCGCGGCGATCGCCGCGTCGACGCTCGTCGGCCGCGGCGACGAGAAAGCCGCCGATGCCGCCGCGGTCGAGGCGATGCGCGGCGCGCTCAACAGCCTCTATATGGACGGCACCGTGGTGATCGGCGAGGGCGAGCGCGACGAGGCGCCGATGCTCTATATCGGCGAGAAGGTCGGCTCGGCGCCGGGCAAGGGCCCCAAGATCGACATCGCGCTCGACCCGCTCGAAGGCACGACGATCACGGCCAAGGCCGGACCCAATGCGCTCGCGGTGCTGGCGATCTCGGAAGAAGGCAACCTGCTCAACGCGCCCGACGTCTATATGGACAAGATCGCGGTCGGTCCGGGCTATCCGGCGGGCGTGATCGATCTCGACAAGACGCCGACGGAGAACGTCAAGGCGATCGCCGCGGCCAAGGGCGTCGAGCCGCACGAGATCATCGCCTGCGTGCTCGATCGCCCGCGGCACGAAGGCCTGATCGCCGAATTGCGGTCGATCGGCTGCGGCGTGATGCTGATCGGCGACGGCGACGTCGCCGGCGTGATCGCGACGACCAATCCCGAAACCACGATCGACGTCTATATGGGCTCGGGCGGCGCGCCCGAGGGCGTGCTGGCCTGTGCCGCGCTGCGCTGCGTCGGCGGGCAGTTCAAGGGCCGCCTGCTGTTCCGCAACGACGACGAACGGTCGCGGGCGCGCAAATGGGGCATCACCGACCTCGACAAGCAGTACGACCTTGACGAACTGGTGAAGGGCGACGCGATCTTCGCCGCGACCGGCGTCACCGACGGTTCGCTGCTCGCCGGCGTCAAGCGCCGCGGCGATCGCATGACGACCAATTCGGTGGTGATGCGCGCGAGCTCGGGCACCGTGCGCTGGGTCAAGGGCGAGCACCGGGTGGGGTGAATTCCCGCCCTCCTTGTTCCCCTCCCGCTTGCGGGAGGGGTTAGGGGAGGGCATGTCCTGAACCGTGAGTAAGGCGACACGCCCTCCCCCCGGCCCTCCCGCAAGCGGGAGGGGAGCTTTGGTCGGTACTTCGATAATGCCTGTTCCCGCTCACCCATGATCAACGCGGTCCTGCTCGCCGTGATGCTGGCGATCATCGCGGCGAACGTCGTTTTCGGGCCGCGCGGCTATCGCCTGCTGGCCGAGGCCGGCCAGGTCGGTCGCAAGACCTTCTATCGCCGCATGCTGATGGCGCAGCTGTCGCAATTCACGCTGCCGCCGCTCGTCGGATTGCTGGTGCTGGGCCGGATCGGCGCGGTGGTCCAATTGCCGCGGGAATTGTGGTCGGCGTCCGCTTTGTTGCGCGACGATGCGCCGGCGGTGGAGATCGATCCGTTTCTCACATCGTTCTTCGGGATCGCCATCCTGGTGGCGATACCGCTCGGCGCCTTCCTTACCTGGCGTCGCCTGCGAAAGGGCAAGGGCACGCCCGCCTATCTTGCCCATCTTTCCGCCCTGCTGCCGCGCGACCGCGAGGAAGTGCTGTTCGGCATCGCGATCTCGGTGGCGGCGGGCATCGGGGAGGAATTGTTCTTTCGATTGCTCCTGCCCATGCTCCTCGCCGCGTTTGTCGGCGGTATTCCGGCGGTGGTCATGGCCGTCCTGCTGTTCGGCATGGCGCACGCCTATCAGGGCTGGAAAGGGGTCACCGTTACCACCCTGGTCGGCGCGCTGCTCACCGCCATGTACCTGATGAGCGGCAGCCTTGTGATCGCGATGCTGTTCCACGCCACGATCGATCTGATGGCGCTGGCGATCCGCCCCGTCATCCGCGGCGCCTGGCGCGCGCCGGAGATCGCCGTCTGACCGATTGACCGCACCGCCACACCTCGACAGGGTGGCGCGCCAAAAAGGGAGAGACTCACATGCGCACCAAGGCGTTGTTGGCGGCCATTCTGATGCTGGGCGCGAGCGGGATCGCGCTCGCCAAACCGCAGACCGCGCCGCCCGCCGTCAGCCCGCTGGCGAGCGAGTTCACCTTCACCAAGGTGATGGTGCCGGTGCGCGACGGCGCGAAGCTCGAGACGGTGATCATCGCGCCCAAGAACGCCAAGGAAAAGCTGCCGATCCTGTTCCAGCGCACGCCCTATGGGGTGCCCCAGGCGCTGCCCGGCGGCCTGCCGCCGAGCTGGAAGCCGCTCACCGACGACGGATACATCTTCGTCTTCCAGTCGATGCGAGGGCGCTTCGGGTCGGATGGCGTGTTCACGCTGTCGACCGCGGTCCATCCCAAGGATCCCAAGAAGACCGACGAGGCGACCGACGCCTATGACGCGATCGACTGGCTGGTGAAGAACGTGCCCAACAATTCGGGCAAGGTCGGGATGTGGGGCGTGTCCTATCCGGGCTTCGCCGCCGCGGTGGCGCTGGCCAAGCCGCATCCGGCGCTGAAGGCGGTCAGCCCACAGGCGGCGTGGGTCGATTACTGGATGTCGGACGACCTCCACCGCAACGGCGCGCTTCGCCTGAGCTATGCCACCGAATGGGTGTCGAGCCTGCAGATCGACAAATTGCAGAACAAGGAATTGAGCCTCGACGGATTCACCGACGCCTATGACTGGTATCTGGCGATGGGCCCGGTCGAGAATATCGACAAGAACGTCTTCAAGGGCAGGGTGCCGATGTTCACCGCGCTGCTCGACCACCCCAACCACGATTCCTTCTACACCGACCAGAATTGGCAGAATGCGCTGGGCAAGACGACCGTGCCCACGCTCAACGTCGCGGGCTTCTGGGACCAGGAGGATCCCTGGGGATCGTGGCAGATCTACGCCAAGGAAAAGCAGAACGATCCCGACCATCTCGCGCAAATCGTCTCGGGGCCGTGGCGGCATGGCGGCTGGCAATCGAAGGGCGATTTCCTCGGTCCGATCCCGCTCGGTACCGACAGCGGCACCCAGTTCCAGACCCAGATCCAGGCGCCGTTCTTCGCCTATTGGCTGCACGGCAAGGGGCCGCGGCCCGATTTCACCGCGAAGATGTTCGAATCCGGTTCGAACGTCTGGAAAACCTATGAATCCTGGCCGCCAAAAGGCGCCAAGGATACCGATCTGTATCTTCACGACGACGGCTCGTTGTCCTTCACCGCGCCGAGCGCGGGGGAGGCGTGTCGCGATTATGTCAGCGATCCCGCCAACCCGGTGCCGTTCCGCAAGCGGCCGATGAGCCGGACCTATGCCACGCCCGACTGGGTGTGGTGGGAAAGCGACGACCAGCGCTTCGTCGATCATCGTCCCGACGTCCTGAGCTACGTCTCCGCGCCGCTGGAGCAGGACCTGACCGTCACCGGCAAGATCGCGGCGACGCTGATGGCGTCGACCAGCGGCACCGACAGCGACTTCGTGGTCAAGCTGATCGACGTGCTGCCCAGCGATTTCGAGAATACCGAGGGCAAGAAATGGGCGGTCGGCGACTACGCCAAGACGCTCAACGGCTATCAATGGCCGATCGCGATGGACGTCCGCCGCGGACGCTTCCTGGCGAGCGACACCAACCCGCAGCCTTTGGTGCCGGGCAAGGTGGTCGCCTGGGACGTGCCGCTGCGCGACCACGACCATGTGTTCAAGAAGGGCCACCGGATCATGGTCCAGATCCAGTCGACCTGGTTTCCGGTAATCGACCGCAACCCGCAGACCTTCGTGCCGAACCCATATCGCGCCAAGGCGAGCGACTTCGTCAAGGCGACGCAGAAGGTGTGCTCGGGATCGAAGGTGACGCTGCCGGTGATGGGGTGACTTAAATCCTCCCCGCTTTGCGGGGAGGGGGACCATTCGCGCAGCGAATGGTGGAGGGGGTTCTTCTCAACGGACTCGTTTGCCGCACGCCCCCTCCACCAAGCCGCTTCGCGTCTTGGTCCCCCTCCCCGTAAACGGGGAGGAATTAGAATCGCCTAG
>NZ_JBQCCN010000193.1:0-8466 GCF_051962185.1 Sphingomonas sp.
CCCTGCGCCTCCGGGGGCCCGTCGAGCTATGGTCGGGTGGCGCATTTTGGGTTGGTTTGTCCGCCTGCTACCGCTGTACCCCAGCAAACCCGGGGGTGGGTGGGTGGGCCCCTTCTTGCCCTGGCGCGCAACTCGCTCGCCGTCCGCTACGCCCTCGCCGGCCTCAAATCCGTCGGGGAAGGCGCGATGGAACGCCTCGTCGAGGAACGCGACGCCAGCGGCCCGTTCGCCACGCTCGACGCCTTCGCGCATCGCGTCGACCCGCGGCTTCTCAACAAGCGCCAGCTCGAAACGCTCGCCGCGGCCGGCGCGTTCGACGCGATCGACCCCAACCGTGCCGGCATCTACGCCTGCGCCGAGACGATCCTGGCGACGGCAGCGCGTGTCCACGAACAGAAACATAGCGGGCCGGGTGGGCTGTTCGGCGAAAGCGAGGCGTCCGGCACGCATATCAAGCTGCCGCTTTCCGCGCGCTGGAGCCTGGCCGAGCGGATGGAGCAGGAGAAGGAAGCGTTCGGCTTCTATTTCTCGGCGCATCCCGTCGATCGCTTCGCCCAGCTGGCAAAGATGCACGGCGCGCGGCGTTATGCCGATCTCGGCGACCTGCAGATCCCCGAGGACGGTCGGGCCGGCGCGGTGATGGCGGCGATGGTCGAGGATACGCGCTGGCGGACCTCGGCCAAGGGCCGGCGTTACCTGATGGCGACGCTGTCGGATCCGTCCGGCCAGTTCATCGCGACCTGTTTCGACGATTCGGTCGCCGCCGAGCTCGAGGAAGCCGCGCGCGACGGCGGCTGCGGACTGATCACGGTCGAGCTCGACCGCCGCGCCGGCGAGGAACAACCGCGCGTCACGGTCAAGCGCATCCAGCCATTCGAGGAACTTGCGAGCTCGACGCGGATGAACCTCGACATCGCGATCGACGATGCTGCGGCGATCCCCGGGATAAGCGCGTTGCTCTCCGAAGCCCGTGGCGCGCGCGGTGAAGCGCGGCTGCTCGTGCCGTTGCCGGCCGGGGGCACCGCGACCGTCCTGCTCGGCCGCGATTTCCTGCTCGACCCGGAACTCGCCGACCGTATCGCCGCGCTTCCCGGCGTGCGCTCGGCCGAGGTGGCGATCGCGCCGCCGCAGCGACTAGCATTGGTTGGCTAGCCCTTATTTGTATTCGAGTGGGCGAGTTGGTCATAAATCCTCCCTCGTCAGGGGGAGGTGTCAGGCGAAGCCTGACGGAAGGGGGAGGAAGCACGACGGCTGATGTGTCGCCTTCCTCCCCCTCCGTCGCCTTCGGCGCGTTCGAGCGAGATTGCGTCCCCCGGACGCGATCTTGGCCTGCCGGGGGCAGACCAAAGCTCGAACGCTCCCCCTAGCGGGGGAGGATTATGAAAGCGGCCTAGACTTCGGCCGCGCCGGGCGGAATAACACTCTTCAAAGATAGAGTATGGAGGGTGGGATGCAGATGGGCGCGATGCAGGATTTCGAGCTGCGAGTGATGCGGCTGCTCGACCATGTCGCGCGCGAGCATCCGACGCGCGAGGTCGTGACGCGCTGGGCCGACGGACGAGAGACGCGCAACGACTGGGCCGGCATCCACCGCAACGCGCGCAAGCTCGCGCAGCGGCTCGAGAAATGGGGCATCAAGCCGGGCGATCGCGTCGCGACGCTGGCGATGAACCACGAGCATCATCTGACGTCTTGGTATGGCGCGATGGGAATGGGCGGGGTGATCCACACGATCAACCCGCGGCTGTTCGACGAGCAATTGATCTACATCGCCAATCACGCCGAAGATCGCGTGCTGTTCTACGACAAGCAATTCCAGCCACTGATCGACAGATTGAAGCCGCATTGGACCTCGATCGAGCGCTACGTCGTGTTCGACGATCTCGGCCCCGACGGTTTCCAGGCGCTGCTCGACGGCGAGGACGGCGATTATGCCTGGCACGAAGGCGCCGAGCGCGAGCCGTGCATGATCTGCTACACCAGCGGCACGACCGGCAATCCCAAGGGCGTGCTGTACGAGCATCGCTCGACCGTGCTCCACGCGATGCACGCCGCCGAGCCCTGGGTGATGGGGTTGTCGGCGTCCGACGTCATCTTCCCGATCGTCCCGATGTTTCATGCCGCCGCTTGGGGCCTGCCCTTTGCCGGCGCGCTGGCGGGGACCAAATTCGTCTTTTCGCAGACCAATGACGCCGCCGTTTTGTGCGAACTGATGAACAGCGAGAAGGTCACGATCGGCAGCGGCGTGCCGACGGTGTGGCTCGCGATGTTCCAGCATATCGATGCGACCGGCGACGCGCCGCGGCATCTGCGCCAGATCACCGTCGGCGGGTCAGCGGCACCGCGCGCGATGTTGGCCCGGTTCATGGACATGGGGATCAAGCCACTGCACCTCTGGGGCATGACGGAAACCTCGCCGGTGGCGACCGCGCTGGCGCCGGGCGCGAACTGGCATGACCTCAGCCGCGACGAACAGCTCGACATCGTCTGCAAACAGGGTTCGATCCCGTTCGGCGTCGAACTGCGCATCGTCGACGATGAGGACAACGAACTGCCGCGCGATGGCGAGACGTCGGGGCGCCTGCAGATCCGCGGGCCATGGGTGGTGAAACGCTATTTCAAGGCCGAGCAGGACGCGGCGAGCAGCGAGGGCTGGTTCGACACCGGCGATGTCGCCGTGCTCCACCCCAACGGCACGATGCAGATCACGGACCGGTCGAAGGACGTGATCAAGTCGGGCGGCGAGTGGATCAGCTCGGTCGACCTGGAGAACGCTGCGGTCGGCTGTCCCGGCGTGGGGGAGGCGGCGGCGATCGGCGTGCGCCACCCCAAATGGGACGAGCGTCCGTTGCTGCTCATCGTCCGCAAGCCGGGCAGCAACGTCACCCCGCAGGAAATCGTCGACCATCTGGCGAAGCACGTCGCCAAATGGTGGCTGCCCGACGAAATCCTGTTCGTCGAGAGCCTGCCGCACACCGCGACCGGCAAGCTGCTCAAGACCGCGCTGCGCGATCAGTACAAGGACTACAAGCTCGCCACCGCCGCCTGACTTGCGTTTCGCGGCGGGCGGCGGCAGGCTGCGCTGAATGGACATGGTGACGACCGGCTCCGCCGGTGAGAATGGCGTGACGCTGGCGGCGCGACCCGAGGCGCTCCGCCTCGCCCCGCACGAGACCGCGGTCGTCGTGATCGACATGCAGAATGCCTATGCCAGCGAGGGCGGCTATGTCGATCTCGCCGGCTTCGACATTTCGGGCGCGGCGGGAGTCATCGGCAAGATCGCGACCGTGCTCGACACCGCGCGCAAGGCCGGCGTCCAGGTGGTATTCCTGCAGAACGGCTGGGACGCGGAGTACCAGGAAGCGGGCGGGCCGGCCTCGCCCAATTGGCACAAGTCGAATGCGCTCAAGACGATGCGCGCGCGGCCGGAGCTGTCGGGGCAATTGCTCGCGCGCGGAGGCTGGGATTACGACCTGGTCGATGCGCTCAAGCCCCAGCCGGGCGACATCTCGCTGCACAAGACGCGGTATTCGGCGTTCTTCAATTCGCAGCTCGATTCGACACTGCGCGCCCGCGGTATCCGTAACATCGTGTTCGTCGGCATCGCCACCAACGTCTGCGTCGAGAGCACACTGCGCGACGGCTTCCACCTCGAATATTTCGGCGTGATGCTGGAGGACGCGACCCACCATCTCGGCCCGCCGATGATGCAGGAAGCGACCGTCTACAATGTCGAGAAATTCTTCGGCTGGGTGAGCACGGTCGTCGATTTCTGCGGCAGTTTCGGCCAGCTTCCCGAAGAACATAGCAAGGATTGACGTCATGGCGTTCGAGCCCATCAACCCGCCGCAATTCCCGACCCCGATCGCGCCTTATTCGGCCGGCGCCAAGGCGGGAAACACCGTTTACGTCTCGGGCGTGCTGGCGCTCGGCGAGGGCGGCGCCGTGCTTCATGTCGGCGATGCCGCGGCGCAGACGCGGCATGTGCTCGACGTGATCAAGGTGACGCTCGAAGCTGCCGGCGCGACCATGGCCGACGTCGCGATGAACCACATCTTTCTCAAGGATTTGGGCGATTATGCCGCCTTCAATCAGGTCTATGCCGAGTATTTCCCGGGCAACAAGCCGGCGCGCTATTGCATCAAGGCCGAATTGGTGAAGCCGGATTGCCTGGTCGAGATCGCCAGCGTGGCGCATATCGGCTGATGCAGAACCTGAAACCGTCATCCCAGCGAAAGCTGGGGTCTCGAGCAGTAGAGCGATCGCCTCGCCACAACGAGACCCCAGCTTCCGCTGGGGTGCCGGCTTCGGGCTGGGTGGCGGAGCGGTGCTCCGCTCAATTGGCAGGCGAGACCGATGCCTGAGGCCGCCGGACTTTACTATGAAGAACACGGCGCGTCGACCGCGCCGCCGGTGATCCTGTCCTCCGGCCTGGGCGGCTCGGCCGGTTACTGGGCACCCAATATCGCCGCGTTGGCCGAGCATTTCCGGGTCATCGCTTACGATCATCGCGGCACCGGGCGCAGCGACCGCGCATTGCCGCCGATCGTGTCCGTCGAGGATTTCGCCGACGACATCCTGGGCCTGATGGACGCGCTGGCGATCGATCGCACGCACCTGGTCGGCCATGCCGCGGGCGGAGTCGCCGGGCTGGCGCTGGCGCTCAAGGCACCAGAACGGCTCGACCGGCTGGTCGTGGTCAACGGCTGGGCCGGCCCCGATCCGCACTTCCTGCGCTGTTTCGAGGTGCGGTTGGCGTTGCTGCGTCTCGCCGGGCCGCAAGCCTATCTCCGCGCCCAGCCGATCTTCCTCTACCCACCCAATTGGGTGTCCGAGCATAGCGACGAACTGGACGCCGAACTGCCGCATCATCTCGAAAGCTTTCCGGGCGCCGATACGATGGAAAAGCGCATCAAGGCGCTCGCCGCGTTCGATGTCGCGGACCGCCTGGGCGAGATCGTCGCGCGGACGCTGGTCATCGCCAGCCAGGACGACATGCTGGTGCCGCCGCGCGCGGGCGAGAGGCTCGCTGCCGCCATCGCCAAATCGGGATTCGGCCGGCCGGCGTATGGCGGGCATGCGGTCAACGTGACCGATGCGGACAATTTCAACGGCTTCCTGGTCGATTGGATGACGGGCGTCATGCCTCAATAGGAGTGAATGCGATGCAGGTCGGCGTTTTCGTTCCCATCAACAACAACGGCTGGCTGATCAGTGAGAACGCGCCGCAATACATGCCGTCGTTCGACCTCAACAAGACGATCGCGCAATCGGCCGAGAAGCACGGGCTCGATTTCCTGTTGTCGATGATCAAGTTACGCGGGTTCGGCGGCAAGACCGAATTCTGGGAATATGGGCTGGAAAGCTTCACGCTGATGGCGGGGCTCGCCGCGGTTACCGAGAAGATCAAGATCTACGCGACCTGCCCGACCCTGGTCATCCCGCCCGCTTTCGCTGCACGGATGTGCAACACGATCGATTCGATCAGCCACGGGCGGTTCGGCCTCAACCTCATCACCGGCTGGCAGCGGCCCGAATACAGCCAGATGGGCTTGTGGCCGGGCGACGAGCATTTTCGTAATCGCTACAAGATGCTCGGCGAATATGCTCACATTCTGCGCGAGCTGTGGGAAACCGGCCGCAGCGACTTCAAGGGCGACTATTACCAAATGGACGATTGCCTCGTCCGGCCGACGCCCAAGGGCGACATGAAGATCATCTGCGCGGGCTCGTCGGACGACGGCCTGGCTTTCTCCGCACAATGGGCGGATTACGCCTTCTGCCTCGGCAAGGGCGTCAACACGCCGACCGCGTTCGCCTTCAACAACGACCGCCTCGCCGCCGCCACCGCCAAGACCGGGCGCGACGTGTCGGTGTTCGTGCTCGTCATGATCATCGCCGCCGATACCGACGAGGAAGCGATGGCCAAGTGGAAGAGCTATAACGACGGGCTCGATATCGACGCAGTGCGCTGGCTGATCGACCAGGGCGCGGCCGACAAGAACAACCCGACCACCAACGTCCGCCAGCTCGCGGCGCCCGAGGGCGCGGTCAACATCAACATGGGCACGTTGGTCGGCAGCCACGCCAGCATCGCGCGCATGCTCGACGAGATGGCGGAGGTGCCGAATACCGGCGGCGTGCTGCTGACCTTCGACGACTTCGTCCAGGGCGTCGAGGATTTCGGGACCAAAATCCAGCCACTGATGAAGAGTCGGCAGAAGTGATCGGTCCGCAGAGGGATGTGTGACGACCTAATCGGGGACCGTGACCGATGAACGATAAGGGGAGAAGAAGATGAGGCGCGCGATACTCGCAACGCTTGTTGTGTTTTTCTTCTTGTCGGGGGCGGTGCAGGCGTCCGCGCAGAAATTCGCCTTCCCCTCCGGCTTTCGGACGGAGGAGATCGTGACCAATGGTACCAAGCTGCATGTCCAGATCGGCGGTTCGGGACCGGCGGTCCTGCTGATCCACGGCTATGGCGATACCGGGGACATGTGGGCTCCGCTCGCCGCCAACCTGATGCGTGATCACATGGTGATCGTCCCCGACCTTCGCGGCATGGGTCTGTCGGCGGTTGCGACAGAGGGGTTCACCAAGAAAAACGAGGCGAAGGATCTTGCCGGCGTGCTTGATCGGCTCGACGTCGGGCGTGTCGATGTGGTCGGGCACGACATCGGCAACATGGTGGCCTTCGCTTTTGCAGAGGCCTATCCCGATCGTACGACGCGCCTGGTCATGATGGATGCGCCCGTTCCCGGCGTCGGCCCCTGGGACGAGATATTGAAGAGCCCCTTATTGTGGCACTTCCGCTTCGGCGGCCCCGACATGGAGCGTTTGGTGGCCGGCCGCGAGCGCATTTACCTGGATCGCTTTTGGAACGATTTCGCTGCCACGCGAACGGCTTTTCCGGAGGATGCGCGGGTTCATTATGCCAAACTCTATGCCGCGCCCGGGCGGATGCACGCCGGCTTCTTGCAATTCGCGGCATTCGATCAGGATGTGATCGATAATCGTGCTTTCGTGGGGGCGGCGCGGCTCAAGATGCCGGTGCTGGCGATTGGTGGCGACCGTTCGCTGGGCGCCACGATGGCGGTGATCATGCGCGCGGCCGCCGGCGACGTCACCGAATTGGTGGTTCCGAATGCCGGCCATTGGCTGATGGAAGAGCAACCCCGCATCACCATCGACGCCATCTCCTCTTTCCTGCGCGGCAAGCCCGTGAGCGGGGCTACCCGATAGCCCAAGCAGGGACGCGGCCAGAAGCTGGTCGAATGCCCTAGAACAATTCCCCCTGCGGCCCGCGCGGCGGGTGGAACAGATCGGTTCGGAGGCTGAGCCGCTCACGGTTCAGGCCATGTTTCTTCAGTGCGATCTGGAAGCGGGTGCGGATGAGATCGGCCCAGGGGCCGGAACCGCGCATCCGGGTGAAGAAATTGGGATCGTTGTCGCGGCCGTCGCGGATCGAGTTGATGATCGACATGACCTTGCCGGCGCGATCGGGGAAATGCGCGTCGAGCCAGGCGCGGAACAGCGGCGCCACCTCGAACGGCAGGCGCACCGGCAGGTAATTGATCGTCCGCGCTCCGCTCTCGGCTGCGCGCTCGACGATATGCTCGATCTCGTGATCGGTGATTGCCGGGATGACCGGTGCGATCGACACGATGGTCGGGATGCCGGCATCGGCCAGCCGCCGCACCGCGGTCAGCCGGCGTTCGGGATGCGGCGCGCGCGGCTCGACGGTGCGCGCGATCCTGCTGTCGAGCGAGGTCACCGACAGCGCGACCGCGGCCAGCCCCTTGGCCGCCATCGGCGCGAGCAGATCGATGTCGCGCACCACGCGGTCGGACTTGGTGGTGATGGTCAGCGGGTGATCGGTCTCCGCCAGCACTTCGATGCAACGGCGCGTGATCTTCCATTGCGCTTCGATCGGCTGATAGGGATCGGTATTGGTACCGAAGGCGATCGGCCGGCACGCATAGCCCGGTTTCATCAGCTCGGCGCGGAGCAACTCGGGTGCAGTAGGCTTGGCGAACAGCCTGGATTCGAAATCGAGCCCCGGCGACAAATCGTGATAGGCATGGGTCGGCCGGGCGAAGCAATAGATGCAGCCGTGCTCACAGCCGCGATAGGGGTTGATCGAGCGGTCGAAGCCGATGTCGGGCGACTGGTTGCGGGTGATGATCGTGCGCGGGCTTTCGACCGTGACGCTGGTCCGCAACGGGGGAGGGGCGCCATCCACATCCTCCAGCGCGTCGAGCCAGTCGCCATCGGCCAGCCGTTCGGGCAGGCTGAAGCGGGTGCTTTCGGCATTGAGGGTGGCCCCGCGGACCGGACGGGCTTTTGCCATTGCCCCAATCTACGCCGCGATGTAGAACATATCAAGAACAATGGAGGGATGAGATGGCCAAGCTCAATTATGTCGAATTGCCCGTCCAGGACGTGGCGAGCACCAAAGCGTTCTTC
>NZ_JBQCCN010000194.1:0-23932 GCF_051962185.1 Sphingomonas sp.
CGAGTTGCGGACGATGATGTCGCTGCTCTGCCCGACATAAATGCCGGCGTCGGACGCCCCCTTTACGGTGACACCGTCGATCAGCACCTGGCTGCTCTCGACCGGATAGACGCCATAGGCGCCGTTGGTTTCCTTGGGCCCACCGGTCCATTCGACGCGGACGTTCTTGTAGACGATGCGGTCGGCGCCTTTCGACTTGATACCGTCACCCTTGGTGTCCTCGACCGCGAAGTCGCGCAGCACGACATCGTCCGAGGTGACCAGCAGCCCCTCGCCCGCGCCCAATTGCCCCTTGAAGCTGAGTACGGTCTTGTCGGGCCCGGCACCACGCACGATCACCTTGGCGACGTCGAGCGACAGGCCGTCGGTCAGTTCGAACCGCCCCGCACCGATCTCGACCACGTCCCCCGGCTTGGCGTCGAGCAAGGCGCCCTGCAGCCGTTCCTGCGCGTCGGCCCCGGCGGCGACGGCGATCGTCCTGGCCGCAGCGGGCGATGCCACCAGCGCGACCATCGCGAGCGCATATCTCATCGATCCTCTCCCTGCGTTTTCGCACAGCATGAAGCGTGGGGCGCTCGCCCGCAACCCGCCGGAATCACCCGAACAGCTCCATCTGCTTCGCCTTCGGCGCGACGAGCGGGCGGAGGTCCGATTTGTCGGCCAGTGCGGTCGGGCGCCAGTCGCTGGCGATCAGGAAAGGCCGCACCTTGGCGATCGAGACGGTCAACCGGCCGATATCAGCGAGCGCCAGCCGCCGCCAGCGCCGCGCCGTCAGGATACGATCGACTGCACGAGTGCCGAGCCCGGGCACGCGCAGCAGCGCCTCACGCGGCGCGCGGTTGACGTCGACCGGAAAGCGATCGCGGAACTTGAGCGCCCAGGCCAGCTTGGGGTCGATGTCGAGAAGCATCATGCCCGTCGCCTCGTCGGCCGCGGCGGCGACCTCGTCGGGCTTGTAGTCGTAGAAACGCATCAGCCAGTCGGACTGGTAGAGGCGATGTTCGCGCAGCAGCGGCGGGCGCTTCAAGGGCAGCACCGCGCTGGCATCGGGAATCGGCGAAAAGGCGGAATAATAGACCCGGCGCAGGCCGAATTTGCCGTAGAGCCCGGCGGCGCGCGCCACGATATCGCGATCGGTCGCGGCGTCGGCGCCGACGATCATCTGGGTCGACTGGCCTGCCGGCGCGAACCGCGGCGCCGATTTGTAGCGCTTGGTGGCATCACCCGCGTCGGCGATGTCGCGCTTCATCCCCGCCATCGCGCCCTCGATCCGCGCATTGTCCTTTTCGGGCGCGAGCCGCGCAAGCCCGGCGCGGGTCGGCAGCTCGACATTGATCGACACGCGATCGGCATGCAGCCCGGCACGGTGGATAAGCTCGGGATCGGCATCGGGAATGGTCTTGAGGTGGATATAACCGCGAAAATCGTGATCCTCGCGCAACGACCGTGCGACCTCGACGATCCGCTCCATCGTGTAATCGGGCGACCGGATGATGCCCGAGGACAGGAACAGTCCCTCGATATAATTACGCCGATAGAAAGCGAGCGTGAGCTGGACGACTTCCTCGGTGGTGAAGCGCGCGCGGCGCACGTTCGAGCTCTTGCGATTGATGCAATAATGGCAGTCGAAAATGCAGCTGTTGGTCAGCAGGATCTTGAGCAGCGAGATGCAGCGGCCGTCCGGCGCATAGGCATGGCAGATGCCCATTCCCTGGTCGGTCGACCCGATCCCCTTGCCGCCGCGCGAGTCGCGCTTGATCGACCCCGACGACGCGCAGGAAGCATCGTATTTGGCGGCATCGGCGAGGATTTCGAGCTTCTGGCGAGTGTCGAGCTGGGCCACTCGTTCTTTATATGTTCTTCCAACTCGAGAGTCACTGATGTGCGTCAGCCCCCGGCTATCGCATTCCGAAATTATTGCAGACGGCGGCCGCGCTTCGGCACACTTCGTGAAAATCGATCTGGGCGCGCGGCAGGGTGAACGCCACCTCTCGATTGGCGAAATCCAACTCGACGCGACCGAACAGCTTGAGCGAGCTCATCCCCAGGATCAGCGCCGGGCGGTCGGCGAGCCCGAATCGCGCGAACGGCGGGACGTCGGCGAACACCATGCCGAAATTGTCGAACCGCGCGGTGCCGATCCGGATCGGGCCGACGACCACGAAATCCGCCGAGAAGGAGCGACCGGTGACGGAGGTCATGACGGCGCGGCCATAGGATTTCGGCGCGCGTTTGAGCAGGCGGAGCATGGCGCCGTTGCCGACGCTCAGCCAGGAACCGGTGTCGATCACCACCGCGATCGGCTTACCTTCGTACGACGCCTGGGTCACGATCAGCTGGCCCGTGCCCGGTTGCGCGGGCATGACGATATCGCCGGAGGCGTGCCGCCGCGCCGGCTTGAGCGTCATCCGTCGCCGCTCGAAATCGAGCACGACCTTCTGCCCCTGCAAGGCGTCGATCCCCAGCACGCCCGCCGCGCCGATATTCGCCATCAGCAATTGCGGCGCTTCCATCGCCGGCGTGCCGAGGCTTCCCGCCGACAAGGACGGAATCTTCACCGTGCTGACCTCGGCCGGCCCGGTGAAATCGAACAGCCGCGCGTCGCCGCCCGGCGCCAGCTTGAGATAGCCGGCCAGTTCACGCGACATGATCGAACGTTCCGCACCGGTATCGACGATGAATGGAAAGGGACCGTGCGGCCCGATCGACACCGGCACCGTCATACGGTCGGTCCGCTCGCCGAGTCGCAGCGTGTCGGGCACCGGCGTCGCCGCGGGGGCAGGAAGCGACGCGGGGGAAATCTGCTGCGCCGGCAGGGACGGCGCGGCAAGCGCACCGATACCAAGCGCCAACAGGGAAATGAACCCGCGCATCGACGTGAGGATACGCCTGTTTCGGACGTGTACCTAGAGCGATTCGAAGTGGGTGGAATCACCCGCCGGCCAGGAAATCGCGCCAAAATAAAAACCTGGAGCGGTTGGTCCGATGCAATCGGACCGTGAACCGGTCCAGCGGATAATAGGGTCGGACCGCATCAGCGGGAGACGGCCGAACAGTCGGCGATCAGGGATTGCGTGCGCTCCCGGTCAGCACCGAGCAGCTCGAAATGTCACGACACGCCGACATGAAATCGATTGGTCCCCGCTGGAGCGTGAAGCCGATCTCCCGGTTGAGGAAATCGAGCTCAACCTTGCTGAACAACCGCAGCGAATTCATGCCCAGAATCAAGGCGGGACGGTCCTTCAATCCGAAATGCTCGAACGGCGGCACGTCGGCGAACGACATCGCGAAATCGTGGAACATCACCCCGCCGATCTTGACCACCGGAACGCTGACGTAATCGGCGGCAAAGGTGCGGCCGGTCACCGAGCGGACCAGGATCGGGCCGAGCAGGCGCGGTTCGCGCTTCATCAGCCGCCGCATCGCGCCGTTGCCGACGCTGAGCGACGACCCGGTATCGATCACCACAGCGATCTGACGTCCTTCGAACACCGCGTTGGTGACGATCAGTTGCCCGGTCCTGGTTCCCGAGCGGATCACGATCTCCCCATCGACGTGGCGCTTGGCCGGGACCAGATTCATCCGCTTGCGGTTGAAATCGATGACGACCTTGTGCCCCTGGAGCGCGTCGATCCCGAGCATGCCCGGCGCCCCGAGATTGGCCTGGGCGAGCGCCGGGGCATCGAGCCCCGCGGTGCTGAGCTTGCCGAGCGTGAGCGAGGGCACGCGCACGGTGTCGACCGTGCTCGGCCCCGTGAAGTCGAACAGCCGGGCGCGCGGGCCGGCATCGAGATTCAGGCTGGCGGCGAGTTCGTGCGACAATACGGAGCGTTCGGCGCCGGTGTCGACGATGAACGGATAGGGCCCGCGATCGGCGACCGAGACGGGAACGGTCATGCGTCGCGACAATTCGTTGAGCGCGATCGAATCGGGCGCGGGCGTCGGGGTCGCGTTGGGGGTGGGTGCGGCGGCCGGGATCGGCGCGGGTGCGGCCGGCTTCTCGCCGGCCATCAGGGGAGCGGCAATGCAGGCGGCGCCGAGCGCCAACAGGAGGGGTCCGCGCATGCGTCGATACTACGCCTGTTACGCCGGTGTACCAAGCGGATAAAACGCCCCGAAAATACGACGATCAGTCGAGCCGCATCGCCTCTTGCGCCAGGCTTTCGGCCTCGACCAGCAGGGCGTCGTCGGCCAGTCCCATCGCGACATTCTCGCGACCGATCAGCGTCAGCACGGGAACCGCCAGCGGCGACACGCGATCGAGGGTCACATGCACCATGGTGTCGGCGGCGCGGTCGAGCAACGATGCCAGGCGCCCGACATCGGTCATCCGCGCCCGAGCATCGGCCCAGGCCGCCTCGAGCAGCAGATGGCCGGGTTCGTATTTCCTGAGGACGTCGTAGATCAGGTCGGTCGAGAAGGTGACCTGCTTCCCCGTCTTGCGCTTGCCGGGATGCTGGCGCTCGACCAGCCCGCCGATCACCGCGACCTCGCGGAACGCGCGCTTGAGCAAGTGCGATTGCTGCACCCAATCGACGAATTCGTGCTGCAGGATGTCGGGCGAGAACAGGCTGGCGGGATCGGTCACCGGGTCGAGCGAATAGCAGCCGATGGCGTAATCGCTGGCGACGAAGCCGAGCGGCTTCAGTCCCTGCGTTTCCATCCGCCGGGTCAGCAGCATGCCGAGCGACTGGTGCGCGTTCCATCCTTCGAAGCTGTAGGCGACCATGTAATGCCGCCCTTCGCGCGGGAACGTCTCGACCAGCAATTGTCCCGGCTCGGGCAGGCGCGAGCGGTAGGACTGGACTTCGAGCCATTCGCGCACGTCGTCGGGAAAGCGCGCCCATTCCTCGGGATGCGCCAGGAACCCACGCACGCGGTCGGCGAGGTTGGTCGAGATCGGCATGCGCGCCCCGCCATAGGTCGGGATTCGCGCCGGCTTGGTCGAGGCGCGGACCAGCAGGTCCTCGGTATCGATCCGGATCACTTCGCAACTGATGCCGGCGAAGAAGAAGGTGTCGCCGTTCGATAGCGTGGCGGCGAAACTCTCCTCGACCTTGCCGAGCAGCCGGCCGTTCTTGAACCGCACGTTGAGCATCGCCGCCTCGACGATGATCCCGGCATTGAGGCGATGCTGTTGGATGAAGCGCGGGTGGCTGACGCGCCAGCTGCCGTCGGATTCCTGCGTCAGCCGCTTGAACCGGTCGTACGCGCGCAACGCATAGCCGCCGTCGCGGATGAAGCCGAGCACGCGGTCGAACGTCTCGGCGTCGAGCGCCGAATAAGGCAAGGCGCCCTGCACCTCGGCGAGCATTGCGTCGGCGCGAAACGGCGCGGCGCAAGCACAGGCCATGACATGCTGGGCCAGGACGTCGAGCGCACCGGGGCGGAACGGCTCGTTGTCGAGCTCGCCCGCCGCGACCGCATCGAGAGCCGCGCGCGATTCGAGATATTCGAAGCGGTTGCCCGGCACCAGGATCGCCTCGCTCGCTTCGTCGAGCCGGTGGTTGGCGCGGCCGATCCGCTGCAGCAGGCGCGACGAGCCCTTGGGCGCGCCCATCTGGATCACGCAATCGACATCGCCCCAATCGACCCCGAGGTCGAGGCTGGCGGTCGCGACCAAAGCGCGCAGCCGCCCTTCGGCCATCGCCGCCTCGACCTTGCGCCGCGCTTCTTTCGACAGGCTGCCGTGATGCACGCCGATCGGCAGCGACAGCAGGTTCACTTTCCACAAATCCTGGAAGATCAGTTCGGCCAGACTGCGGGTGTTGCAGAACACGATCGTGGTGCGGCGCGTCTCGATCTCCGCCATCACCTGCTCGGCGGCGTAGCGGCCCGAGTGGCCCGACCAGGGCACCGTCCCCTCGGGCAGCAGGATCGTGATGTCGGGATCGGCACCGGGCTCGCCGAGCACGAGGTCTACCGTATCGATGTCGCCGTCGGGTGCGAGCCAGGCGCGATAGGAATCGGGATCGGCGACCGTCGCCGACAAGGCGGCACGGCGCATGTCGGGAGCGATGCGCTGGAGGCGCGCCATGCACAGAGCGAGCAGGTCGCCGCGCTTGCCACTGGCGAAGGCATGGACCTCATCGACGACGATGCGCGTCAACCCGGCGAACATCAGGAAGCTGTCGGGATAGCTCAGCAGCAGTGACAGGCTTTCGGGCGTGGTCAGCAATATCTGCGGCGGTCGCACGCGCTGGCGCGCCTTGCGGTCGCTCGGCGTGTCGCCGGTCCGCGTCTCGACCCGGATGTCGAGCCCCATTTCCTCGACCGGGGTGAGCAGATTGCGCTGCACGTCGACGGCCAGCGCCTTGAGCGGCGAGACGTAGAGCGTGTGCAGGCCCTCGGCCGGCGTCTCGATCAGATCAGCCAGCGTCGGCAGGAACCCGGCCAGCGTCTTGCCCGCCCCGGTCGCCGCGACCAGCAGCGCGTGATGCCCGGCGCGCGCCGCGTCGAGCATCTCGAGCTGATGCCGTCGCGGCCGCCAACCGCGTGCGGCGACCCAATCGGTCAGGGGTCGCGGCAAATGTCTCAAAGCCCCTCCCCTTTAGGCGCTCCGGGTCGGCCATGCCCCCGGCATGGCCTGAACGACGCGGGGCATCGTTCACCCGGAACGAGGTTGGGGTGGGGGGCCTCCACCGGCGATCGGCTTGATGCACAGTCCCGCCCCCTACCCCTTCCCTGAAGGGGAGGGGCTATGGAAAGAAGGAGGTCGCCACGCATGCCGCAGATATAGGGAGCGAACTCGTCACCGCGCTACGGTGCCGGCGGCGCGCCGGCGGGCCGGGCGATCAGCTTCGGCGCCGCCTGCCCCTCCACCGCCAGCCGCGCGCGCTCGCCCTCGGCGCGGTCCTGGAGCGACAGCCATGCGGTGTCGTCTTTGGTCCCCATCCGCAGGCCCTCGGCATATTTGCCGAGCGGGTTCTGGTAATTGACCACCAGCCCGGCGAACCCGGTCTGGTCGTTGGCGGTCAGCAACACCGCGTCGCCGCCCGGCCGGTCGAGCGACATCACCGCGCGGCCGTTGTCGAGAAAGGCGAACCCGCCGCGTTCATTGCCCTTGGCGTCGTGGATCAGCAGGCCATAAGCGCTGGCGATCCGCGGATACGCCTTGCCGCCGACCAGCACCGGCGGCTCCTCGCCGAGGATCAGGCGATCGGCGCCGTCGGGACCGAGCACGACGATCGAGGCGGTCTGGGCGTCCTGGCGCTGACGCCCCTCTTTCGGCGGCGGCGCGCCGATCAGGATGCGTGGCTTGCCCGCGGCATCGACGATGCGGATGCCCTGCGCCTCGATCGTACCGGGCGCAGCCGGCGCGAGCGCCATCAGCAGCGCCGCCGCGCCGGCGAGGCCGAGACCCCCGAGCATCATGCGTTGCCGCCTGATCGTTCGTTCGAGTCGGTCGAGTCGCCGCTCGATCGCCACTTGTGCTTGCATCACTCTCTCCTTTGTCGCCGCAGGATGGAGCAGGAACGCGCGGCGCGCCATATCGGGGATGCCGGTGACCGGCGCCACGGCCAAGTGGGACCGAAAACGCAGCCATGGAACCCGCGCCGCCGCCGACCATATTAACGGGATGACCAAGCTCGGCGACTGGATCACGCCCCATCCGCAGGGCATCTACGTGGCGCCGGCCGATGCCTGGATCGACCCGTCGGTGCCGAGCCCGCGCGCGCTGGTGACGCACGGCCATGCCGACCATGCCCGCGGCGGGCACGAAGCGGTGTGGGCGACGCCCGAGACGCTGGCGATCATGGAAGCGCGCTACGGCCCGCAGGCCGGCCATGCCGTCGCTTATGGCGAGCCACGCGACATGGGCGGAGTCGAGGTCGAATTCGTCCCCGCTGGCCATGTCCTGGGATCGGCGCAGATCGTGCTGCGCCATCGCGGCGAGACGATCGTCGTGTCGGGCGATGACAAGCGCCGCCCCGACCCGACCCGCGCGCGCTTCGAACCGGTCAAATGCGACATCTTCGTCACCGAGGCGACGTTCGGCCTGCCGGTGTTCCGCCATCCCGAGACGCATGACGAGATCGACAAATTGCTCGCCGCGTTGCGCGCCAATCCCGATCGCTGCGTGCTGGTCGGCGCCTATGCGCTGGGCAAGGCGCAACGCGTGATCCGCGAATTGCGCGACATGGGCTTCGACGATCCGATCTACGTGCATGGCGCGTTGCAGCGGCTGTCCGATCTCTATGTCGAGCTCGGCGTCGACCTCGGTGAATTGCGGCCAGCCACCGGCGTCGCCAAGGCGGAATTGCAGGGCCGGATCGTCATGTGCCCGCCCGGCGCGCTCAACGACCGCTGGTCGCGGCGGCTGCCCGACCCGATCACCGCGATGGCGTCGGGCTGGATGCGCGTCCGCCAGCGCGCGCGGCAGAAACTGGTCGAATTGCCGCTGATCCTGTCCGACCACGCCGATTGGGACGAGCTGACCGAGACGCTGATCGAGATTGCGCCGAAGGAAGTATGGGTGACGCACGGCCGCGAGGAGGCGTTGATCCATTGGTGCGAAACCCATCAGATCAAGGCTCGCGCGCTCGCCTTGGTCGGCTATGAAGACGAGGACGACTGATCGTCGAAGGGGGGAATCCTATGCGTCGTACCGTAGCGGCCGCGCTGGCCGTGTTGCCGATCCTGCTCGCCGGCACGCCGGCCCGGGCCGGCGTCTATAGCAGCGATCTCGGCAAGTGCATGGTCGCCAAGACCTCGGCCGCCGACAAGAACGCGCTGATCCGGTGGATCTTCATCGCGATATCCTCGACCCCGGCGATCGCCGACCTGACCAGGATCACGCCGCAGCAGCAGACCGACAATGCCAAGGTGGTGGGTACGTTGCTGGGCCGCCTGCTGACGGTGGATTGCCGCAAGGAAACGGTGCTGGCGATCAAATATGACGGCCAGTCGGCGATCGAGTCGAGCTTCGGCATCCTCGGCGAGGCGTCGATGGGCGAATTGATGTCCGGCCCGTCGGTGCTGGCGGGATTGGCGGCGCCGTCGCGCTATCTCGACGACAAGGCGCTCGAGGATGTGTTCCGCGAGGCGGGCGTCAAGCCGCCCGCTTCGCCGACGACCTGAGGCTTGACGACCGCCCGGTCGATTTTCAATCTGCGCTACGGAAAAACCGTCGGAGAGAGCGCGATGCGGGCAGTGGTCAAGCGCGGGCAGCGGCTGGAGCTGGACGAGATCGTCGAGCCGACGCCGGACAAGGGGCAAGTGCTCGTACGAACGCTCCGCTGCGGGATCTGCGGGTCGGACCTCCACGCCTTGCTTCACATGGACAATATGGTCGCCGAGCGCGCCGGCGGCACGCCGCGACCGCTGCCCGACATGGTGATGGGCCACGAATTCTGCGCCGAAGTGCTCGATTACGGCGTGGACACGCCGCATCGGCTGAAGCCCGGAACCCGGGTGGTGTCGGTGCCCGTCACCAATTCTTCCAAAGGCTATCATCCCGTCGGCTATTCGCCCTCGGCGCCCGGCGGGTTCGCCGAGCGGATGGTTCTCGACGAACGATTGCTGCTCGAAGTGCCCAATGGCCTGTCGGACGATCTCGCCGCGCTGACCGAGCCGTTCGCGGTCGGCGCGCATGCCGTCGCCAGGGCCGCGCTCGAGCCGGGATCGGCCGCGCTGGTCATCGGTTGCGGCCCGGTCGGCCTGGCAATCATCGCCGCGCTCAAGATCGCCGGCAAGGGCCCGGTCATCGCCGCCGATTTCTCGCCGCGCCGCCGCGCCGAAGCCGAGCGGATGGGCGCCGATGTCGTGGTCGACCCGGCGGTCGAGGGGCCGCACGGCAAATGGGCCGATTACGGCGTGCCTGCGACCGAAACCGAGGCGCATATCGCGCGGATGGCGGGCAAGGTGCACGCGCGGCCGATCGTGTTCGAATGCGTCGGCGTGCCCGGCATGGTCCAGCGGATCATCGAGGATTGCCCGCCCGGCGCGCAGATCGTCGTCGCCGGCGTGTGCATGGAACCCGACAATTTCCGCCCGTCGATGGCGATCACCAAGCAGCTCAATCTCGAATTCGTCTATGGCTATACGCCCGAGGAATTCGCCGCGACGCTGCGCGAGATCGCCGAGGGGCAGGTCGACGTCGGCCGGATCGTCACCGGCACGGTCGCGCTCGACGGTGTCGCCCGGGCGTTCGACGATCTCGGCGACCCGGAGAACCATGTGAAGATCATGGTCGATCCGACCGCCCCCTGATAGGATCAGGGCACCGGGGCGGACGACAAGGAGAAGATCATGGCCGACGCGGACTCCGAGATGCTCGCCCCCGCAGCGGAGCTGGCCGACAAGGCCCATCGCCCCTATCCGGGCGAGAGCGCCGACTATAGCGCGGCACGCAAGAAGCTGTTGGCCGAGGAAGTCGAGCTACGCCGCCATCTCGAACGCGTCGCCGCCCAGCGCCGCGCGCTGCCCCCCGGCCCGGTGGTGACCAAGGACTATCGGTTCCAGGGCAAGGACGGCGAGGTCGGACTGGCCGATCTGTTCGAAGGACATGACGCGCTCGTCGTCTATTGCTGGATGTTCGGCCCCGAACGCGCGCGACCCTGCCCGATGTGTACGCAATTCCTCGGCGCGCTGGCGGCCAATGCGCGCGACCTACGGCAGAAAGTCGGTCTCGCGGTGGTCGCGCGGTCGCCGGTCGAACGGCTCTACGCTTTCGCCGAGGAACGCGGCTGGCGCGGCATGCCCTTGTTCTGCGACACCAGCGAGCAATTCGGCCGCGACCACAATGCCTGGCACGACGACGGCGATTGGCCGTCCTACGACGTGTTCACCAGGGATGCCGACGGTACCATTCGCCATTTCTGGAGCGGCGAACTCGGCGGCACCGAGGATCCCGGGCAAGACCCGCGCGGCGCGCCCGAGATGTCGCCTTTGTGGAACGTGCTCGACACCATCCCGGCGGGGCGGGGCACCGATTGGTACCCGAGCATCGACTACGACTGATCGGGGTTCCGCTCGGCGGCATAAGTGGTGATCCGCTCGCTCGACGCGGCATGCTCGCGGATCGCCGCCATCAGCTCGGCAATGCCCGGCGTGACGAAATGCGCCTTGAGCGCGGCCAGGTCGCGCCACTCCTCGAAGAAGACGAGCCGCCGCGGATTCTCGGCATCGATATGGACCGCGTGACTGAGGCAGCCGTCCTCGACCCGCGAACGATGGACATGCGCCAGGCAGGCCTCGAGCAGGAGCTCGAATCGGTCGGGTTTCGCGGTGACGCTGCCGGTGACGATGATCATGACGGCTCCCTTTGGGGCGGGAGGGTATCGCCAGTGCCGATGGCATGAAAGCCGCCCATCATCCCCATCCGTCACGCCGGGCTTGTTCCGGCATCCACCGCGCAGGAGAGCGAGATGCTGGAGCTTCTTGTTCCGCGTGCGGCACCGTGGACCCCGGTACAAGTCTGTCCCGAGCGCCGCCGCAGGCGGCGGCGAAGGCCGGGGTGACGATGCAGAGTAACGCGCGAGAACGCCCCTCAGGCCGCTACGACCTCCGGGTCGTGTGCGAACAGCCAGCGTTCGGCGGTCACGCGGTCCTCGAAACATTTGGCGGTGCGGCCGTTGAGCGCGCGCATCAACTGGCTGCGCGCCAATGTGCGGTCGACGACGAACGCCAGCTTGCGCGAGCGATAGGCGGGGTCGGCGAGCAGCGACTGGAAGGTGGCGACGATATCCTGCGCCTGTACCTTCATGCCCTTCAGGTCGTTGAGCGTGATGTGCTGGTTGGGACCGCACGTGAGTCGCGCATGTTCGGCGGCGCGCGCGTCGTAAAAGGCCTGGATGTCGTCGGGCGTGAAGAAGCCCGACATGGTGATCCGAATCAGATCGCGCGACGGTTCCGCGCGGACGGTGAAATGCGCTGCCATGCCGCTGGATTAGTATGAATGTTTTGCCGAATTGCTAAAAACGATCAGGCAGCGATACCGATTGGCCGTCGCTCAGCGCCGGCGTTTGTAAATGCCCGAAAAGGTGACGCTCGCGCCGCCGCAAAAGTAATTGTCGGCGATCACCAGATAGGGGCCAATCCGCCGCGCCCGTATTTTGCAGTCGCCGTCGAAATCGACGAGCGACACCCGACCAGCTCGCGGCGTCCCCTTCGTGTCGATCTGACCAACATGGACGCTGCCACGCTCCCGGGCCTCTGGGTCGTGCGAATTCCAGAGCGCCGTTCCGGCGAAGGACAGCGTGCCCGGCCGCCCGCCGGAAGTGATGTCGATATTGGCCTCGTCATCGCGCACCCAATTGCCGCGCCAGTCGGAGAGCGACGGCACGGTGATGGGAATCAAGGCCACTGCCGACAAAGGCAACCAGCCGCGGGTCTCCCGAACGCCATTGCCGAACTGCGCCTCGATCGCGCCGCCGCGTACCCTACCGAGCAGGACGACGTCTCCAGTCACCACATAGGCCGTGGTTCGGCACGCCGGTGTCACCGCCGGACAACCTGCGGTGTCTATATTCTTGTAGAAATAGGTTCGCCCCCTCGCAGTCACCTTACCAAGCTTCGCGTCGAGTAATGCCGCTTCCTTGGGCGGAATGGTCTGCGCGCCGCTCGGAATGGCGATGCCGAACGCAATGCAGGCCAGCAGCTTCGCTCTCACCCAACCCCCTCCAGCGCCTTCTGCCGCCGCCGCTGGACCGAACTGCCGATGCCCATCGCCTCGCGATATTTCGCGACGGTGCGGCGTGCGATGCCGAAGCCCTTGGCATTGAGCATATCGACCAGGGTGTCGTCGGACAGGATCGCCTTGGGACTTTCCGCCGAGATCAGGGCGCGGATCGCCGACTTGACCGCTTCGGCCGACACCGCGTCGCCGCCGTCGGCGGCCTGGATCGCCGAGGTGAAGAAATATTTGAGTTCGAACAGGCCGCGCGCGCAGCTCAGATATTTGTTCGACGTCACCCGGCTGACGGTCGATTCGTGCATCTCGATCGCGTCGGCGACTTGGCGCAGCGTCATCGGCTTCAAATGCGCGACGCCGTGGAGGAAGAACGCTTCCTGCTGCTTCACGATCTCGCTCGCGACCTTGATGATCGTGCGCTGGCGCTGGTCGAGTGCCTTGACCAGCCAATTGGCGCTGGCGAGCATTTCCGACAGCCACGCCTTCGAATTCTTGTCCTGCGGGCCCGCCGACAACTCGACATAATAAGAGCGGTTGACCAGCAATTTGGGCAGGGTCGCGGCGTTGATCTCGATCGCCCAACCTTCTTTGGCCTTGGCGACATAGAGGTCGGGGACCACCGCCTGCATCGCTTCGCCGCCGAACCGGCAACCCGGCTTGGGATCGTAATTGCGGAGCTCGCGGATCATGTCCGCGAGATCCTCGTCGTCGACGTCGCAGATCCGCTTCAGCCGCGACAATTCGCCGCGCGCGACGAGGTCGAGATTGTCGATCAGCCGCGCCATGCACGGATCGTAGCGATCGGCTTCCCTGGCCTGGAGCGCGAGACATTCGGCGAGGTCGCGCGCGCCGACCCCGGTCGGATCGAACGTCTGGATCACCCCGAGCACCGCCTCGACCTGCGCGAGCGGCACGCCCAGCCGATTGGCCACCTCGAGCAGCGGCGTCGCCAGATAGCCCGCCTCGTCGATCAGGTCGATCAGATGCTGCGCGACGAACAGGTCCGGCCCCGACATGACTTCGCCCGCCTGGTGGAGCAGATGATCGGCGAGGCTGAGGCTGGTATCGGCGAAGGCGTCGAGATCCGGCCCGTCCTCGCCCAGACCGCCGCCCGACGCACCGCCATTCAGGCCGAGCGAGCCGTCCATCCCGGCCTGGTCGGCGGGCGAATCGTGGTGGAAGCTTTCCGCGGCGAAATCGACGTCGAGCGAGGCTTCGCCGCCGCTCTCGCCGTTGAGCAACGCATCGGCGCTGGCCGGCTCGTCGCCCATCTCGACCGGCGCCTCGCGCTCGACGATCGGCCCGTCGTCGTCCGACGCGCCACTGCTGTCGAGCAAGGGATTGCGCTCGATTTCCTCGGCGATGAAGGTCTCGACCTCGAGATTGGACAGCGCGAGAAGACGGATCGCCTGCTGGAGCTGCGGCGTCATCACCAAGGATTGCGACTGCCGCAGATCTAGGCGCGGTGCGAGGCTCATGGCTGCCCGCCCGTCACCCCGGCGGGGGCCGGGGCCGCTTCGAAATGGAGGTCCTTTTGCCGCCGGCGGCCCCGGCCTGCGCCGGGGCGACGAGGGGGAAGAAGGTCGCGCATCGTCCTACAGCGTGAAGCTCTCGCCCAGATAGAGGCGGCGGACGTTCTCGTCGGCGACGAGTTCCTCGGGCGTGCCGGCGAACAGCACGCGGCCGTCATAGATGATGTAGCCGCGATCGACGATGTCGAGCGTCTCGCGCACGTTGTGATCGGTGATCAGTACGCCGATACCGCGCTTCTTCAATTCGACGATCAGGTCGCGAATGTCGGCGATCGACAGCGGATCGATCCCCGCGAAGGGCTCGTCGAGCAGCATGATCGAGGGATTGGCCGCGAGCGCGCGCGCGATCTCGGCGCGGCGGCGCTCGCCGCCCGACAGCGCCATCGCCGGCGCGTCGCGCAGCCGGGTCAGGCCGAATTCGTCGAGCAACTGGTCGAGCCTCTTGTCGCGCGCAGCCTTGTCGGGCTCGGCGAGTTCGAGCACCGCGAGGATGTTCTTCTCGACCGACAGGCCGCGGAAGATCGAAGTTTCCTGCGGCAGATAGCCCAAGCCGAGGATCGCGCGGCGGTACATCGGCAGCCCGGTAATGTCGTCGCCGTCGAGCATGATGCGGCCCGAATCGGGCTTCACCAGCCCCATCACCGAATAGAAGCAGGTCGTCTTGCCGGCACCATTGGGGCCGAGCAGGCCGATCACTTCACCGGGACCGACCGAGACCGACACGTCGGTCAGCACTACGCGCTTGTCGTACGACTTGGCGATCGACACGACCGACAGCCCCTTCATCACCGGGGTTTCGGCGATCGGGGCGATCTCTTCCAGGGTCACGGCGTCGTTCATATCGGCTCCCTGAGTGCCCGCGTCATGGTTACCGAATGGTTATCGGCGAGCCACTTGGCAAGCTTTGTGCATGGCGCACCGCGCCGACATGCCTTGGCGCCTCGCCAAGGGCAAGCGCGGACGCGGCGGATGTGCCAAAAAATCGGGTTATCGGTTCGCCTTGGCGCCGCGGCCGTGGCTGAAGGTCATGGTCGCTCGGCCGTTCAGCCGCACGATGCGGTTCTCGAGATCGGCGCTCATCGAGTCGGCCGTGAACCGGCCCTGGGGCAAGGTGCCCGAGACGCCGCCGGTCCCCTGCATCGTCTTCTGCCTGAGATCGACCGTCGCGCCGGTGCTGTTGAGGCTGTAGCCCTTGGGGCCGGTGAAGGTGATCGGCCCGTTCACGTCGAGCTGCTGGTTGTTGAGGTTGAACCGGCCGCTCGGCGCGTTGAGCTTGCCCGGCCCGTCGGCGAGCTCGATTTCCGCCAGCACCTTGTCGATGTCGACGATCGGCTCGGCCGCGCTCTTCTGCACCGCGGATTGTGCGGTCAGCGTGAACGGCTGGCCCTTGTTGTCCTGGCCGCGATAGGTGGCGGTCTGCACGCGCAGCCGCTCCTTGGTCACTTCGACCTTGTTGCGGTCGAGTACGAAGCTGACGTCACCGCCCGCGGTCAGCGGCAGGAACACCATCAGCGCGGCGACCACCCCGACCGCCGAGGGCAGGACGATGCGCAGGATCGCGATCAGGCTGTCGTGCCCGCTGCCCGGCGCCGCCCAGCGCTGGCGTTCGGACCGCATCCTGAGCGCGACGTCAGACATGCGCGAACAGGTCGATTTCCGGCCAGCCGGCGAGGTCGAGCTCGGCGCGCCACGGCAGGAAGTCGAAACAGGCCTGGGCGAGCTCGGCGCGCTTCTCACGCACCAGACGGCGGTCGAGTTCGTCGCGCAGGCGATGGAGAAAGCGCACGTCGGACGCGGCATAGTCCTTTTGCGCGTCGCTCAATTCGGGCCCGCCCCAGTCGGACGATTGCTGCTGCTTCGAAATGTCCTGGCCGAGCAATTCGCGGACCAGTTCCTTCAGCCCGTGGCGATCGGTATAGGTGCGGACCAGCCGCGACGCGGTCTTGGTGCAATAGACCGGGCCGGCGACGACGCCGAGATAATGTTTGATCGCGGCGAGATCGAACCGCGCGAAATGATAGAGCTTCACGCGATCGGGATCGGCGAGCAGCGCCTTGAGATTGGGCGCGGTATAATCGCTGCCGGGGCCGAAGCGGACGAGATGCTCGTCGGGCCCGCCGTCGGACAATTGCACCAGGCACAGCCGGTCACGCGGCGTGATCAGCCCCATCGTCTCGGTATCGACGGCGATCGCGGCACCGGGGGCGAACAGCCCGGCGGGGAGGTCTTCCTCATGAAGATGAACGGTCATCCGATTGCGCCTAGCCCTTCCGGGCGGAACGCTCAAGTTGCGCCGCCGGTGCCGGGCCTGACACGCTATTGCTGTTGCAGCCGTGACGCGGATCACCATTCGGCCGAAGAAGGAAGAAGTTGATCACGCAAAGGCGCGAAGGCGCGAAGCAGGATTTCTGTTCGCGCAGAGGCGCAGAGAGCGCAGAGGTAAAGGAAAGCGAGCCTCGCAAAGCGAGGCCCTGATTCGATCATCACGCGTCGATCTTGTTGGCTGTTCAGGACGGAAACGACTCTGCATTCTCTGCGCCTCTGCGCGAACAGAATCTTTGCGCCTTCGCTCCTTTGCGTGAACCAAATTTCCCAGAACCCGGCTTGAAGGCCGCCTTTAGTGGCCCGAGCGCCGCTCGCGCGCCTTGCGGCTCCAGATGTTGAGGATCTCGACGCCGGCGGAGAAGGCCATGGCGGTATAGACATAGCCCTTGGGGACATGGACGCCGAAGCCGTCGGCGATCAGCACGAAGCCGATCATCAGCAGGAAACCGAGCGCGAGCATCACCACCGTCGGGTTCTTCGCGATGAAGTTGGACAAGGGATCGGCGGCGATCAGCATCACCCCGACCGCGACGATCACCGCGACGATCATGATCGGCAGTTCGTCGGTCATACCGACCGCGGTCAGGATCGAATCGATCGAGAAGACGAGGTCGAGCGCCAGGATCTGGAGGATCGCCGCGCCGAAGCCGAGCGTCTTCTGGCTGTTCGTCTTGTCGAGCGCCGAGTCCGATTCGGCCGGATCCACGCTGTGATGGATCTCGGTGGTCGCCTTGTAGAGCAGGAACAGCCCGCCCGCGATCAGGATCAGGTCGCGAATCGAGAAGGCCGTCTCGAAACTGGGATTGCCGTGCAGATCGGGCGCGCCGGACCAGCCGAAGTCGATCACTGGCGCGGTCATACCGACGATCCAGCTGATCGTGGTCAGCAGCAGCAGGCGCAGGATGAGTGCCAGGCCGATGCCGATTCGCCGCGTCCGCGCGCGGTCCGCCTCGGGCAATTTGTTCGACAGGATCGCGACGAAGACGAGGTTGTCGATGCCGAGCACGACCTCCATCACGATGAGCGTCAACAGCGCCGCCCAGGCGGCGGGGCTGGCGAGGAGTTCGATGATCGGCATGGCCAAGCTGTGCCGTCTCGGCAACGCCCGCGCAAGTATCGCGACGACAAGGGCTGGAATGCCGACGATTTTGTTCGCGACATGCCGGTTTTTCGGCTAAGACTGGCAATAAGGCGCGGTTGGTTTGCGTCCGAAGGCCTGCGTCTGTCGTCCGGCGCGCTGGTTCTTGAATGTGATATTGGGCGAACCGGAAAGACGAACAGGGCATGAGTTTCGATAAAGGTGGCCGCGGCAATCGTGGAGGTCGCGGTCGTGACAAGCGCGACAATTTCGGCGGCAGTGACGATTTCGGCGGCGGCGGTGATTTCGGCGGCGGCGGCTTCGGTGGCGGCGGCTTCGGCGGCGGCGATCGCTTCGGCGGTGGCGGCGGCTATGGTGGCGGCGGTGGCGGTGGCTATCGCGGCGGTGGTGGCGGCTTCGGCGGCGGCGGCGGTGGATTCCGCGGCGGCGGCGGTGGCGGCTTCGGTGGTGGTCGTGGCGGCGGTGGCGGCATGCCCCCGCAGGTCGTTGGCGAAGGCACCGGCGTCGTAAAGTTCTTCAACGCGCAAAAGGGTTTCGGCTTCGTCGTTCGCGATGACGGCGGCGAAGACGTGTTCGTGCACATCAGCGCGGTCGAGCAGGCCGGCCTGACCGGCCTGGCCGAGGGTCAGCCTCTGGGCTTCACCCTGGTCGATCGCGGCGGCCGCATCTCGGCCACCGAGCTGAAGATCGACGGCGAGCCCATGCCGGTCCAGGACCGCGGTCCGCGCCCCGAGCGCGCCGCCGGCGGCCCGGGCGGCGGTGGCGGTCGCGAGCTGACTGGCGAAAAGGCGACCGGCACGGTCAAGTTCTTCAACGCGATGAAGGGCTTCGGCTTCATTCAGCGCGACGACGGCCAGCCCGATGCGTTCGTCCATATCTCGGCGGTCGAGCGGGCGGGCATGTCCAGCCTGAACGAGGGCGACCGGCTCGAATTCGAGCTCGAGGTCGACAATCGCCGCGGCAAATACGCCGCGGTGAACCTCTCGGCGATCTGATCGCCCGATCCGGTTCTGCTTTTGAAAAAGAGCCCGGTCCACGCAAGTGGGCCGGGCTTTTTTCGTTAATTCCTCCCCGGAACGGGGAGGGGGACCGCCGGTCGTAGGCCGGTGGTGGAGGGGGCCCACGATCCGCATCCTCCTCGCTTGTTGCTGGTTGGTCGCGGGCCCCTCCACCATTGCTTCGCAATGGTCCCCCTCCCCGTTCCGGGGAGGAATTTAGAAGATCACCCCCGCAGAATCAGTCCCGCCCCCGCCAGAATCCCCAGCACCGCCGCCACGCGCCCGGCCGTCACCCGCTCCTTCAGGAACACGACCGCGATGACCAGCGCCGTCACCATCCCGGTCTCGCGCAGGGCGGCGAGCGGCGCGGTCGGGCCGATCGACAACGCATAAAGCGCCAGGCCGTAGGTCAGGATCGACAGCGCCCCGGCGATCGCGCCCGGTCGCCATTGCTGGCGCATCGACGCGAATAGCGTGCCGCGCGTCAGGAGCGCGAACATCGCGACGACGACCAGCCCCATCGTCACGAACATCCAGGCGATATAGCTGAACGGCGTCGGCGCGGCGCGCACGCCGGCGGCATCGATCACCGTATAGCCCGCGATGGTGAAGCCAGTCAGCACCGCCCAGCCGAACCCGGCGCGGCTCAGATGGCGCCCGATCGCCAGCATGAACATCGACAGGCCGATCAGCGCGATTCCCGCGATATCCGCCGCTGAAACGTGCTCGCCGAGCAAGCCCAGCGTCACCCCGGCGGTGACCAGCGGCGCGGTGCCGCGCAGCACCGGATAGGCCGAAGAGAAATCGCTGACCTGATAGGCGCGGATCAGCGAATAGAGATAGAGCGCATGGATCGCGGCGGTCGCGGCGAGCCATCCCCAGGCGCCGGCCGGCAACGGCACGATCAACAGCACGGGCAGCAGGATGATCGCCGCCGACCCGTCGGTCATAGCGCGCGACGCCATCTTGTCGCGCCCGCCCTTGATGATCGCGTTGACCACCGCATGGACCGAACCCGAGGCGATCATCAGCAAGGGGGCGAGCGTGGCGGCCATTCCGGCAGCGTCAATTGCCTATGGCCGGCTGCGCGTCTAGTCATGCGGACGTGCGCACCCCCGACGACACCGCCGCCGCTCGCGCCCGCCTGACCGAGGCGCTGGTGCGTACCGGGCAGGAGGATCGCGCCGCGCTGCAGGACGTGTACCGCCTGACCTCGGCGAAGCTTTTCGGTATCTGTCTGCGTATCTGCGGAGAGCGGAGCGCTGCCGAGGATGTGTTGCACGAAGTCTATCTCACGATCTGGAAGCGCGCCGGCGCGTACGAGCCCGGCCGCGCCAGACCGATCTCGTGGCTGGCGACGATCGCGCGCAACAAGGCGATCGACTGGGTGCGGGCGAAGGGCGCGCGACCCGCGCATCCGGTCGAGGAAGCGCTGAGCGTGGCCGATCCCACGCCCGACCAGAGCGAGACGGTCGCGCGCGACCAGGAATCGCAGCGGCTGCACGATTGCCTCGACGCGCTCGACGCGCGCGCCCGCGACGCAATCCGCACAGCCTTCTTCGACGGCGTGACCTATGCCGAGCTTGCCGAGCGCAAGAACGTGCCGCTGGGGACGATGAAGAGTATCGTGCGGCGCGGCCTCCTCCAGCTAAGAGGGTGTGTCGATGACGACTGACGCGCCCGATCCCGACATGACCGCCGCCGAGCTCGCGCTGGGCCTGCTCGATGGCGAGGAACGCGCCGCCGCGCTCCGCCGCGTGCTGGCGGATCCCGTCTTCGCGCGCGAGGTCGAAGATTGGCGCCGGCGCCTGGCCGGCTTGTTCGACGATTATCCGGAAGTCGCGGCACCCGAATCGGTCGCCGACCGACTGATCGCACCGGAAGCGCCGGCCGTTGCCAGGCCGAGATCGGCGTTCCGCTGGCCGATCGCGGCGATGGTCGGCGCGATCGCCGCGATGCTGGCGTTGTTCGTGCGGTTCCAGCCCGCCCCGCGCGTCGAGGGTCCGCCGCATCACATGATGGTCGCCTCGCTGATGATGAGCGACAAATCGAGCGCGGTGCCGGCGATGGTCGACATGACCACCGGCGAGATGCGGATCGGCGAGACCGGGATGGCGCCGCAAGGCAAGACCGCGCAGCTCTGGATGATCGGCGGCGACGGCGTACCCAGGTCGATGGGCATGCTGGCCTCGACCGGCCCGTCGCGGATGATGCTGCCGATGGAGAAGCGCCGGCATCTCAAGACCGGCATGATGCTCGCGGTGTCGATCGAGCCGCTCGGCGGCTCGCCGACCGGCCTGCCGACAGGGCCGGTGGTGGCGAGCGGAAAGCTCTCGGTCGCTTAACTTCTGTCATCGCCTGCATCCGCGAGCGGATAGCATCCGTACCTACTGACGCACGCGCCAACGGGCGTGCTTCAGGAGAGAGCGACATGAAGGCAATCCGCAAACTGATGCTCGCGACCGTTCTGGCCGCCGGCGCCACCGCCGGCATGGCCGCGACCAAGAACCCGATGGTCGGCGGCGCGGCGATGTATTCTACGAAGAATATCGTCCAGAACGCGATGAACTCGGAGGACCACACCACCCTGGTCGCCGCGGTCAAGGCGGCCGGCCTTGTCGACACCTTGTCGGGGCCCGGACCGTTCACCGTCTTCGCCCCGACCAACGCCGCGTTCGCGAAGCTGCCCGCCGGCACGGTCGACATGCTGCTCAAGCCCGAGAACAAGGGCAAGCTGACCTCGGTGCTGACCTATCACGTCGTGCCGGGCCGCATCACCGCCGCCGACATCGCCGCCAAGGCCAAGGCGCATATGGGCAAGGCGAGCTACAAGACCGTGGAAGGCGGCATGCTGACCTTCATGAAGTCGGGCAATGCCTGGTGGATCATGGACGGCAAAGGCGACAAGGGCCGGATCACCATCGCCAATGTCATGCAGTCGAACGGCGTGATCCACGTCATCGACACGGTGATGATGCCGTAACCGCCGTGTCGGCCCGGTGCCGCCGCGGTGCGGCGCCGGGTTGTCCGGCCGATCGGATCGGAGCGGATCGTGCTCGACACCTTGATCCTCGTGGCGATCAGCGGCGCACTACTGATCGGTGCGGTCGCCGCGCGAACGCTGTTCAGATGGGCATGCGTCTATTACCGCCATTCGTGACATGACCGGGCGGAAAACCACGAGCACAAAGCGCGCCGATCTCGCCCGGCTGACGATCGCGCCGCTCTATCTGCTCGCTGGACTTGTCCACATACTGCGGCCCGGACTGTTCCTGCCGGTGATGCCGCCCGCGATTCCGCATCCGCAAATCGTCGTCCTGCTGACCGGTGCTGCCGAGATCGCCGGCGCGATCGGCCTGTTCGTGCCGCCGACCCGCGCGATCGCCGGGGCCGCGCTCGCCCTCTATGCGCTCTGCGTTTATCCGGCGAACATCCTCCACGCAGTGCACGATTTGTCGACCGGCACCGGCCTCGGCATGGCCTATCATTATCCCCGCCTGTTCGCTCAGCCGTTCATCTGCTGGTGGGCGCTGGCCGCCGGCGGTTGGACCGGGCGCGGTCGCTAAGGGTCACGTCACCAGTTTTCTGATCCCGGCGATCGTGTCCGCTTCCGCCGCCGGCTTGTCGGTGCGGATGCGATGGATGCGCGGGAAGCGCATTGCGACGCCCGATTTGTGCCGCTTCGACTCGTGGATCGAATCGAACGCGACTTCGAGCACCAGGGTCTTCTCGACTTCGCGGACGGGGCCGAAGCGATTGACCGTGTGGTTGCGTACGAAGCTGTCGAGCCATTTCAATTCGTCGTCGGTGATCCCCGAATAGGCCTTGCCGACCGGGAGCAATTCGCCCTGCTCTGTCCAGCAGCCGAACGTATAGTCGCTATAGTAAGACGAACGGCGGCCATTGCCGCGCTGCGCGTACATCATCACGCAATCGGCGGTCAGCGGGTCGCGCTTCCATTTGGACCACAGGCCGGTGCGCCGCCCGGCGACATAATCCGAGCTGCGGCGCTTGAGCATGACGCCCTCGATCGCGGCATCGCGCGCGCCGGCGCGGATCTCCTCGAGCGTGGCGAAGTCCTTCGCCTCGATCAGCACGCTAACGTCGAAGCGGTCGGGATCGAGCGCGGCGGCGAAGGCTTCGAGCCGAGCACGCCGCTCGGTCCAGGGGAGCGGGCGCAGATCCTCCGCCCCGTCGAACAAGATGTCGTAGAGCCGCACGAAGGCGGGATAGTCGTCGAGCATCTTCGCCGACACGACCTTTCGCCCGAGCCGCTGCTGGAGCGCGTTGAAACTCGCCGCGCCGCCGCTTTCCTCGATCCCGCCGCCCTGAACCTCGCCCTTCACCATCAATTCGCCGTCGAGCACACCGGTCGTACGAAACGCGGCAGCGATGTCGGGAAAGCTGCCGGTGATGTCGTCGCCCGCGCGGCTGTAGAGCCGGGTCTCGTCGCCGACATGGACGAGCTGGACGCGGATGCCGTCCCATTTCCATTCGGCGGCATAATCGGCGAGATCGACCGTCCCGTCCTCGAGCGGGTGCGCGAGCATGAACGGGCGGAACACGGGGACGTCCGCGGCGGTCGGCTGGGGACCGCGCCCCTCCACCCAGTCGAACAGCTCCGCATAAGGCGGGCGGATCGCATGCCACACTTCCTCGACGCCCTCGACCTCGACGCCGAACGCCTGGGCCAGCGCGGTCTTGGCAAGCCGCGCCGACACGCCGATCCTGAGCGCCCCGGTCGCCATCTTGAGCAAGGCGAAGCGCTCCTCGGCATCCATCCGGTCGAGCATCGCGGCAAGCGCCGCCGGCGCATCCGAGCGCGACAGCGCATTGAGCGTATCGACCACTTGCCCGACCGACAGCGGCTCGCCCTTGCCGTCGTCGGCGCCGGGCCAGAGCAACGCGATCGTCTCGGCGGTGTCGCCGACATAATCGCGGCTCATCCGGAACAGCACCGGGTCGACGCGCTCCTCGATCAGCGCGCGGATCACCGCCGGCTTGATTGCCGGCAGGTCGAGGTCGCCGGTCAAGGCGGCGATCGCCCAGCCGCGATCGGGATCGGGAGTCGCCTTGAGATAATCGCCGATCAGCCTGAGCTTGGCGTTGCGCGACCGCGTGTAGATCAGCGAGTCGAGGAGCTGCGCGAAGGCGTGCATCAGGGTGCAACATGGCGGCGACGTAACGGTTCCGCCAGGGGTGCGAGGGGGGAGACGGATGAGCCTGGCTGTCCCCAAAAATCCTCCCCGGAACGGGGAGGGGGACCATCGCAAAGCGATGGGGGAGGGGGCCCGCGACCACCGAGCAACAGACCGTAAGGCTACCGAAGGATGGGCCCCCGCCC
>NZ_JBQCCN010000195.1:0-2884 GCF_051962185.1 Sphingomonas sp.
CGTCGGTGGCCGCCGGCGTCAGGCTGCGTGCCTACAAATTCGATCGTTACAAAACCAAAAAGAAGGACGGCGATGACGCGGCGCTGCATGCCGATGTCTCGATCGCCGTCGGCGACGTCGCCGCGGCGAAGAAGGCATTCGCGCCGGACAATCATGTCGTCGATGGCGTCGTCATTGCGCGCGACCTCGTGAACGAACCGCCGAACGTGCTGTATCCGGAAGAGTTCGCGCGGCGTGCCAGCCGCTTGCGAAAGGTCGGGGTCGGCATCGACGTGCTCGACGTCAAGGCGATGACGAAACTCGGCATGGGCGCGCTGCTGGGCGTCGGGCAGGGCTCCTCGCGGCCGAGCCGCACGGTCATCATGCGCTGGAACGGCGGAAAAAAAGGCGAACCGCCGGTTGCCTTCGTCGGCAAGGGCGTCTGTTTCGATACTGGCGGCATCTCGATCAAGTCGGCCGGCGGGATGGAGGAGATGAAGGGCGATATGGGTGGCGCGGCCTGTGTGGTCGGCCTGATGCATGCGCTCGCCGCCCGCAAGGCGAAGGTCAATGCCATTGGTGCGATCGGCCTTGTCGAGAATATGCCCGACGGCAATGCGCAGCGGCCGGGCGATATCGTGACCTCGATGTCCGGCCAGACCATCGAGATCATCAATACCGACGCCGAGGGGCGGCTCGTTCTCGCCGACGTGCTGTGGTACGTGGCGAAAAAATTCAAACCGAAGTTCATGGTCGATCTGGCAACTCTGACTGGTGCGATCATGGTCGCGCTTGGCACTGAGCATGCAGGTCTGTTCTCCAATAACGATCAGCTGTCGGAACGCTTGACCAAGGTCGGTGCGGAAACGGGGGAGCGCGTCTGGCGCATGCCGCTGGCGCCCGAATACGACAAGCTGATCGACTCGCAGTTCGCCGACATGAAGAATACCGGCGGGCGCTATGGCGGCTCGATCACGGCGGCGCAGTTCCTGCAGCGGTTTGTCGACGACACGCCCTGGGCGCATCTCGACATCGCGGGAACGGCGATGGGAGCTCCGAAAACCGACATTAACCAGAGCTGGGGGTCGGGATTTGGTGTTCGTCTGCTGGATCGCCTGGTGGCGGAGTATTACGAAGCACGGCGATGACCGAAGTTCTGTTCTATCACCTGCAGAACATGTCGATCGAAAACGTTCTGCCGCCGCTGCTCGAAAAGACCTTCGAGCGGGGTTGGCGGGCGGTCATCCATACGACCTCGGAGGAGCGCGTCGAAGCACTCGACGCGCACCTGTGGACCTATCGCGATGACTCGTTTTTGCCGCATGCGACATGGCGGATCGAGGATGTGAGCGAGCAGCCCATCGTGCTGACGGTCAACAGCGAGAACCCCAATCGGGCTACCGTCAGGTTCCTGATCGATAACGCCCCGCTACCGGAAGATTCCGAAAGTTACGAACGGCTTGTGCTTGTCTTCAATGGCGATGACGACGTCGCGCTCGAGACGGCGCGAACCGTCTGGACCGACTGCAAATCGCGTGGGTTCGACGTAACCTATTGGCAGGCCGACGAGCGCGGGCGCTGGCAACGCCGCCAATAGTGATATATTGAAATTTAATTATATTTGGGGCTTTCTGATCCAATTTCGCAGTTAGTCATGGTCGTGCCCCAAATTGGTGTTGGGACAGGCCCTTAAGACAGGCCGGGAACAGAGTTCGCCGTGGGACAGCCGAAATCTCATCGAAAAACGTGGATGTTGCTGCTTTTGGTGGCGCCGCTCGTGTCGGGCTGTGGCAGCGCGTCCGACATGTTTTCGTCCGACCTCCTGTCCAAGGATGCCGACTGGTTTTCGCGGTCGGGCCGGGTGTTCATGAAGAACGTCTCCATCGAGACGCCGCCGCTTACGCCCGACAAGCCGGTGACCCCGGATGATCTCATCAGCGCCGACGGTCTCTGCCCCGGGATGGCGCCACCGATAGGTGCGGGTGAATCCAGCGCGCTTTCGGATGGCGCTGCGGCCGCTCCGACAACGCCACCGCCCGCTACACCTGCGCCGGCAACCGGCACCGTGGCATTGGGGCATACCGAATGCGACGTGACGCGCGGCATCGGCGCGCCGGACAACGTCAATATTTCCAACAACCCGCGCGGCGACCGCCTTGCCGTTCTGACGTGGTTGAAAGGACCGCGCGCTGGCATCTACACGTTTACAGCAGGACGTCTGTCCTCGATCGAGCGGGCGCCCGAGCCTGTTGCGCCGCCCAAGCCGGAGCGGCCGGTCAAAAGGAAAAAGCGCGCGCCAACCTGAACGCGGCGCTGATTTTCTCAACTCGCCGTTTCGTCGTAGGACGTGCTGGCTTCGAGCCATTCCTCTTCAGCGCGTTGTAGTGCAGTTGCGGCGCTGGCGCGCGCCTTGCCGAGTTGCGCGGCCTGCTTCGGATCGCGCTTGAATAGATCCGGCAGCGCCAGCGCGACGTCGATCTTGGCGATGATCGCGGTGATGCGCTCGATCTCGGCTTCCGCCTTCGCGATCCTTTGTTTCGGCGCAACGCGTCTTTCGGTCTTTTCCCGCTGCGGCTTTTCTATGTCGTTGCGCCGTTCGGAGGCGTCGCGTTCACGCGCGCCGCGCGCCGATAGCACGGTGCGGCGGTAATCGTCGAGATCGCCATCGTACGGTGTCACGGCCCGCTCGGCGACGACCCAGAGCCGGTCGGCGCAAGATTCGATCAGATAACGATCGTGCGAGACCATGATCACGGCGCCCGGAAATTCGTTGATCGCCTCGGCCAGCGCGGCGCGGCTGTCGATATCGAGATGGTTGGTGGGTTCGTCGAGGATGATCATGTTCGGCGCGAAGAATGTCGCGAGCCCAAGCAGCAGGCGCGCTTTTTCTCCGCCCGACAGGCTT
>NZ_JBQCCN010000196.1:0-4508 GCF_051962185.1 Sphingomonas sp.
CTGCGCGACAACGAGGGCGCGCGTCATCGCAAGATCCGCGTCGGCCGGGGCATCGGCTCGGGCAAGGGCAAGACCGCCGGGCGTGGCCAGAAGGGCCAGAAGAGCCGTGAAGGCGTCTCGATCGCGGGCTTCGAGGGCGGCCAGATGCCGCTCCACATGCGTCTGCCGAAGCGCGGCTTCAACAACATCTTCGCCAAGGATTATGCCGAGGTGAACCTGGGCGCGATCCAGAAGGCGGTCGACGCCAAGAAGCTCGATGGCAAGGGCACGATCGATCACGCCGCGCTCAAGGCGGCTGGCCTCGCCCGTGGCGGCAAGGACGGCGTTCGCCTGCTCGGCAAGGGCGCGCTGACCGCCAAGCTGAACTTCACCGTCGCCGGCGCGTCGAAGAGCGCGATCGAAGCGGTCGAAAAAGCCGGTGGCAAGGTCGAGGTGATCGAGGTGGTCGCCGCGGCCGACAAGGCCGCCGCCAAGAAGGGCAAGGCTCGCGAAGCGCGCCTTGCCGCCAAGGCCGAAAAGGCCGCCGCCAAGTAAATTGCCCACAATCCTGACGCCCGTTGCGACGGGCGACAGGTGACAAGGCAGAATGGGCGCCTATATGAGCGGCGGGGGCGCGGACGACGCATCTCCGCCGTTTTTATTTCGGGACGATCAAATAAATGGCATCCGCAGCCGACAGTCTGGGCTCAGGGCTCAACCTTTCCAAGTTCGCCCAGGCGACCGACCTCAAGAAGCGTCTGTGGTTCACGATCGGCGCGCTGATCATCTTCCGTCTGCTGAGCTACGTGCCGCTGCCGGGCGTCGATCCGACCGCGCTCGGCATTCTGTCGGACAAGACCAACGGCGGCGTCCTCGACTTCTTCAACAATTTCTCCGGCGGCTCGCTCAAGCGCATGTCGCTGACCGCGCTCGGCGTGATGCCCTACATCACCGCCTCGATCGTGGTGCAGCTCGCGACCTCGCTGTCGCCCACGCTCGCCGCGATCAAGAAAGAGGGGGAGAGCGGGCGCAAGCGGCTCAACCAATATACCCGCTACGGCACCGTCGCGCTGACCGCGGTGCAGGGCTGGTTCATCGCCGTCGGGCTCGAGACGATGGGAGCCAATGCCGGCGTCCAGGCAGTGGTCGAACCCGGTATGCTGTTCCGCGTCGGCGCGGTGATCAGCCTGATTGGCGGCACCATGTTCCTGATGTGGCTGGGCGAGCAGATCACCAGCCGCGGCATCGGCAACGGCGTGTCGCTGATCATCATGGCCGGCATCGTCGCCAACATGCCGACCAACATCTACAATCTGGTCAATGGCAGCCGCACCGGCAGCATGGACAGCTTTCAGGTCGTCGGCATCATCGCCGCGGTGGTAGGCATCGTCTTGTTCATCTGCTTCATGGAAAGCGCGCAGCGCCGCATCCTGATCCAATATCCCAAGCGACAAACGCAACGCGGGGTACAGTCGGATCGCAGCCACTTGCCGCTCAAGCTCAACACCGCGGGCGTGATCCCGCCGATCTTCGCCTCGTCGCTGCTGCTCATGCCGCTGACCATCACCCAGCTCGCGGGCAACAAGGTGAAAGGCGATACCTGGTGGGGCGATGTCGTCATCGCGCTCAACCAATATCTGCAGCACGGCTCGATCCTCTACATGACGCTGTACGGGGCCGGCATCATCTTCTTCTCGTTCTTCTACACCGCCGTGGTGTTCAATCCCGAGGAAACCGCCGAGAACCTGAAGCGCTATGGCGGCTTCATCCCCGGCATCCGCCCGGGCAAGAACACCGAGGCTTATTTCGACTTCGTGCTGACCCGCATCACGGTGATCGGCGCGGCCTATCTGGCGGTGATCTGCCTGGTGCCGGAATATCTCGTCTCGGCGCTCAAGATCCCGTTCTACCTCGGCGGCACCAGCCTGTTGATCGTGGTCAACGTGACGATGGACACCGTCACCCAGATCCAGTCGCATCTGCTGGCGCACCAATATGGCGACCTGATCAAGAAGGCGAAACTGAAGGGCGGCCGCCTCCGTTAAGAGGGGCGGCGCCAACAGGGAGATCGGCGTGAACATCATACTTCTCGGCCCACCGGGTGCCGGCAAGGGCACCCAGGCGGAGCTTTTGGTCGCCAATCGCGGCATGGTGCAGCTGTCGACCGGCGACATGCTGCGTGCCGAGAAGAATGCGGGCACCGACCTCGGCAATCGCATCAAGACGGTGATGGATGCGGGCGAGCTGGTTTCGGACGAGATCGTCTCCAGCCTGATCGACGAGAACCTCAAGCGTCTGCGTCCCGACCAGGGTGTGATCTTTGACGGTTATCCGCGCACCGCCGCGCAGGCAGGATCGCTGGACGAATTACTCGCCGCGAATGGCCGCAAGCTCGACCGCGTAGTCGAGCTCGAGGTCGACGAGGACGCGCTCGTCGAGCGCATCGTGGGCCGCTACACCTGCGCGAAGTGCGGCGCCGGCTATCACGACAAGTTCAAGCAGCCCAAGGTGGCGGGGACCTGTGACGTCTGCGGCAGCCACGACTTCAAGCGCCGTGCCGACGATAATGAGGAAACCGTGCGCACGCGCATGGCCGAATATCGCGGCAAGACCGCGCCGATCATTCCGATCTATGAAGCGCGCGGCATCCTGATCCGCGTCGATGGTATGGCCGATATCGATCACGTCAGCGCGGCGATCGCGGCGGCGCTGGACGAATAGGCTGACGACCGACGCCCGCTTTCCACCATTACTGACCGTCACTAATCGTCGTTATGCCGGGCTTGTCCCGGCATCCGCCGCGCAACACGTCATGATTTCCGTTGTTGAAGCGCAGACCCGGCACAAGGCCGGGGTGACGATCAGCCTTTGGCACTATAGTCTCCCGTTCATCCTGAGGGGGGAACTCGTCATGCTCCGCACATTCGTGGCCGCCGCTGCGTTATTCGCGATCGCCACCCCGGCCGCCGCCGACGTCGTCAAAGCCGAAGCCGCTGGGTTCGTCCTCGAAAAGACCGTCACCATCAACGCCGCGCCCGACGCGGTGTGGGAAACGCTGCGCGCGCCGCAACGCTGGTGGTCGAAGGAGCACACTTGGTCGGGCGATGCCAACAACCTCTATATCGACAGCCAGGCGACCGGCTGCTTCTGCGAGAAGCTGCCGGGCAGGGGCAGTGTCCAGCACGCGCGATTGGTGTTCGTCGACAAGGGCAAGACGCTCCGCATGGAAGGAGCGTTCGGCCCCTTGCAGAGCGAAGCGATCGTCGCGACCCTGACCTTCGAACTGTCGCCGGAAGGCGACAATGCGACCAAGGTCAGGATGAGCTATGTCGCGGGCGGCTATTCGCCGACCGGCTTCGACAAGCTGGCTCCAGCGGTCGACAGCGTTCTCGGAGCGCAACTCGACGGGCTCAAGGCCGCGGCGGAAGCTCCGCCGCCCGCTCCCCTCACGCCACCCGACAAGAAGTAGCCCGCGGCCGGGGAACGTCCGCCTTGCTTCTCGCGTTCGATGCGCGGGGGCGCAGGGACAGGAGGACGCGCTCGTGCGATGGGAAGAGAGGAACCGCTGGGCGTTGGCGCTCGGGCTGGGAGCGTTGGCCGCGATCGGCGCGGGCACCGTCGCCGGACAACAGGTGGTCGACAGTCTGAACCCGTTCTACGTCCATCAGGCCGCGGCCGACGATGCGGGGCCGGAGATCGTCGCGACATCCTTCACCGCCCCCGCCGAGCCGTCGATCGGCACGGGCGATCTCAGCTATGGCCGCGGCGAGTCGGCGGGGGATGACGGCTCGGGGCAAATGCGTTAAACCATGGCGATCGGTCCGTCCCGGCCGCGCCCGCGCTTGACACTGCGCCGACTCGACCCTAGATGAGCCGCCTTCCGATACACCGGCTGACCGGCGGCGCCTGCTTGCGTCCGCCGCTGTCGTGCGTTTCGGAGTAACGCGATGAGATGGGGTGCGTGGCAGCCATGCCGCATCCTGTGGAGCTAGGAGAACAAAGTTCATGGCACGTATTGCGGGTGTCAACATCCCGACCAACAAGCGCGTAGTGATCGCGCTCCAGTATATCCACGGCATTGGCCCGGCCAAAGCCAAGGAAATCACCACGAAGCTGAACATCGCGCCCGAGCGCCGCGTTCAGGACCTGACCGACCAGGAAGTGCTGCAGATCCGCGAAGCGATCGACGCCGGCTACACGGTCGAGGGCGATCTTCGTCGCGAAACCGCGATGAACATCAAGCGCCTGATGGACCTGGCCTGCTATCGCGGCCTGCGTCATCGCAAGGGTCTGCCGGTCCGCGGCCAGCGCACGCACACCAATGCGCGCACTCGCAAGGGCAAGGCCAAGCCGATCGCCGGCAAGAAGAAGTAAGCAGGGGCGCTGGCCGCACCGCTACTTTCCAGCTTCGAAGGTTAGGATAGAAAAATGGCACGTGAACCGCAGCGCCTTCGTCGGCGCGAACGCAAGAACATCACCGCCGGCGTCGCCCATGTGAACGCCAGCTTCAACAATACCATGATCACCAT
>NZ_JBQCCN010000197.1:0-5200 GCF_051962185.1 Sphingomonas sp.
CACGAGCGAGCACAATCTGCGCGAAAGTCTTCATCGCGGCATACTCCTGAATTTGACGGGGAAAGTCTGTACCCCGGTTGGGGTAGTGATGGTAACGGGGGGAAAATCGCTCTCTGCATCTTCTGGGGTGACCCATTTGACGAGAGCGCGCACGCGGTCAGGGGTGATTGCAGCATCGAGGGACACGGACGTATCCATACCCTTGTTGCCTAGGATCAGCATGTTCCCGGCAATGGCGTGGGACACGCCAAGGAACCGGAACCAGTGCTGGTCCATCTTGAGAGCACCTTCGTCATCGACAAAGGTGGTCAACGTAGGTCCCAAGTCGGGGCCAATGGCGAAGGTGTCGCTCTGGACGACATCGTTGATTGCCTCGAAATCGCTGAAATCACCGTTGACTTCAGCGACAAGACGGTTGCGGGGATTGATGAGGATGCCTCTCATTCGACAATCTCAGCATGCTTGAGCAGATCGTCCATGCGGTCGATCCCTCGCCTGTCAGCGATTATACGATGACACTCGTTGAGCTTGCCATCGTCGCCGAATGACCAGTCATTGCCCGAGATAATCCTATCGAGGTAGCGACGTTCAACGCCAAGCGCATCGGCGATACGCTGATAACCGTTGTAACTTACGTCGACGTCAAGTTCCTTCGCAAGGCGACCGATAGCACAAAAGCAATGTGCTTCTGGGTCGGTAGGCTCGCACGAGTCGCCGTTTCGCTTGGAAGCGAGTATGTCCTTGATCATAAGATCAGGATGTGCTCGCGCCCAATCGATGGTGCGCTTGAGCGCATCAGCGCTCCGTTGGGTGATCTGGGGCATTTTCCAAAGGCTCCGTTTTTACACGCTTGGCGTGATGGCGGTTGAAATAGAGTTGTTCTTTGCCGAAGAACACGTGCTCGCTGGGGCATTCGTAGGTGGCGAGCATGTATCCCGAGTCCACAAGGTGGACCCACAGAAAGTGGGGGAACCAGTACTTGATCTGGTCCATGTCCTTGCACCCGACCAGCATTTGCGGGCCGTGGTGTGGCCACAGCGCCGGGTCGTCTTCGGGCGGCGTGTGCGTGCCCGGAGCTTCCCATTTGATAAGGTCGCGGCTACCTCGGTTATAATCGTCCATGACTTCGTCATAGAACTTCCAAGAATGGGGTCCATGCCAAGGGCCAAGTCCATCTTCGGACTCGACCCTCAGGACATTAATTATCGTCGCTGAGGATGGCAACGGCCTTGCCTTCCTGATTGCACGCGCGGAAGTACCGCGAAGCGTGACGCCGTTCGGTCTTCGAGGGCTTGTACTTCGTCTCGGGGTGGTACTTGACCGGCACGTCGGTCGCGTCGAACGCGCCATCTTCGCGGATGACGGACGTGTCTCGCGCCTGCTGTCGCAGCGCCCGCGAGCGGAAGGGCTTGTTGTTGTCGGGGTTCAGCACGCCGAACACAGTCAGGCGCGTCGCATAAGGAGAGCAGATCATTCGGAAACCTCCACTTTAATTTCTCGATCCACCGGAGAGCGGTGGTTCTGGTAAGTATCTAGCACGCCATCAACTGCCCGTAACAAATCTTGGTTCAGGTGATTAGCTTGCTCTGCGGTATCAACCGGCAGTCGGTCGAGGTCGATGTATATGGTGATGCGCATCACTCGTCCGTCCAAATATCGATGATGCGCTGTGCGCCCGTCCGCACGTCGTCCGTGACAGGCAGGCCATCGGCGATCCACTTGGCAAGGCGTACGCCTTCGGCGGCGAGGGTGCGCAGGTTGTCGTCCTGCATCGTATCCTTGATGGTGAGGACTTCGTCCGTGAAGAACGGCTTGGATGGGGTCGGCGTGAAGAACTGATACACCAGCTTCTGTTGCCATGGGCTGAGCGTACGCATATAGCTCTCATGCCGATTACCGATGGTGACAGTAAGATTGCCGGTCGAGAACTTCTCGAACTCGAGCCCTTCCGCGCTATTGTCTACGTGCTCGCCTTTCTCGTTGAGCCACTGCGTGGCGTCGTCGGAGAAACGCGCACCGAAAATGAGCTTGTCGGTCATAGGTCAGCCTCCACGATGGCTTGAAGTTGTGGGCGCAATCCATAAGTGAACTTGGTCAAAGCATCGCCAACATCGCGGGCAGCGTCATTTTCGACGACGATGCTGTAGTTAGTCAAGCCTCTGACGATGCCGTTGATTTCATAGCCACGATTGATGATCGCCGTACGAGTTGCATACTTAGAATCAACACCGAGTTCAACAGCCATCTGTCCTGCCATGCAGTGGTATTTGCCGTAGATATCGGACATACCGCCGCGTTGCCACGTCTCCGGGTGCTTCTCGAAGTGCTCGATTGACTTGTCGAGTGCATCGAGCAGGTTAGAGGGCGTCAGCTTCTTCATCGGACATATCCTCTTCATCGCTGTAGGTACACTGGTTGATGGGGTGCTCGCCACCGTCCTCGTCAACGACAATCAGATTGCCGCTCTTGGTCGTACGAGTCTTCTGAGTGTCCCAGTAGATGTCCGACCCGCCAAAGAAGGTCGGCTTCAAATCCTTGGTCCAGTCGGTGACGTTGGCGGTGACGCGGATAACATCAGACGTGCCTATGATCCGCTTGCCGTTTGGGGCGGTTAGCTGGCCCATTTGACTTCCGTTTCCACGTCTTGCTCGTAATTGAGCCGGGTGGCGAGCGCCTTGAGCGCGTTGATGCCCTCGTCGCCTGCCAGCTTGCCACCGCAATGGGTAGAGCGCAAGGCTCGTCCCTCAGCATCGCGCAGTGTATCGCCGTCGTTCGCGCGATAGATACTGCGCACAGCATTGCGTCCAATGAGCGAATAGAGCGGCTCGTATTCCTCATTTGGATTTTGCGTATCCAGCGGCACAGCGACGCCCATCTCGTTTGCGAAGCGTCCGAGTGCACAGAAGCACTGCGCATTTGGATTGGTCGGATCGCAGCTATCTCCATAGCTATCGCGAGCGAGTGTCCCCGCAATATGTCGGTCGGGGTTCTTGGTGAGCCAGTCAGCAGCACGTGCCAGACCAGCGACCACGTCTTGTTTGGTGAAGGGCATATCAGTACCTCTTTGCGTAGCGGCGCAGCGCACGAATGCCTGCGTAACCGCCTTGTCCTCGCCAACCGCAAACCTCGCGGTTGTTGGTTTCTGCCTTGGTCAGCGCTTGATCGTTCGCACGAATAATTGCGCCCATAGTGGAACTGGAAATTGGAAGCTCGAACGTCCGATTGACGCCGTATTCCTTGCACAGGCGACCGACGGCACAGAAACATTCCGCATCAGGAAATGTCGGTTTGGTTTCTTTACCATCTTTGCGCGCGGACAGATAACCACGAATGTGGTGGTCGCGATTGGCCTCAAGCCAGTCGGCGGCGCGTTCCATCGCCTGCCGAATTTGTGACTTGGGCTTCTTTCTGAAGAAGTTGAACATTACTTGTCTCCGGGTAATACCCGATAACCGTCGGGCCGGTTGAGTGGGCCGACCGCAACCATGAGATTGTAGTCGGTGACATACAGCAGGAAATTGGCGATGACGATGAATCCTGCAAGGCTCATAGTGGCGATGATGTTCGTCATATTGAGCACATCGTGGGGGTAGAAAGTCAGCAGCACTGCCATCATGATGAGCCAACACGACGCGATGGTCGTGATCGCGAACGGGATAGCCGAGAACTTGGCACACTGCGTGGTTTCTCCGCGCTTGCAGAGATACTGACGCCAGTCGCCGTACGTCCAGCTATCTTGCCACATGTCTCGCGTGTGAACGAAGAAGTGTTTAGTCATCAGCGGTTGCTCCAAGGGTCAGTACCTTCCGATACTACCTGCGCGCTGTCAGAGGCGAACTTGGCTTCCAACCAATGCCACAGACGCAGCAGAAGGGGCTTGCCGGGGGCGGGAGTGTTCTGCGCGGCCAGTTCCTTGGCCTTGTCCGTTTCGCTGAGAATGTCAACGACAAACGGATTGTCCAAAGAACAGATGTTGAGCCTGCTCTCGCACGTCGCGCACTCGACGTTGGTGCACATGCCGCCCGACGGCCCTTCGTAGAAGGAGAATGGTTTGGTCAGGCAACACGGGCACGTGTTGTCGCGGATGTATTCCACATTGGTTTTCATATGATCTGTTCCCACAGGTTCACGTGGTGGCCGTACATCTTGTGCCAGTACCGCCAGTATTTCAGGGCTTTGGGGTCGCTGCGCTTGAACTTCTTGCGCGCGTACTTGCGCAGGCGGTGGTATACGTACGCGCGGCGCATTATAAGTTGTTGGCGTATCGCCGCAGAGCCTTCACGCCGTCGGGGCCTGACAAGGAGAGATAGGGACAGTGGGGTGTCACACCTTTCAGTTCTGTCCATGTGTCTCCGGAGTCGTTTGGACCATAAATGCTCAAAAGCCCGATATTGTCAAAACCGGGCAGTTGTTCGGTAAATGGCAGATAGCTATCGGAGCCACCAGCGTCGATGTCAGCCTCTTTTGCGAGGCGACCTAGCGCGCAGAAACATTCGGCCTCGCGGTCGAGCGGTTTGACTTCGTAACCTTTTTGGGTAGCGGCGAGCAAACCTCGCACGTGCCTGTCAGGATTGGCTTCCAGCCAGTCGGCGGCACGCAGAGCCGCAGCCTTGGCTTCAGCGTTGGTCAGTTTTTTCATGGCTTGATTGCTTCCAATAGAGACTGGACAGAGCGTGCCTCGTGGCGTGTGATGATCCACTCGGCACGGCTGTCCTCGGTGGTGAGGCTGAGGTTGACGTTCTCGTCCTCGTCTATCTTGGCCTCACCGACTACTTCCTTGCCGTGTTCGTTGACGAACACGATGAATTTGCTGGGCATCAGAGTTTCACACCGAGCAGCGCTGTGGCGAGGGCAAATATGCCAATGCCCGTCAGCATCATTGCCGAGTAGCTGACAATACGAGACTTGACGAGTCGATACGTCCATGTCTCGACATTCCAGATCAGCCAGCCCAACCCCGCGAAAAAGACCATGACGGCCCCTACTCCGATGAAGTAGGCCAGAATAATAAGTACATTATGTAAGAACATTTTACTGCACTCCGAAAAGCTGGTGTAGACATGCGAATGACACCAGCGTGAGGAACAGGAATTGGAGACGACTACGCACGGTAATAACCGTCGTAATCGACATTGAAATCGGCTCCAGTACCAAAGAATTTGGATTTCCAAGGGCTTTCGCCGAAGATGCCCAGATCGAT